>JANWVF010000036.1 GCA_025056965.1 Thermoflexales bacterium | reverse complement strand
TTCTCGATCGTTTACACCGGCGGCGAACAGACCGGCGACATCGAACTGGTGCGCCGCGAATTGCAGCCGATCGCGCCGATCGAGCCGCCCGACCCGGTGCTCGTCACGCCGGTCATCGGCGCGCACTTCGGCCCGCTGGGCTTGGGCGTAGTGATCGTGAACGCCTAGCCGAGCGTATAATCTTCTTGGCACAACGTGCTTCGCCTTACGCATCACGCGCACGGCGTGATGCGCCCTGCGCGCCATGCCGAACCAAGCGACCGAAAAGCTCCTCAAGATCCTCAAGCTCGAAGCGCAAACCGGCTATCACGACAAGGCCGTGACGCGTGGTCTGCAATCGTTCGCTGCTGCCTGGCTGGCCGACGCAGCCCGCAACGATATTGACCCCGATTGGGCGGAGACGATTGCCCAAGAAATGCGCAACTACAGCGCATCCACCGACGAGGCATACCGCCGCGCTGCCCTAGATGCCCTGGTGACCCAGTTGCGTTCGCCGGTGTTGCGCGGTTCAGCCCAAGCGCGCGCGAAGGATGCATCAACGCAACGCCCTCCCGAAGGTGCGATTAGATTCGCGACGGAGGATCAGCCCTCCCGCACGCTTGAGGCACCGCCAATGGAGATTGCGCCGGTCATCACAACGTCACCATCCACCGAGGGCGACGACCGACGCAGCGAGCCGTCGCTGCCGGCACGACGACCGCGCCCGGAGCCGCGTCCCCTGCGGCCGCGCGAGGCCGGATTGGGTCTGGACGCGCCGGTGACCAAGATCACCGGCATCGGCGATTTCAACGCGCAGAAGCTGGCGCGGTTGGGCATCCATACCATCCGCGACTTGCTGTATTACTTCCCGATGCGCTACGATGACTACAGCGCGCTGAAGACAATCAACCAGCTTTTTTACGGTGAGCAGGTCACCATCATCGGGCGCGTCGCATCGGTGCGCAAACATCGCACCAAGAGCAACCTGATGATCGTGCGAGCGGTAGTTGAGGACGCATCGGGCGCGATCGAATGTAGCTGGTTCACGAGCGAGCGTTACGTGGACACCCTGCTGAAACAGTTGGCGGTCGGACGCGAGATCGTCATCAGCGGCAAGGTGACCGAGTATCTGGGTCGCTTGACCTTTCAGAATCCCACTTGCGAGCCGGCCGAGCGCGAGTGGATCACCGGCGGCAGCATCGTGCCGGTGTATCGCCTGACCGAGGGGCTACAGCCGCTGCTGATGCGCCGGGTGATGAAGCGCGTGGTTGAATATTGGCCCTCGCGCGTGCCGGAGCATTTGCCGGAGGCAGTGCGCAGCGAACTGGGGCTGATGACGATTGCCGAGGCGCTGCGCGAGATCCACTTCCCGCGCTCGATGAGGTCGCAGGAGCGCGCGCGTCGCCGGTTGGCCTTCGACGAGCTGTTCACGCTGCAGTTGGCCGTGTTACGCCAGCGCCAGATTTGGCGACAAGAACCGGCCCAGGCGCTTCAGGTTGACCTTGCCGTGCTCGACCGGCTGACCGCTGCCTTGCCCTACCAACTCACAGGCGCGCAGCGGCGCGCTCTAGATGCCATCGTCAAAGACCTGAGCCGACCGAACGCCATGCACCGCCTGCTCCAGGGCGATGTCGGCTCTGGCAAGACCGTCGTTGCTGCCTTGAGCATGGCGCTGGTGGCCGGGCTTGGCGTGCAGTCGGCCATGATGGCGCCCACCGAAATCCTAGCCGAGCAGCACTTCAAGACGGTCAAACGGCTGTTCGACGCCTTCGCGGAGCAGGGAGCGGTCGCTCCGATCTCGCTGGCGCTGCTAACCGGCAGCACGAAGCCCGCCGAAAAGCGCGCCATCTACGACGGCTTGGCCGATGGCAGCATTCATGCCGTCATCGGCACCCACGCCCTGATCCAGGCAGCCGTGTCATTCAAGAACTTGGGGCTGGTGGTGGTAGACGAGCAACACCGCTTCGGCGTGCTGCAGCGGACAGCGCTGCGGAAGAAGGGAGGCGCGCTGAGCCCGCACACGCTGGTGATGACGGCGACCCCCATTCCGCGCACGCTGGCGCTCACGCTGTACGGCGATCTGGATAACACGGTGCTCGACGAGATGCCGCCGGGTCGCCAGCCGATCGAGACACATTGGTTCCCCCCTACCGAGCGCGAGCGCGCTTATCGCTTTGTGCAGTACCAGGTGGAACAAGGCCGGCAGGCCTTCATCATTTGCCCGCTCGTCGAAGAGTCGGACAAGATTGAGGCTAAGGCGGCCGTGGAGGAATACGAGCGATTGCAACAGGAGGTGTTCCCGACGCTGAAGCTGGGGCTGCTGCACGGCAAGATGAAGCCGGCGGAAAAGGAGCAAGCCATGCGCGCCTTCGCCAACGGCGAGACGCACATCCTTGTCTCTACCTCGGTCGTCGAAGTGGGCATAGACGTGCCGAACGCCACGGTCATGCTGATCGAGGGCGCCAACCGCTTCGGCCTGGCACAACTGCATCAGTTCCGCGGGCGCGTTGGTCGCGGCCAGCACAAGTCCTATTGCCTGCTGATTGCCGACAGCAGCTCGGCGATCAGCGACCAGCGCCTGCAGGCCATCGTGAACACTCAAGATGGCTTCAAGTTGGCCGAGATTGACTTGGAAATTCGCGGCCCGGGCGAGTTCTTCGGCACCCGCCAAAGCGGCGATCCTGAACTGCGGCTGGTGAGCGTCGGCGACCGAGACCTGCTGGACGCGGCGCGCGCGCAAGCCGAGAAGCTGCTCGAGCAAGACCCCGAGCTAGCTCAGCATACCTTGCTGGCCGAGAGGGTGGCCGAATTCTGGAAGCATCGCCAAGTAGCCGGCGATGCCAGTTAAGGCTGCGGGCACGTATGTCACGCGCAGATTCCGCCGCAGGGCAAACTTCATCACCCCAAGCTGGTTAGACTACGACCGTGTGCCTCGATCATGACTATCGCGCTTTACCCCGGCACGTTTGATCCCTTCCACAACGGACACCTTGACATCGCTCAGCGCGCGCTGGCCCTGTTCGACGAGCTCATCATCGCCGTCTACGACCAGCCGGACAAGAAGCTGCTCTTCTCGCACGAGCAACGGATCGCGTTGGTGCGCGAAGTGCTGCGTGAGTTAGGTGTGGACGGCCGCGCGCGCGTCGCTGGCTACAGTGGCTTGACGGTCAACTTTGCGCGAAAGGTGGGGGCGTCGGTGCTCATCCGCGGCTTGCGCAACAGCGTGGACTTCAACTTTGAGCTGCAACAAGCGCAGACCAACCACTGGCTCGCCGAGGACATCGAGGTAATCTGCCTGTTTGCCAATGCGCCCAATCACTTCCTAAGCGCGACGCTGATCCGACAGATCGCTACGCTTGGCGGCGACGTCACCGCGCTCGTGCCGGCCTGTGTGGCACGGGCATTAAAGCAACTTAAATAGAATCGCGATTCTCCAATATACTAGTCGGCATGGACATTCAACACCTGCTTGGAAGACTGGAAGCCGTCCTGCTAGAGGCGCGCCGCGTGCCCGGCACCAAGATGAAACTGGTGGACGCGGAGCGGTGCTTTCAGTTGATTGACCAGATGGTGTTGGCCATTCCGGAAGAGATTAAGAAGGCGCAGCGCATCCAGCAGGAGCACGATCGAATCATTGCCCAGGCCAAAGAGGAAGCCGAGCGCATCAAAGAGATGGCGCGCGAAGAAGCCAGCCGACTCGCCGATGACACTGCAATTATTGCGATCGCGCAGAACCGCGCCCAGGCGATTGAGGAGCGCGCCCGCCGCGAGGTGGATCGCATGCGCGCGGAGGCCGACGCATATGCCCTGGAGACGCTGATGCGATTGCGCGAAGAACTCAATCACACCCTCACCGTCGTCTCCAACGGCATCGCCAAACTGGAGCGCGACCGAGCCGAACGGATGAAGGCGCTGGAAGGTTACGCCGAGTCACCATCAAGCGGCGCGCAGCCCACTCAAGAGAGGCAGCCCCAGGCCGGCAGCTAGATCGCGCACACTGGGCGACATATGGCTCGCTACGTTTGCCTAATGGTCATGCTCGTATCCCTCGTGCTTGCCACGTGAGCGCGCGCGTCGAGAAGATCTGCGCGGCGCTGATCGTCGCTGCGTCATTTGTCCTCTTCAGCCTGTATAGCGTCCTCACGCCGCTCTTTGAAGCGTCGGACGAGCTGTGGCACTACCCGATGGTGCAACACCTGGCTACCGGCGGCGGGTTGCCGGTGCAGCGCGCCGGCCAGACCGATGCCGAAGCCCCATGGCGGCAGGAAGGTAGCCAACCCCCGCTTTACTACTGGATCGCTGCCGCACTGAGCGCGCCGTTCGATTCGTCCAACTGGCGCGAGATTCGACGCATCAACCCGCACAGCGATATGGGCGTGCCCACCCGCGACGGCAACGTCAACGTCATCTTGCACACCCCGGCCGAGGCCTGGCCTTGGGAGCGTGCCGCGTTGGCCGTTCGCGTCGCTCGGCTTGCCTCCATCCTGATGAGCACGGCGACGATTTGGTTCACCTACCTCGTTGCCCGCGAGCTCTTCCCCGGTCGCGCCGGTCTGCTGCGCCTGGCCCCGCCGCTCATCGTCGCTTGCACGCCGATGTTCGCTTTCATCAGCGGCGCGATCAACAACGACAACGCTGCCGTCCTGTTCAGCACGATCGGGGTGTGGTGGGCGCTGCGCTTGATGCGGTTGGGCGACCTCTCAATCCGCAGCGCGGCGATCGCCGGCGCGATCGCCGGGCTCGGCGCGCTGAGCAAGAGCAGCGCGCTGGGGTTGGTGGGCTTATTCGGCCTTGCCGCGCTGCTTGCAAGCATCAACCTTCAGGCGCTCAAATTCGAGCGGCTCGCTGCCTGGGTGCGCTCCCTCAGCAGCTTTGTCCTCATCATGCTCGCCGTCACGCTGCTCATCAGCGGTTGGTGGTTCATCCGCAATCAGCAGCTATACGGTGACCTGCTGGGCTGGAACGCCTTCCTCGACGTAGTGGGGCGTCGCGACCAACCGGCCTCGTTGGCGCAACTTTGGAGCGAGCGTGAGGGCTTCGTGTGGGCTTACTGGGGCGTGTTCGGCGCGATGAACGTCATCATGTCGCCATGGATTTACGACGTGCTGAACGGCTTCGCAGCAGCCGCAGTCGTCGGACTCGGCTTCCGCCTGGCCTCCGCCGCCCTAGGCAGAAATCCGCTCACGCCAGACGCAGGGCGCAAAATCATCCTGTGCGCCTTCTGGGTCGCGCTTGTCTTCGTCGCGCTGTTGCGGTGGACCTCGCTCACGCCGGCGTCGCAGGGGCGGCTGATGTTCCCTTGCATCGCCGTGATCTCGGCGGCGCTGGCCTACGGTTGGTGGTCGCTCCACCGCTACGTGCTGGTGGGCGCATGCGCCGGCTTGGCCGCGCTGGCGATCGTCACCCCGTTCGCATTCATCGCGCCGGCTTATGCTCAGCCGCCCGACGGTTGGGCGCAGCGGCTGCCGCTGGCCGTGGACGCCGATTTCAGTCGTGTCGTGCACCTTGCGGAAGCAGGGTTCGACGCGCCCGACGATCTGCAGCCCGGCGACGAAGTCACGCTGCGCCTGAACTGGGCGCTGACGCAGCCGGTGACGCGCAACTACAGCGTGTTCGTCCACCTGATTGACGCGCACGACGTGATCGTCGCCCAGCGCGATATGTATCCCGGCCAGGGTAGCCTGGCGCTGAGCGAGCAGCCGGCCGGGCGATTGTGGAGTGACCGCTACACGCTGCGCCTCTCCCCCCTCACGCCGGGGCCTAAGCAGCTGCGCTGGGCCGTTGGCCTGTATGACCATGCAACCGGAGAGCGGCTGCCGGTAGTGGGCGGCGGCGACCATGTGATCTTCGGCGCGCTTGAACTGGGCAGCCGCAAAGCAGCAACGCCGCTGTTGCGCTACACGAACGGGCTGGAGCTGCTCAGCTACACGCTCGATCCACCCGTGCTCGCACCCGGGAGGGTGCTCGTGATCACCACGCGCTGGCGCGTGGCGCAGCCGTCTCCGCGCGACCTGAACGTGTCTTTGCAACTGCTGGACGACGGCGCGAACAAGATCGCGCAGCAAGATTCAGGGCAGCCGCTCACCCAGTGGCGAGCCGGCGAGACGATCAGTCTGACTCATGCGCTGGAGGTGAGCGGCGCAGCGACGCCAGGCGTCTACCGCCTGCTGCTGGTGTGGTATGCGCCGGAAGATTTTGCGCGCCTGCCGGCCTACGATGCCCAAGGCCAATTCGCCGGCGATCAGGTCGTGCTGACGCGCCTACGGGTGCGGTAGACGCTCGCGGCGCAGTGTGCGTCAAATAAGTTGCGACATACAATATGTGATTAATGAAGTTACACAGGAGATGAGGGCGATGAACACTTACGACGTGAACCCAACTGCCGCGACATCTGTGGCTGTCTCGGATCCTGCGATCGAGCGCGCCTTCATCACGCGCGTGTATGGGTGGATGGCGATCGCGCTGGCCATCACCGGCCTGGTCGCCGTGGCTACCGCGGCTGACCCAGCGCTAATGGCTTGGATCTTCAGCACGTCCTTCGCGCTGCCGGGAATTCTCATCGTCCAATTGATCATCGTGATCGTGCTGAGCGCCATCGTGCACAAGCTGAGCGCGGGCATCGCCACCGGCCTGCTCATCATCTACGCAGCGCTCACCGGCTTTACCTTCTCAGTCCTGTTCTACGTTTACACCACTGAGTCCATCGGCATCGTGTTCTTCATCACAGCCGGCACATTCGCCGTGGTGAGCGCATACGGCTGGATCACCAAGGCCGATCTGACCCGCGTAGGCAACCTGGCATTCATGGGTTTAATCGGCATCCTCCTCGCTTCGTTGATCAACTTCTTCCTGGGCAGCGAGACGCTCTACTGGATCATCACCTACATTAGCGTGGCGGTGTTCGTCGGTCTGATCGCTTCTAAGACGCAGCAACTCAAGCGCATGGCGCACGGCCTGGGCGAGGAAGGTGAGCTACGCAGCAAAGCAGCAATCGTCGGCGCGTTGTCGCTGTACTTGAGCTTCATCAACCTGTTCTTATCGCTGCTGCGCATCTTTGGTCGGCGCAGGTAGTTCGCGCCGATCATCCGCCGCTGGCACTCCTGAGCATGGCCGCAAATTGCTCGAGCGAGGCGCGGCCATGCACGCGAATGCGCCGCCAGGTCATCGCGTTGGCCAGCGTGTGAACCGAGCCGTGCTCGGTCGTTACTGCTGCCCATGTCTCCACCGAGCGCAGGATACGGATCACGGCGTCATCGTAGCGTCCGGAGGGATAGCAAAAGAAGCGTGGTCGCTTGCCGGTGTGTGCCGTGATCTGCTCGATCGGCCCGAGGATCTCCCAGACTAGAAACTGGAAGTCACGGTTGCGCAGATCGCGATGCGTGCGGGCGTGCGATTCGATGTCCATCCCCGCCGCCGACATCTCCTTCACCATCTCCCAGGTCAGATAGTCGGGGTTGCCGAAGTTGATGAAGTCGGTGGTGATGAAAAACGTGCCGCGCATGCCGTATTTGCGAAGCAGGGGGAAGGCATGCTCGTAATGGTCGCGGTGACCGTCATCGAAGGTGAGCACGACCGGCTTTGGCGGCAGCGGGCTGCCCACCGTCAGGTGGGCATACAGGTCGTATAGGCTGATCGTGGTGTAGCCGTTGGCCGCCAAATACTGAAGCTGTCGCTCGAAGTCCTGCGGTGGCACGGATAGATTGATCCGATAGCGATCCGCGCCGGGGGGTGGCTCGGAGATGTAGTGATACATCAAGATCGGCACACGCGCCGAGGCCGGCGGTCGCGCCGGCCTTGCCGTTGCGGCTGGCGTTGGTCTCGTGTGCGCACGCGGGCGCGTCATCGCCGGCTCTTGATCCTCAGGTGGCAGCTTGGCGGCGCCGAAGGCGGGATGCGACACCGTGAATAGCCCTAGCCCAAGACAGGCAAGAACCAGTATGCCGACGAGCGCAAAGCGAGCCAGACGAAGCATGACGCGACTAGCCGCAAATTCTAGCGAATGCGCCGATGCGCAGGCGCTATCATTCTTGCCATGACACCGGCAACCAGGATCGCAGCGGCCATGCTTGCCCTTGTCGCGCTCGCCATACCGACCGGATGCGCGCCGGCCGGCGGGATGGGCACACCTGACCTCACCCCACTGCCGTATACCGACGACTTCAGCGACCCCAGTAGTGGTTGGCAGACCCTCTCCGACCTCAACGCTGACGTGAGATATGACGGGGGCGGGCTACGCATCATTGTCAAGCTGGAGAACCTGACCCAGTGGAGCGCCGCTGGCAAAAACTTTAAGGATGCCGTCTTCGAGGTGGACGCCCGTCCAAACGGCGGCCCGACCGACAACGGCTTCGGCGTGCTGTTCCGCATGCAAGATCGCAAGAACTTCTACCACTTTGGGATCTCATCAGATGGCTACTGGCGGGCCGGCTACGTGAAGGACGGCGACTGGGAGAACTGGGACGACTGGCAGCCGCACCCGGCCATCAAGCTGGGCGGCGAAACCAATCGCATCAAGGTAGTGATGCGCGGCAATGAACTCTCGTTCTTCGTGAACGATCAGCCGATTTCGTCCAAACAAGATGACACGTTCGCCAGCGGTGACATCGGCGTGTTCGCGCTCACGCTGATTGACAAGCCCGGCACCGACGTGACGTTCGACAACGTGCGCGTCAGTGCGGTGGAGTAAGGCAGGCGAGGCTGACGCATCGTGCCAATAGCTGCGCTCATCTCCCCGCATCACCCCGCGGCCTGCTTCACCAAGGCGATGACTCGTGCCTCAACCTCCGCAGTCCAGTCTGCCAGGGCAAAGGCAGTTGGCCACATCGCACCTTCGTCAAGGCGCGCAGCATCGGTGAAGCCTAGCGTGGCGTAGCGCACCTTGAATTTGTGCGCGGCCTGGAAGAAACAAACAACTCTTCCGTCGCGGGCATAGGCCGGCATGCCATACCAGAGCTTCGGCACAAGCTCTGGGGCGTTGGCCTTGACAATCGCGTGGATTCGTGTGGCCATGCTGCGATCCGGCTCCGGCATCTCAGCAATTGTGTCGAGCACGGTGCCCTCCGCATCTGCCCTGTGCTTATTCGTGCGCGCCTCCGCTTTTAGCTCGCGGGCGCGCTCCCGCATCGCCGCACGCTCCTCATCCGAGAAGCCTGAGGCGTGCTCGATAGACTTCGACTTCTTCATCCCAGATGGAGCTATTATTATGTAGAGCGAACCTAGTGCCGAAGCGCGACGAATGCGCTCTGCGGTCGCGCTCTCCAGGGCGTGACCGACGTGCAGGCGCTGCTCCGACGGCTGTGGGCTCAGTAGCGTAGGATTAGCGCCACGCGGCCGTGCTCGGCCAGCGAGCCATCCGGCACGAACACCACCTGCCCGCCCTTCTGCAACACCTCCTCGACGACGACGTCCGCCGCGTCGTCCATCACGTCGAGGTCGGTGGGGTCATCCGACAACAGGATGTTCATCCCGTCATCGCTCAATCGAGCAGGTTGATGATAGCCCTCTTCGAGCAGCAAAAGCGCGCCTCGCCCTTCGTGGGCGTAGCGCCATGCTTCACCGATCGTACTGACGAACTTGCGCGCGCCGATCGCGTCGTTGAGCCGGTCAAAGACCTGGGCGCGACGACGATCGAACGCCTCTTCGACTACCGGCCACACGAGCTTGCCCAGGTCGTGCGCCGATAGATGATCATAGTTTCCCTTGATCTCGGCAATCACGTCATTCTTGGCTGAGAATTTGCGGAAGAAACCCAGATAGCGATCCACGCCCAGCACGGCGAGCGGCAGCCGGTCGTCCTTGGTCACCTTGTCATACTCCTGGTCCACGGCGCGAAAGAACTGCTCGTGAAAATGATCACTTTGCTTGCTGGGATTGATGCCCTCGCCGCCCGGCAAACGGAGCGCACCTCCCGGTAGGTTCATCGCCATCGGGAACGCACCGGCAGTGATCTCGATGAGGTCGTCGCGCGTCGCTTCGTAGAGCCGAGTCGCCTTCTCGCTGAGTGAGAGCACCCAGTAGCGCGGCGTGCGATTCATGGCGAACACCAAATCGCGCGTGGCGAAACCATCGCCGACTTCCACGCGCTCCTTGAGCGCGAAGGGCAACTTCACCACGCGGCCGAAGTCGCGGTTGACGAACATCGCCAGGCCATCAAGGTTATGAGCGTGATCCACGTCGGACGCCAACTCATCCATGCGCTTCAGGAGCGGCTCAACTTCGCGCTTAGGGAAGTCCTTGAGAAGGCGGTTGGTGGCCTCGACGACCAAGTTCTTCAGGCGAATCGCATCTTGCTTGTTGTCGGGCGACGTGCGATGCGTCGGCATCGTGATGGTCACGCTCGGCAGCGAGCGCATCTGTTGCAACAGTAGTATTTCTTGGCGGTTCATCGAGCTTTCTCCTAGTCGGTCACGCTTCACCCGGCGGACGAAGCGGATCCTGCGCCGAAAGAATCAAGCCTTTTGTCCGACTAACTGTTCCAGGCGATCCACGAAGCCCTCCAGCACTTTGAACGCACGGTCCATCGGCTCCGGACGGGTCATGTCTACGCCGGCCTGTTTGAGCGAATCGAGCGCGTACATCGAGCTGCCGGCCTTGAGAAAGTCGAGGTAGCGGGCGACCGCGCCCGGCTCCTTGGCCAACACGCGATCGGCCAGCGCGTTGGCCGCGCCGATGCCGGAGGCGTACTGCCACACATAGTAATCGGCGAAGAAGTGCGAGAACTGCATCCACGTCACACCGACCCGCGGCTCATCGAGGCGCACGGCATCGCCGTAGCCGTTGCGGAAGAGCTCCACCAGCTTGGCACTCATCGCATCGGCGGTCAGCGCGCCGCCCTGTTCCACCGTAGTATGCATCCAGTGTTCAAACTGGGCGTTGATCGGCATCAAAAACAAGTAGCGGTGGAAGTTGTCCATTGCCTCTTGAATCACGGCGATCTCGAAATCAGGCCCGCGGCCGAGCGTGAGCAGGTGCGCCCGCACCAATGCCTGGTTGAAGTTCGAGGCGACTTCGGCAGCGAAAATCGAGTAGTCGGCGTAGATGAACGGCTGGTTTTGGCAGGTCAGCAGCGTGTGCATCGAGTGGCCGATTTCATGGGCGAGCGTGCTTAGGCTGCCCAGGCCTTGCTCGCTGTAGCTCATGAAAATGAACGGCTTGGTGCCGTAGCTGCCGGCGGAGTAAGCGCCGTCACGCTTGCCTTGATTGGGGTAGATGTCCACCCAGCGATCGGTGGTGAGGCCGCGCTTGACTGCGTTCACGTACTTCGCTCCCAACGGGCGCAACCCACCGACGATCCACTTGACCGCCTGCCGATAGGTGACGCGAGGCGGCTTGGCCAGCGGCGCGAAGATGTCGCATACTTCCATCTTGTCCAGGCCAAGCGCGCGCCGACGAAGATCCCAGTAGCGATGCCAGATGCCGATGTGGCGATTGCAAGCGTCAATCACGTTGTGGTAGACCTCGACCGGGATGTTGTTCGGCGCGAGTGCCGCCGTGAGCGCATTGGGATAGCGATGCACGCGTGCGCGCAGCACCGTTGCCTTCACCTTGCCGGCCATTACTTCGGCAAAGGTGTTCTTCATGCCCAGGAACCCATCGGCGTAGCTCTCCCAGGCGGTCTTGCGCAGCGTGCGGTCCGGGCTGCTCAGCAGCTCGTCAATGTTGCTTTGCGCTACCGGCACGCGCTTCTTCTTGCTTGTGCGCGCGTCGGCGAACTTGAGGTCGGCATTGGCCAGCACGGCATACACGTTGGCCGGCGTCGCCAGCGCTTCGGCGGCCTGTGCCATGACTTCTTCGACTTCCGCCGAGCGCACGTGTGGCTTCATGCGCATCAGGTTATCGAAGAAATGCTTGTAGATCTTCAGCCCCGGCTCGGCGGCGATGAAGCGCGCGATCGTGCTGGGATCAAGGGTGAGGATCTCGGGCTGCGCGAAGGCCGTCGCGGCCCCGAAATGGGCGGCCAGGCGCTGCGCCCGGCTCACGCGGGCCGCGTTCGTCTGGTTCGTGGTATCTACGTCGAAGTAGCGCTCGGCGTAGTTGTAGATCTTATACATCTCCGGCGCAAGCCGCTCTAGCAGACTCAGATATGCGTGCAGCGTGGCAGCCGACTCGGTCAACCGGCCCTGGAAGGAAGCCAGGCTCGGCAGCTCAGACTCTAGCTTGCGATAGGCCTCTTCCCAGGCCTCTGGGGTGGGATACATGCTCTCCAAATCCCACTTATGTTCCGGCGGCACTTCTTCGCGGCGGGGCAGAACCTTAGTCATATGTTCGACCTCATCAATCCACAGGAAGGATAGTGCTGAATGATACCGTCTTGGAGATGCGCCTCGAAGGCGAATGACAGGGCTTACGCATCATCAAGGTTGTGTGCAGTGCAGGCCGGAAGCGTGACCGGAAGTCATTATGGCTGCGCATAGTGCGCAAGCGGCAGGCGCAGGGATGACGGTCACCAGCAGTGAACCGCCGCTAGGCGGCTATATCACGAGACGAGCATCGGCGCGCATGGCGGGCGAGGCGGGTGGGCGAAGGGCGGGTAGGCGAAGGCACTGCTTTCGCCTACCCGCTGTCAGCGCAATAACATGTCCGCGATCGCGACGAAGGTAACTATTTGGCCAGCAACTTGATCGCGAGCAGCGCTCTGATGCTTGAGCCCTGTGGATCCCTCCCTCGTCAAGGCTCGTGAGCCCGGCAGGCTTGGTAACATTGCCGGCGATGGCCAGATCGCTCCGGCAACTGTTGCGCGCTGCCGGCTTACCGTCCCCGCTCGAGGCAGAGCACGTCGTGATCACTGGCGTCACCGATGATTCGCGCCATGTGCAGCCCGGCTATCTGTTCGTCGCCTACCGAGGTGTCGCCGCCGATGGTCACGCTTTCATTCCACAGGCCATCGCGCGCGGCGCGGCAGCCGTCATCGTCGAAGCCGGCCGACAAGCAGATGCCGAGGGAGCTTCGACGGCCGATCCTCGGCTGCTCATCCCTGCGCCCAACGGTCGGCGTGCCTTCGCCCTGCTCTCTGCCGCCTGGCACGACTTTCCGTCTCGCTCTATGAAGGTGATCGGCGTCACCGGCACCGACGGCAAGACCACGACGACCAACCTGATCTTCAGCATCCTGAAGGCGGCCGGATATAGTGCTGGCATGATCAGCACGGTTAATGCCGTGATCGGCGACCGAACGCTCGATACCGGCCTGCACACCACTACGCCCGACGCCGATGAGGTGCAGGCCTATTTAGCCCAGATGCGCGACGCCGGCACGACGCACTGCGTGCTTGAGGTGACATCGCACGGGCTGGCGCAGCACCGCGTGGACGGCGTGACCTTTGACGTCGCCGTGATCACCAACATCACGCACGACCACCTCGACCTGCACGGCTCGCGCGAAGCCTACCGCGCTGCCAAGGCGCGTCTGTTCGAGATGGCGCCGACCCACGTGCTCAACGCCGACGACGACTACTCGTTCGGCTATTTGGTCAAGTTGCCCGCCCAACGGCGCATCTTCTACTCGCGCGAGATTCAGCCCAACGGCCACTACGATGGCTGGTGGCTCTATCCGCCGCGCGTGGACCAGGCCGCCGGGCGCGTCGAGGCCTACGCCTTCCGCCAGGGCGACCAGCCGCTGGCATTGCCGCTGAAGACGCACCTAATCGGCGGTTACAACGTCTCGAACATCCTGGCCGCGGCCGGCGCAGCGCTGGCCATTGGCGCACCGGTCGAGGCGATTCAGGCTGGCGTCGAGGCTTTGCGCGGCATCCCAGGTCGCATGGAGCGCATAGATGAGGGTCAGCCCTACCTGGCGGTGGTGGACTTTGCGCACACACCGAACTCACTGGAGAACGTGCTGATCACGCTGCGCGGCATGACAACCGGCCGACTGATCGTGGTTTTCGGCTGCGCCGGGGAGCGCGACACATACAAACGCTTCATGATGGGCAAAGTGGCTGCCGAGCTGGCCGACGTTGCCATTTTTACGGCCGAGGATCCGCGCCGCGAGTCACTTGACGCGATCTTCGCCGAGATGGATCGCGGCGCGGCCGCAGCACAACCGGCACGCGCCGAGATCAAGCACGAGCCCGATCGCGGCGAGGCGATCCGCCAGGCATGCGCGCTGGCCAGTGCAGGCGATACGGTCGTCGCATGTGGCAAAGGACACGAACAGTCCATGTGCTTCGGGACGACCGAATATGCCTGGGATGACCGCGAAGCCATGCGCCGCGCGATTCGGGGTGAACGGTTGGCGCTGGGCGCACCCGCGGAAGAGACAAACGCACAGCCGCGACCGTGAGGCCGCGGCTGTGGCTGTTTATCACGAAGCGTCGGTTTTCGGTGTCAGCGCAGCATCTCGCGCAGCACGGCCGGCAGGATGCCGCCGTTCTTGTAGTAGTGCATCTCCACGGGCGTATCGAGCCGGGCAATCACGTTGAAGGTAAAGCGCGTCCCATCTTCGCGCGTCGCGTGGATCGGCAGCGTCTGGCGCGGCTCGCGCAGTGTGTCGTCGCCGATTTCGATCGTGAACGTCTCTCGGCCGGTGATGCCCAGCGTCTCGGCGTTCTGCCCTTCGACGAACTGAAGCGGCAATACGCCCATGCCGACCAAGTTGCTGCGGTGAATACGCTCAAAGCTCTCGGCGATCACCGCGCGGATGCCCAGCAGCAAGCTGCCCTTCGCCGCCCAGTCGCGCGAGGAGCCGGTGCCGTATTCCTTGCCGGCGATCACGATCAGCGGCACACCTTCCTGCTTGTATTTCATCGCCGCGTCGTAGATGTCCATCACTTCGCCATCGGGGAAGTGCTTGGTCACGCCGCCTTCGACACCCGGGACGAGCAGATTCTTCAGGCGAATGTTGGCGAACGTGCCGCGCGTCATGATGCGGTCGTTGCCGCGCCGCGTGCCGTACTGGTTAAAGTCCTCCTTCTTCACGCCGCGCTCGATCAGGTAGCGGCCGGCCGGCGAGTTCAAGGCGATGTCGCCGGCCGGCGAGATGTGGTCGGTGGTGATGGAGTCGCCGAACAGGCCCAGCATGCGCGCGTTGACGATGGGTTGGATCGGCGGCGGGGTCAACGTGAAGTTCTCGAAATACGGTGGCTCTTGAATGTAGGTGCTGTTCTCGTCCCAGGGATACAAATCGCCCTCGACGCCCGTGATGGCTTGCCATTGTTCGCTTCCCTGCGTCACCACGGCATACTGCTTTTGGAACAGCTCCGGCCGCACCGATTTCTCGATCGCCTCCTGGATCTCCTGCTGCGAGGGCCAGATGTCGCGCAGGTAAACCGGCTGGCCGTCGCTGCCGATGCCCAGCGGCTCACGGGTTAGGTCAATGTCGGTCGTGCCGGCGATGGCGTAGGCCACGACCAGCGGCGGCGACGCCAGATAGTTAGCCCTCACGAAGGGATTGATGCGCCCCTCAAAGTTGCGGTTGCCGCTCAGCACGGCAGCGGTGACCAAGTTTTGGCTTTGCACGGCGTCGGCCACTGCCTGTGGCAGCGGACCGCTGTTGCCGATGCACGTGGTGCAACCATAGCCCACCACGTGAAAGCCGAGCGCCTCCAGAGCATCCAACACGCCGGCATCAGCCAGGTAATCGGTCACGACTTTCGACCCCGGCGCCAGCGACGTCTTGACGTATTTCGGCACGCGCAGCCCCTTCGCCACCGCCTTCTTGGCCAGCAGACCCGCGCCCAGCATCACGCTCGGGTTGCTGGTGTTGGTGCACGAGGTGATCGCGGCGATGACCACGGCTCCATGTCGCAGCGTATCCTCATGGCCGTTGTAGCGCACCTTCGCCGAGCGCGCCAAGTCGTCCTCCTTCAGGCCGAAGCCGCGATCCTTCGTCGGCGCGGTAAGCGCGGCGCGAAACGCTTCCTTCATCTTATTCAGCGGCACGCGATCCTGCGGGCGCTTGGGGCCGGCCAAGCTTGGCTCGACCGAGCCGAGGTCGAGTTCAAGCGTGTCGGTGAAGATCGGATCGGGGGTGTCATCGGTGCGGAAGAGGCCCTGTATTTTTGCGTAACGCTCGACGAGCTGGCAGAGCGCCTCGCTCCGGCCTGTGCGGCGTAGGTAGTTCACGCTCTCGGCGTCAATTGGGAAGTAGCCCATCGTCGCGCCGTATTCGGGCGCCATGTTGGCGATCGTGGCGCGGTCGGCCAAGGTGATGTTGCTCAGTCCGGCGCCGTAAAACTCGACGAACTTCTCCACTACGCCCTTCTTGCGCAACATCTGCACTACCGTCAACGTCAGGTCGGTGGCCGTCACGCCCTCGCGCAGCGCGCCGTAGAGCTTGAAGCCGATCACCTCCGGCATGACGATGTAGAGCGGCTGGCCCAGCATGACCGCCTCCGCCTCGATGCCGCCCACGCCCCAGCCCACCACGCCTAGGCCGTTGATCATCGTAGTATGGCTGTCGGTGCCGACCAGGGTGTCGGGGAAGGCCAGGCCATCCTTCAGCCACACCACGCGGGCTAAATATTCCAGGTTGACCTGGTGGACGATGCCGCTGCCGGGCGGCACGACGCTAAAGTTCTTGAAGGCGTTCTGCCCCCAGCGCGAGAACTGATAGCGCTCGATGTTTCGCTCGAACTCTTTGGCGATGTTGAGCTGCAGCGCATCGGGTCGCCCGAAGTAATCCACCTGCACTGAATGGTCAATCACCATATCCACCGGCACAACCGGGTTGATCTTCTTCGGGTCACCTCCCATGCGTGCCACGGCGCTGCGCATCGCAGCCAAATCCACCAGGCACGGGATGCCGCTGTAGTCTTGGAGGATGACGCGCGCCGGTTTGAACGGCAACTCATCGGGCTTGACGTCCGTCGCGTTCCACTGCGCCAGTCGGACGACATCGGACTCGGTGATCGCGAAGCCGTCGCACTGCCGCAGCGCCTGCTCTAGCATGATCTTGATCGAAAAGGGCAGTCGGCTGATCGCGCCGATGCCCTGCCGCTCTAGTGCTTCTAGGCTGTAGTAGTGAGCCTTGCCATTTCCGGTGTCGAATTCGGCTAATGCGCCGAACGAATTCTTGCTCGCTTGCATGACAGTTCTTCCTCAGGATGATTCTCTAAATCTTGGACTTGTCGAGAAAGGGCAGGGCTAAGGGGACAAAACCGCCGCCGTGCAGCCCCAAGCATGCGGCGTCCACGTTGCGAAGCAAGTTCAAGGCGAGCGGGAAGAGACGATTTGCTTGTCGCCGGCAGCCGTGTCGCGGCGGATACACGCGATCAGCCTCATGAGCGCCGATATTTTAATGCGTCTATCATGCTACGGGAGACGCACGAGAGTCGCCCGCGGCGTGAACGTTTGGGCTAGACGCCACAGGAAGCCGACCTCGGTTCGTCGGAACTGCGATACTCTTACCCAGTATGTTGAACAACGCCTCCATCCGCGCCGTGGATGCTGCCGGCTGGCGCGATGTCTTCGTCCGGCCGCTCTACGACTCATACTGCTTCGCGAACCTGCCGGGGACGATTTGCCACGCGCTGACCGGCGACGGTGCGCCGCGCTTGCCGGATGATGTCTTCGGCGACTTGCCGCGCCGCTACGAGGCCGTGGTGCTGTTCTTCGTGGATGGGTTCGGCTGGCGCTACTTCGAGCAGATCGCCGACCGCTATCCGCTGCTGCAGCACTTCGTCCGTCAGGGCGTCGTCTCCAAGCTCACCGCACAGTTCCCGTCTACGACGGCAGCCCACGTCACATGCATCCACACCGGCCTGCCGCCGGCACAGAGCGGCGTCTACGAGTGGTTTCAGTACCAACCGGAAGTGGATCGCATGGTCGCGCCGCTGCTGTTCTCCTTCGCAGGGGAGAAGGCCCGTGACACGCTGGCTAACGCCGGGCTTAAGCCTGCCGACGTCTTCCCCTCGGACACGGTATATCAGCGCCTGAGCCGCGCCGGCGTGAAGTCGGTTCTCTTCCACCCTCGTGAGTTCGCCGATGCCGTGCCGACCCGCGCGCTCAACGAGAGCGCCAGATCGTTGTCCTACAAGACGCTGCCTGAAGCGCTGGTCAACCTGCGCCGCGCCGTCGAGCGGCGCGACGGACCGACCTACTTCCTGATGTATTACAGCGCCATAGACAGCATCGGCCACGAATACGGCCCGGTCTCGGAGCACATCGAGGCCGAGCTCGATCAGTTCTGCGTCGCGGTGGAGCGCTCCTTTCTCAACCGCCTACGCGGCGACCGCGTGCTGCTCATCCTCACGGCTGACCACGGCATGGTCGAGATCAATCCCAAGACCACGATCTACTTGAACCAGTCTTTGCCGCGCCTCCAGGACTATCTGGCGACCAATCGCCGAGGCGAGCCGCTCATTCCGGCCGGCTCGCCGCGCGATTTCTTCCTGCACGTCAGGCCAGGGCGGCTGGACGAGGCCGAAGCCGTCATCGGTGCGCATTTGCAAGGCAAGGCTATCGTCACCAAGACCGAGGCGCTGATCGGCGAGGGGTTTTTCGGCGCGTCGCCGTCGGCGCGCTTCTTGGAGCGCGTCGGCAACCTCGTCGTGTTGCCCTTCAAGGGCGAGTCGGTCTATTACTACGAGCGCGATCGGTTCGAGAACCGCTACTACGGCCACCACGGCGGATTGACCCGCGAAGAGATGGAGATCCCGCTCCTGATGTGCGCGCTGTAGTAGGCCGCACCTCGATGTGAAAGCTGGGCATCGCTCGGCCAAGGGAACCGAGGTTCGGATCTGAGGTTGGGACAGAGCTGCGAGTGATGGTCTGAAGGGCGATCATAGCCGCTTTCAGGATAGCTCGCCGGCATGGAGGTGAAACCGTCACCGAGCTGGTGATCTCCCCGCTTTTCACCTGTCCGAACCTCAGCAGGCCAGCTGACTGATGCGCTTGACAGGGGATGCTTACTCGATTATCGTCAAGCTGCCCGACCGGTTTGCAGGTTGCCTAATCTTCCGAGACCAGCCAGGCTCGCGATGAGCCTAAGCATAGGTGACGCCTAGAGGCAGGCGTGTGCAACCGAGGCAAAGAGAGCCTGGCGCGCGGCCCGGCCGGCCGAGGTAAAGCTATAAAGGCCCATCATGGCGCTACTTGAAGCTATCAACGTCACCAAGTCCTTCGGCGGCCTGATCGCCGTGAACAACGTGTCGCTCACCGTGGAGCGCGGCAGCATCGTCAGCGTGATCGGTCCGAACGGCGCTGGCAAGACCACGTTCTTCAACGTGCTTACCGGCATCTATAAGCCCGACCACGGCAGCATCATCTTCGACGGTGTATCCATTGCCGGCCAACGCCCTGACCAGATCACCGCGCAGGGCATTGCGCGCACTTTCCAGAACATCCGGCTGTTCAACAATATGACCGTCATTGAGAACGTGCTGGTGGGAATGCACGCGCGCCTGGGCGCGAAGATGTGGCAGATCATCGCCCAAAGCCCGAGCGTGCGCACCGAAGAGCTGCGTGCTCGCGCCCGCGCCCGCGAGTTGTTGAAGTTCGTCGGCCTTGAGGGGCGCTATGACGAGTTAGCCAAGAACCTCCCCTACGGGGACCAGCGTCGGCTGGAGATCGCACGCGCCTTGGCTACCGAACCGAAGCTCGTCTTGTTGGACGAGCCGACCGCCGGCATGAACCCGCAGGAAACGCTCGAAGCCACACAATTGATCCGCCGCCTGCGTGACGAATTAGGGCTGACGGTGATCCTGATCGAACACGACATGCGCGTGGTCATGACCATCTCCGAGCGCATCTCCGTGTTGGACTACGGCGAGAAGATCGCCGAGGGCAAACCGGAGGAGATCCGCGCCAACGCGCGGGTGGTGGAGGCGTATCTAGGACGCGGCGCGACGGTCGCCGATTAACGCGCACAGGAGGGCATCGAGCGCAGCATGACACTCCTCGAGCTGAAAGACGTCCACACATACTACGGCAACATCCACGCCTTGAAAGGGATCTCGCTTGTGGTTGAGAAGGGCGAGATCGTCACCTTGATCGGGTCAAACGGCGCCGGCAAAAGCACGACGCTGCGGACGATCTCCGGACTGCTGACGCCACGCCACGGCGAGATTCTCCTAGAGGGACAGCGCATTGACCACCTGCCGCCGCATGAGATCGTCGCCCGAGGCGTGCTTCAGTCCCCGGAAGGTCGGCGCATCTTCCCTCGACTGACGGTGCGTGAGAACCTAGAGATGGGCGCGTATCAGCGCCGCGATGCGGACGGCATTCGGCGCGACATGGAGCGCGTATTCGCGCTCTTCCCGCGCCTGCGCGAGCGCATCAATCAGCGCGGGGGCACGCTTTCCGGCGGTGAGCAGCAAATGCTGGCTATCGGCCGGGCGCTGATGGGTCGTCCGCGCGTGCTGTTGTTGGACGAGCCTTCAATGGGCCTGGCGCCGGTGCTGGTGGATCAGATCTTTGACATCATCCGGGAGATCAATCAGCAAGGCACCACCATCTTGCTGGTCGAGCAGAACGCGCGCCTGGCGCTGAGCGTCGCTCATCGCGGCTATGTGTTGGAGACCGGTCGGATCACGCTCTCCGGCCAAGGAAAGAGCCTGCTGGACGATCCGAAGGTGAAAGCCGCATATTTGGGCGAAGCCGGGCATTGAGGCAGCCGCCCTAGGCTAGCGCCTGCGCCAGATCCGCGATGATGTCGTCGGCGTCCTCGCAGCCGACCGACAACCGGATCAGACCCGGCACGATGCCGGCCTGCGCGCGTTGCTCGTCCGTCTGCTGCGAGTGCACCATCGAGGCCGGGTGGGTGATCAGCGTCTCAACGCCGCCTAGGCTGACGGCGAGGATGCACAACTTCGTCCGACCAATGGCACGATAGGCGGCCTCATAGCCACCCTTCAGCTCAAACGCGACCATCCCGCCGAATCCGCCCGGCATCTGACGTTTGGCCAGCGCATGCTGGGGATGCGACTCCAAGCCGGGGTAATACACCTTGCTCACGGCCGGGTGCGACTCTAGAAAGCGCGCCACGGCTAGGGCGTTGGCATTGTGCCGGGCCATGCGCAGCCCATAAGTCAGCAAGCCGCGCCGCAGCAGCCATGCCTCGAAGGGATGTAGCAGCGGCCCGTTTACCCGTAGGTGCTCCCAGGCCTTCTCGATCAACGCGCGTGAGCCGCAGATCACGCCGGCGGTCACGTCGCTGTGGCCGTTCAGATACTTGGTCGCGCTGTGGACGACCAAATCGTAGCCCAGCTCGAGCGGACGCTGGTTGTAGGCCGAGGCAAACGTGTTGTCGGTGATGGCCAGCGCGCCGCGCGCATGCGCGATCTCCGCGGTCGCGCGCAGGTCGGTCAGATCCATCGTCGGGTTGGTCGGCGTCTCGGTGTAGACGATCTTGGTGTTCGGCCGCATCGCCCGTGCGAAGGCTTCCGTGTCGCGCTGGTCCACTTGCGTAACCTCGATGCCGAAGCGCGGCAGCACGTCGCTCAGCAGCGACAAGGTAGCGGTGTAATGCGTGCGCTGCGCCACGACATGGTCGCCAGCCTTGAGATTCGAGAGCAGCGCCGTGCTGACCGCGGCCATCCCGCTGCCCAGCACCAGCGCGGCTTCGCTGCCCTCGAGCGTGGCGAGCAACGCCTCGACCTGCTTGTTGTTCGGCGAACCGTAGCGGGTGTAAAACTGCGTCGGCGCGACTTCGGCGGCGATTGCCGCGCCGATCTCCGGTGAGGGCAGCTGATAGGTCGCCGTCTGATAGATCGGCGGCATCACGGCTGCCGTGTCGTTGAACGGGCGCGCACCCTGAATCACGCGCGTTTGGATGCCGGGTAAAGGATGTCGCGTCGTCATAGCCGATTGACCCAGCAGAGATTGTAGATGCGAAGATCATTGCGCTCCGGCGCCGCTGGCCGGGTGGATCAGGCGCGGAGGGCCGCCGAGGCATCACAACAGCGGATGCCACCACAGCGAAAGGGCAAATGCCAGCGCTGCCAGCAGCGCGCCTAGCGCAGCGAAGGCGAAGCTGATCTCCTGCGTCTGATACTTGGCGATGAGGTGGGTGGGCAAGTCACGAAAGACGCTCACCAGCTCTTCAAGGCTCTCGGCGGGGTAGTATTGCGCCGAGGTCATGGCCGCCACACGCTTGAGCGTCTCCTCGTCAATGCCGCGTTGGAAGCGGCCCATGAACCCGGCCCCGAACGCACCGCTGCCCATCCCAAAGCTGCTATACGGCTCGTTGCCCACGTAGCGCGGATTGCAGTTGGGCATCTCGCCGCCCTGTGCCGTGCCGAAGCCGATGGTGTATACGCGAATGCCGCGCGCGGCGGCCTGTTGCGCCGCCTCTTCGGGCCGCGGGCCGGCGTTGTTCGCGCCGTCGGTGAGTAGCACGATGATGTGAGGCGCGAACTGGCCGGGGGCGACGGGCGTGGGTTGAACGGTCGTCGCGCGATCGGTGACCGGCGGCGGCACCTCGGGATCTGCTTCAGCGATCACCTCCAGCGACTTGAGGATGGCGCTGCCGATGGCCGTGCGCCGGCCGGTCGTCAGGCTCAAAATCGCTTCGCGCAAGGCGGCGCGATCGGTGGTGGGCGCTTGGATCAGCTCCGCGAAGCCAGCGAAGGCGACGAGGCCGATCGGCACATCGGGCCGCTGATTTTCGATGAACGTCAGCGCCGCGTTCTGGGCCGCGACGAGGCGATTAGGCGGGATGTCGGTCGAGCACATGCTGCGCGATACGTCCATCGCCATGATGATCGTCGTCTTGCTGCTGGGCACGGCAAACACCGTCACCGGCCGCGCGAGCGCGAACATCAGGCTTGCCAGCGCCGCGAGGAACAAAGCCGGCGGCAGGTACCTCCTCCATCGCGCGCGCTTCGGCTGCGCCTCGCGCACCAGCGCCAGGCTGGAGAAACGCACGGCGAAGCGCCGCCGTCGTCGCTGCATCCAAACGTAGAGCGCGATGAGCAGAGGAATCGCTGCCAACAAAACGAGGAATCCCGGCCAGAGCAAGCTCATTATGAACCTCCCAGAACTTTCGGCCTCACGGCAGGCGATTGAGCCACGCCAGCGACAGCGCGCCGCCGATCAGCAACAGGACGACGCCCAGTCCGGCGAACAGGGCGGTGATTTCGGTTTCCTCCGGCTCGACCACCAGTTGGGCGCCGATGCTATCGTAGATGGTGTGCAGATCGTCCTCGGTTTGCGCGTTGTAGTAGCTGCCGCCGGTGCGCTCAGCAATATATCGCAGCAGCGGCTCGTCGAGCCGAGTGTGCACGGTGAACCCTTCAATCTTTAGCAGCGCGCCTTCCGGGCTGCCCATGCCGACGGTGTGGACGCGCACGCCACGATAGACGGCCGCCTCAGTCGCCGCCAACGGATCAGGCGGCACGGTGTTCTCGCCGTCGGTGAGCAGCACGATGACGGCGGGCTGATATACCCCCGGTGGCATCGGCGTCGGCGTAGGCGTCGGCTGTGGTGCGCGATTGCTGTAGTAATTTGTCGTCTCTGCGCTCTCCAGCTCGTCAATTGCCGTGAGGGCGGCGAAGATGCCGTTGGCCAGCGAGGTGCCGCGCGATGGCGACAAACGACCGATAGCCGATAGGATGGCCTGTCGGTCATCGGTCGGCGGCAGCACCTGCATGCCGCTGTCGCTGAAGGCGACTACGCCGATTTGAACCGTGCGCGGCTGGCGCTGTACGAATTCGCGCGCCGCAGCTTTTGCAGCTTCCATGCGCGTGGGCTGAATGTCGTCGGCGGCCATGCTGCCTGACACGTCGAAGGTGAGCACTACCGTGCCCTGTGCCCGAGGCAGGCTGAGCACGGCTTGCGGGCGGGCGAGGGCAACCGCCAAGACTGCCAAGCCGGCGAACATGAACGTCGCAGGGATGTGACGACGCAGGCCGAGCCGGCCGCCGTCGGCCTGACGCAGGATTCCCAAGCTGCCGTAGCGCGCAGCAATTTGTCGGCGGCGCACCTGTGCGCGCGCATACAACGCCGCAAGCGGCAGCAGCGCCAGCAGAGATAACAGCATCCCAGGCCAGATAAAGGACATGAGACATCACCTCCGGCGCCGTTTGCGGCGCGTCGCAAAGCGCATCAGTGCGTCCACTAGGTCTTCATCAGTCGAGAGCGACAGGGCATCCACGCCGGCCCGCTTGAATGCCTCGTTGAGCGCCGCCTCGCGCCGGCGCGCTGCCTCCTCGAAGCGCTTGCGAAAGCGGGTGTCGCTCGTGTCCACGTAGATTTGCTCGCCCGTCTCGGCGTCTTCCATCACCACCAAACCCACGTCGGGCAACTCGGCCTCGCGCCGATCCCAGATGCGCACGGCTAATACTTCATGGCGCCGGTTGAGCAGGTGCAGCGCGCGCTCCCAGCCGGGGACACTGATGAAGTCGGAGACGATCAAGATGAGCGACCGGCGCTTGAATGTGCTCAGCGCCAATTCAAGCAGCGGCGTGAGATCGGTGAACGGCGCGCGCGACAGTTGTGGGTAGCTGAGCAGGTCGTTGATGATGCGCAACACGTGAATACGTCCACTCCCGACGGGGATGGTGCGCTGCGCCCGGCCGTCGTACAACACTGCGCCGACGCGATTCCCGTTGCGGTTGAGCACGCGCGCCAGCGTGGCGACGCAATCAATCAACACCATGCGCTTTTGGCGCTGCGTGGCGACGGTGCCGAAGTCCACAGAAGGGCTGAGGTCGAGCAGGAACCAGGCGGTTAGGTCATGATCCTCGTGATACTCGCGGATGTAAGGCGAGTCCATGCGCGCGGTGACATTCCAATCAATGTAGCGGATGTCGTCGCCGTGCTGATATTCGCGCAAATCGGCGAAATCCAAGCCGTAGCCGCGCATCAAACTGCGATAGTCACCCTGGAGCAGGCCATCCAGCCGCCGCACTACGTGCCAGTCCAGGCGACGCAGGATGCGCTCAGGCGTTGACGCGAACGTTGGCGTGCTCATGCAAAGGCACCACCGGGATCGGAATCCGATCAAGGATGCGCTTGATCAGCTCGTCGCTGGAGACGTTATCGGAGAGTGCTTCGTAGGATAGAACGATGCGATGACGCAGCACATCCAGCGCCATATCCACGACGTCGTCAGGCAATGCGTAAGTGCGGCCGCGGACGAAAGCCAGCGCCTTGGCCGTGAGGATGAGGTTGATCGAGGCGCGCGGGCTGGCTCCAAACATAATGTAGCGCTCCAACTCTTTAAGCCCGACGTCTTTCGGCCGTCGTGTGGCGTTCACCACGCGGATGGCGTACTCGATCAGGGCCGGATCTACATACACCTGATACGCGCGCTTTTGAAGGTCGAGCAGTTGCTCGGTGGTCAGCACTTTCTGCACCGCGTCCAAGTAGCCGGTCATGCGCTCGACGATAACGAATTCCTCAGTCGGCGTAGGGTAGCCCACGATCACCTTCATCATGAAGCGATCCACCTGCGCCTCCGGCAAATCGTAGGTGCCTTCGGATTCGATCGGGTTCTGGGTCGCCATCACCAAGAACGGATTGGGCACCTTAAATGTTTCGCCGCCGATGGTCACCTGGCGCTCTTGCATCACTTCCAACAGGGCACTTTGCACCTTAGCCGGCGCGCGGTTGATCTCGTCGGCCAGCAGCAGATTGGTGAACACCGGGCCGAGCGCGACGTTGAACTCACCGGTCTTCTGGTTGTAGATGCGCGTGCCTACGAGATCGGCCGGAACCAGGTCGGGGGTAAATTGAATGCGCTTGAACGATCCGCCAATCGCATCGGCCAGCGTCTTGATCGTCATGGTCTTGGCCAGCCCCGGCACGCCTTCAACGAGGATGTGCCCGCGCGCCAGCAACGCGACCGCCAGGCGCTCCAGCAGGTGATCTTGGCCGACGATCACCTTCTTCACCTCGTAGAGCAAGCGCTCGATGATCGTCCGCGTTTCAACCGTTCTGTTTTGCTCCATCACGAACACTCCGTGCCAAAAGATTTGAGGCGCTGTGCCGTTGCATGTCAGCACAGCGCCTATGACTGGGCTCAGTAAGATGGCATGCCTGCTGCGCCGCCGGCGATGTCTATCGGCACGGCGAAGCCGATTCCGCTGAACGCCTCTTGTCCGCTGGGATTGGATAAACCGGTCACAATGCCGACAACTTGTCCGTAGCGGTTGAGCAACGGCCCACCGGAGCTGCCGGGGTTCACGGCTGCGTCGAACTGGATGAGGTTGTCCATCTGTCGGCCGCTTCCTGATGGCTTGAACGAGCGCTTCAGTCCGGAGATCACGCCGGCGCTCAGCGAGCCATATAAGCCAAGCGGATTGCCGACGACGAAGGCTTCATCACCTACGCGCAGCGCATTGGGGTTACCCAGCGGCGCAGGCACGAGCAGGCTCGGCAGGCGGCTGGGTTGCAACACAGCAATGTCGTTCTCCGGTTGTTTGGCAATCACCCAGGCGTTTGCCTCGGTGCCGTCGGCAAACGTCAAACGGATCTCCTGAGCGCCTTCGACTACGTGGAGGCTGGTGAGGATCAGCCCGCGATCGTTGACAATGACGCCGCTGCCTATCCCCGGGCGCCGGTCGCCGTCAAGTGCGGAATGCTCGGCCTGGATGAGCACGAGGGCGGGGGCAACAGCTTGAAATGCGCCAATGGAGAGCGGCGGCCGAGGCGTAGCCGAGGCCATGGCCCGGACAATAGCCTCGTTGACGTCGCGCAGGGTCAATCGTGGTGGATCGGGCGTGAGGGCATCGTAAAGGGCGACCGCGATTAGCGCTGCGAGCATGCCGATGATGAGCGCAAGAGGCGTACGTAAGCGATCGGGCAGGGTGGCCCAGCCTGTCTGGCGCGTGTTTGAGGAAGAATCGTCGCGCTCGAGCGCGCCTCGCCTGTTCATGTGCCGGGTCTCGTGTTCTTAAGGGACGTGCCGCTGGATGCCGGGATGAAGTTGCGCCCTTCCTTGAATGCCTACCCCACATCTAGCACATCTTTCTGAGGATAGCGTGAGACGCGGCTAAAAGCGCAAAGCAAAGCGCTCTGTGATTGACAATTGCCGAGGTCGCATCTACTATCGCTGCTACGTCGCCGGTCGCTGACGAAAAGACCAACTTCATCGAGCCGGCAAGACCTGAGTGACCGCCTACGGAAGGTTCGTCACGCGCTGCCCGATAGGCGAAGCAAACTCGAGTCCTAACCAGGGGAAAGCTCTGGAGTTTTGGGAGGTTCTAAAACATGCAAATGACCCAGAAGTCTGTTCGCACGATGAGTCGCCGGCAATGGTTGAAGCTGGTCGGTTTAGGTGGTGCAACTGCTGCGCTGGCGGCCTGCGCCGCGCCTGCTGCACCGGCACAGCCGTCGGTCAGTGGAGCCGGTGGACAGGAACTGACGCCGGCAGCACAGCCTGTCGCCGAAGGTATGACCGGCGACTTGCGGGTGATGGTGTGCTGCGCCACACCGTCCGAAGAGCCCTTGCGCAACAAATTCAATGCCGACTTCGAGACCAGGTATCCCGGCGTGAAGATCGTGCCGGAGATCTTGCCGGCCGGCCAGGGCTACTTTGAAAAGCTGCAAACGATGATGGCAGCCAACACGCTGCCCGACGTTTTCGACATGTGGGAGGGCTACGTGCAGCCTTACGCTGCTAACGGCGCGCTGCGTCCGCTCGACGACCTAATTGACAGTGACGATCAAGTCAAGCGCGACGACATCCTACCTGTCATCATCCCGGCTCAGAGTTGGCAGGGCAAGTCCTATGCCTTTGTCTACGGCTTCATGCCCGGTCCGGTGTCGCTGTATTACAACGTGGATCATTTTGAGCAGGCTGGCCTGCAGCCGCCCACGCCTGACTGGACGTGGAACGACGTGCGTGAGGCCGCGCTCAAACTCCACGTTGCGCAGGGTGACAAGGTCGAGCGCTATGGCCTGAGCTTCGACAATTGGTTCGTGACCTGGCAGTACATGATCTGGTCGAACGGTGGCGATATCTTCAATGCCGACGAGACCAAGACCACGATCACCGAGCCGGCGGCAGTCGAGGCCGTGCAATTCTGGTACGACATGGTGAACAAGGACAAGGTCGCCGTGGATCAGACGGCCTACCAGATGCTGGGCGGCAGCATGGCAAAGGTGTTCGCTGGCGGCATGATTGCCATGCGGCTGGGCAACTACTGGGACCTAGGCGAGCTGAAGGAAACGCAGGGCGCAAATTGGCGCGCGGTGCTCTCGCCCAAGTCCAACATCGGCCAGCGCGTTTGGTACATGCATCTGGGCTGTTGGTCCATCGGCGCAAACTCGAAGATGGTTCCGGCAGCCTGGGCCTATGCGCGCGATTTTGTGCTGCAGCGCCCGATTGACAGCGTGACGCCTTACATCCCACCGCTTAAGTCGCTGATGTCTACCTTCACCGGCCCGGATCATGAGCGGCTTGGCTACGGCGCGCTGCCGGAGATCGTCGCGCAGCCGGGTGTCTTGCGCGTCCCCGGCGCCGGCGAGAAGTTCGACAAGATCCAAGGGCTAATCCAAGCGGAATTGGACCTGGCCTTCACCGGCAAAAAGAGCGTCGCCGAGGCGATGGCAACTGCTGCGCCGAAGGTAGACGAAGAACTTGCCCGCCGGGCGTGAACCGCAGGGGCTGGGTGGATCGGCGTAGGGCGGTCGGTAGCTGCGCCGCCCTGCGCCAATCTAAAGCGCACATATGGCACACGCCGCTGCTGCTCCGGTTGCTCCTGCGCGCAAACGCAGTGTGTTCGGCTCGCCGCTCGCCCGCCGCGAGGCGATTGTGGGTTATCTCTTCATCAGCCCGTGGCTGATCGGATTCGTGGTCTTCTTGGCCGGCCCGATCATCGCCTCATTCGTGCTCAGCTTCACGCGCTATAGCCCCGGCCGCGACCCCGTCTGGCTCGGCCTGAGCAACTACACGCGCATGTTCAGCGATGACTTGTTCTATCACTCGCTGCGCGTCACCTCGGTCTATACGCTGTTCAGCGTGCCGCTGGGGCTGATCATCGCGTTGGGGTTGGCGGTGCTGCTCAACCAGAAAGTCTTCGGCCAACGCATCTTTCGCACCATCTTCTACTTGCCCTCGCTCATCTCCGGCGTAGCCGTGGCGATCGTGTTCGCATGGATCTTCAACGCGCGCTTCGGCATCATCAACTACTTCCTCTCGCTGCTCGGCCTGCCCGGCCCCAACTGGTTGGGCGACCCGGAATGGACAATGCCGGCCTTCATCTTGATGAGTTTGTGGGGCGTCGGCGGCACGGTAGTGATCTTTATCGCTGCCTTGCAGGGCGTGCCAACGGAGCTTTACGAAGCGGCCGAGCTGGACGGCGCCGGCAGCTGGAAGCGTTTCTGGCACATTACGCTGCCGATGATCTCACCGGTTATCTTGTTCTCGCTAATCACCGGCATCATCGGCACCTTTCAGACCTTCGCCGTCTCGTACATCATGACCGGTGGCGGGCCGGCCAACGCCAGTTTGTTCTACCTGCTCTACCTGTATCGCAATGCCTTCACCTGGTTCGAGATGGGCTACGCTTCGGCGCTGGCGTGGTTTTTGTTCCTCATCATCCTCGTCTGCACGGTAATCTTGCTGCGCACCTCCGACTTGTGGGTGCATTACGAAGGCTTAGCAAAGAAGTAGGTAGATAGATGGGGGCCATCACCTTCAGACGTCACTCGGCGCAGTGGTACGCACGCCGCACTGCGCGCGCCTTGGTCGTCTATGGTTTGTTGATCGGCCTGGGCGCGATCTTCATCTTGCCTTTCCTGTGGTCGCTCACGTCGTCGCTGCGCGAGACCGGCGCGCCGCTTGGCTTTCCGCCCCAGTTCCTACCCACCCAGTTCAACTGGCGGAACTACGTGCGCGTCTTCGAGATGATCCCTTTTGCCACCTTCTTCCGCAACAGTGTCATCGTCACCACGATCGCCGTGTTCGGCGAGCTGCTCTCGGCTTCGCTGGTAGCGTTCGGATTCGCTCGGCTGCGCTTCCCCGGACGCAATCTGTTGTTCATCCTGCTGCTCAGCACAATGATGATTCCTTATCCGGTCACGATGATCCCCAGTTTCATCCTATGGGTGCGTGGATTGGGGATGGCCAACACGTTTGGCCCACTAGTGCTGCCGCCATTCTTCGGCCCGGCCTTCTCCATCTTCCTGCTGCGCCAGTTCTTCATGACCATCAACACCGAGCTGGACGAGGCGGCCAAGATTGACGGCGCGAGCGAGTTCCGCATCTACTGGCAGATCATCCTGCCGCTGGCCAAGCCAGCGCTCGCTACCATCGCCATCTTCTCATTCATGGCGAATTGGAACGACTTCCTGACCCCGCTGATCTACCTGAGCGATCGCAACCTGTATACCTTGGCGTTGGGCATCAACTTCCTACGCAACATGCGCGGCGGCGGAGAATTGGCACTGCAGATGGCCGGCGCCGTGATGTTCATCGCGCCGTGCATCATTCTCTACTTCTTGGCGCAGCGCTTCGTGATCCAGGGCATCGTGACCACTGGTCTGAAAGGATGAGAACCCTTTATGCGCTCAACCGACGCCAACTCGCAACGATCATCTTAGCATCGCTGATCGTGCTGACGTTCGCCCTGTTCGCCTTCAGCCGGTTCGACGTCTTCGCGAGTGATGCCAAGCAGCCCACACCATGTCCGGACTCCATCGCCTGCCGCGCTCTCAAGCGCCACGATGCTGTGCGCGCCACGGAGACCGCCGGCTCCGCGCCATAACGCGGCAGGCCTCGGCCGTCCTCTATAATCCACGATCGCTATGAACGTCTTTCTCAGCATTGCGCAGATTCTGCTCGGCGTCGCGCTGATCGCCGCCGTGCTGCTGCAGTCAAAAGGAGAAGAGCTGGGTGGCGTGTTCGGCGGGGCGCAGGGCATCTATCAGACTCGCCGCGGCATTGATCGCATGCTCTTCACCATCACGATCTTCATCGCCATCGCTTTCTTCGTCCTTGCGCTAATCAACGTCATCTTCTTCTCGGCGAACCGATAAGACCGACACGGCCGGGGCAGAGAGCAAAAGCTCTAACACTTGACTCTAGCCCTCTGTCCCTCGCCCTCGGCTTTTGGCACGCACCGGTCGAGCTGACGTCATGCGCACGCTCCGGCTCTCCCTGCTCTTCATCACGCTCGGGATCATGGGCGTCGCCTTCCTGGTCTACCAATTTATCGTCTCGCGCGACACGGTGCTTGTCCCGGCCGAGGGCGGCACGTACGTCGAGGGCGTGGTCGGTGCGCCGAAGCAGATCAACCCGCTGCTGTGCCAGTTGAACGAGGCCGACCGCGACTTATGCAGCTTGGTATTCAGCGGCTTAACTCGGCTGAACGAGAGCGGCGAGGCCGTGCCGGACTTGGCCGAGACGTGGTCCATCTCGCCGGATGGCATCACATACACCTTCAAGCTGCGGCGAGACGCACGTTGGGAGGACGGCGCGCCGGTGACGGCCGACGACGTGCTTTTCACAATCAACTTAATCAAGCAGCCCGATTTCCCCGGTCGCAAGGACATCAGCGAACTATGGCGGCAAGTGGAGGCGACCAAGCTGGACGACTACACCGTCCAGTTTAGGCTCAACCAACCCTATGCGCCCTTCATAGACTACACTACCATCGGTTTGCTGCCGAAACATGCTCTAGAGGGGACAACGGCAGCGAACCTGGATAAGCTCCCCTTCAACCAGCAGCCCAAAGGCAATGGACCTTGGCGCGTGGCTGAGCTGAACACGTCCGGCGGACGCATCTCCTCGATCACGCTTGAACCATCTCCGACTTACTTCGGCGCTCGGCCCAAGCTCGGCCGGTTCGTGCTGCGCTACTACCCCAATTCGGGGAGTTTGCTCGACGCATTCCGGAACGGCGACGTAGACGGCATGGCCGACTTCAGTTCGACGGCGGAGACGAGCGCGGCTTCGGAGCTACCGAACACGACGACCTACAGCATGCCGAGTGCCCGCTTCGTCGCGCTCATGATCAACTTACGCAAGGACAGCGGCGCTTTGGCTCTCACCGAGTTGCCGGTGCGTCAGGCGCTGCTGCTGGCGCTGGATCGAGAAGCGATCATCCGCGACGTGCTGAAGGGCCGTGGCATCCTTGCCCACACGCCGTTCATCCCCGGCACATGGGCGCACGATGCCGACGTGCGCACCTCCGGCCGCGATCTGGAGCGCGCCAAGCAGCTGCTGCGCGAGGCCGGCTATGAAGTTTCCATCGTCGCGCCGTCGAACGTCGAGGTCTGGCAAAAGGGGGGTGAGCCGATCGCTTTCACGCTGCTGACGCCCGAAAGTGGGATTTATCCTCAGGTAGCCGAGGCCGTCGCCCAGCAATGGCGTGAACTGGGCGTACAAGTGACGGTGATTCCGGTGCGCAACATCGTGCGCAACTTTCTTGCCACGCACCAATTCCAAGTTGCCCTCGCCGAAACCTTGCTCGACGGCGACCCGGATCCTTTCCCGCTGTGGCACCGAAGCCAAGCCAGCGCCGGCCAGAACTTCACCGGATGGGAGAACGCCGAAGCCAGTCAGTGGTTGGAGCAGGCGCGCACGACGACCGATCGCGCTCTGCGCGTCGAGTTGTATCGGCGCTTCCAGCAGAAGTTCGTCGAGGAGTTGCCGGCCATTATGCTCTACTACCCGGCCTTCGACTATGTGATCTCCTCGCGCGTGCGCAACGTGCAGGTGGCGCCAATCGTTTACCCCAGCGATCGCTTTCGCAGTTTGAGCGAGTGGATGATCAACTTGCGGCGCGTGCCGGCCAGCGAAGTCATTCCTCAACCATGAGCGCGCCGTCGGCCCGCTTGCGTAGAACATGCGTGCTATAGTTACTCGCTTCGATTCGACGCATCTCGCGGTCGAAAGCATGTGGAACGAGTTGGGGTTAAACGGATATGGCGCAGGACAAGATCGTGGTGCGCGGCGCGCGCGTGCACAACCTCAAGAACATTAACGTTGAGATCCCGCGCGACAAACTGGTTGTCATCACCGGCCTGAGCGGCAGCGGTAAGTCGTCGTTGGCGTTCGACACCATCTTCGCCGAAGGCCAGCGCCGCTACGTCGAAAGTCTCTCGGCCTACGCCCGGCAGTTCCTCGGCCAGATGGAGAAGCCGGATGTGGATCAGATCGAGGGGCTCTCGCCGGCCGTCTCGATTGACCAAAAAGGCAGCAGCCACAACCCGCGCTCGACCGTCGGCACCGTCACTGAAATCTACGACTACCTGCGCCTGATGTTCGCGCGCATCGGCGTGCAGTACTCGCCGGTCACGGGCTTGCCGCTTGTGTCGCAAACGGCGCAGCAGATCGTGGATCAGATCGCCGCACTGCCCCCTGGCACGCGCGTGCAGATCCTTGCCCCGCTCATCCGGGACAAAAAAGGCCACCACCAGCAGGTGTTTGAAGACGTGCGCAAGCAGGGCTTCGCGCGCGTGCGCGTAGATGGCGAGATTCGCAGCGTGGATGAGGACATCTCGCTCGACCGCTACAAACTTCACAACATCGAGGCCGTAGTGGACCGCCTGGTCGTGCCGGACCCGGCAGGGTCTCGTGAGTCAAACTCGGACGGTGCAGGAGCGGATGAGGAGCGTCGCCAATTCCTGGCGCGGCTCAACGACTCGGTTGAGACCGCGCTCAAGCTCGGCGACGGTTTCATGATCGCCATGGTGCAAGAGGCGCGAGATGCAGGCGGGCAAGCGCAAGATGGCCCGCCTTCTACCGTCTCCCAGCCCGCGCCTGGCGCTTGGCGCGACATCTTCTTCAGCGAGAAGAAGGTAGACCCAGCTACCGGCAAGAGCTACCCCGACCTGGAGCCGAAGCTGTTTTCGTTCAACGCCCCACAGGGCGCCTGCCCGGAATGCCAGGGCCTAGGAAGCAAGCGCGAGATTGACCCGGCGCTGGTCGTGCCGAACCCCGATCTATCGCTGGAGGAAGGCGCCATCAACGCCAGCGGCTGGAACAGCGACGATGATGAGAGCTGGGGCCGCCAGATGCTGCGCGCGGTGTGCAAGGCCTACGATATCCCGATGGACAAGCCGTGGCGACAGCTCAGCCAGGCGCAGCGCGACCTGATCCTATACGGAGCCGGCGGTGAGCGCGTGCGGGTGAGCTACGTCAACCGCCTAGGCGAGCGCCGGCAGTACGACGTCAGCTTTGAGGGCGTCATCCCTAACTTGATGCGGCGTTATCGTGAGAGCACCAGCGACTACATCAAGCAGAGCATCGAGGAAGTGATGACCTTCCGCCCCTGCGAGGCCTGCGGCGGCAAGCGCTTGAGGGAAGAGGTGCTATGCGTCAAGGTAGCCGGCAAGAACATCGCCGAAGTGACCGATATGAGCATCCGCGAGGCGCTGGCCTGGGTGGATTCGCTGGGGATCAAGGATGACGCGCCTCAGGGCGCGCAGCACCCGGCGAATGATCGGGGCGCGCGGCCGGACTCATCCGTCGCGTTGAGCGATCGCGACAAGCAGATCGCCCGGCAAATTGTGAAAGAGATCCGCGCGCGCTTGCAGTTCCTGGTGGATGTTGGGTTGGACTATCTCACCCTGAGCCGTAGCGCCAACACCCTGAGCGGCGGCGAAGCGCAGCGCATTCGACTGGCCACCCAGGTCGGCTCACAGTTGACGGGCGTCCTGTATGTGCTGGATGAGCCGAGCATCGGCCTGCACCAGCGCGACCAACAGCGTCTGATTAACACGCTCACGCGGCTGCGCGATTTGGGCAACACCGTGCTGGTCGTCGAACACGACGACGACACGATGCGCGCCGCCGACTGGATTATTGATATGGGCCCAGGCGCCGGCGAGCATGGCGGTCAGGTCATCGCCACCGGCACGCCGCAGCAGATCATGAGGAACGGGGCATCACTCACCGGCGCCTATCTCAGCGGCCGCAAACGCATCGCCGTGCCCAAGCAGCGGCGCCCCGGCAACGGCAAGAAGTTGATCCTCAAGGGAGTTCGCGAGAACAACCTGAAGAACATTGACGTCGAGATCCCGCTGGGCAAATTCGTCGTTGTGACCGGCGTGAGCGGCAGCGGCAAGTCATCGCTCATCGTGGAGTGCCTCTACAAGGCGCTGGCCAATCGGCTCAACGGCGCGCTCGAGCATCCGGGTGAGCTCGACACCATCCTCGGCGTAGAACACCTCGACAAAGTCATCAACATTGACCAACAGCCGATCGGGCGCACGCCGCGCAGCAACCCGGCCACCTACACCGGCCTATGGACGCCGCTGCGTGAGCTGTTCGCCGAGCTGCCCGAAAGCAAAGTCCGCGGCTACAAGAGCGGGCGCTTCTCCTTCAACGTCAAGGGCGGGCGATGCGAAGCGTGCGAGGGTCAGGGCGTGTTGCAGATTCAGATGCAGTTCATGCCCGACATTTACGTGACGTGTGACGTGTGCCACGGCACGCGCTTCAACCGCGAGACGCTGCAGGTGCGCTACAAAGGCAAGAACATCGCCGAGGTGCTGGATATGACGGTGACCGAGGCGATGGACTTCTTCAAGGACATCCCGGCCATCGCGCGCAAGCTACAGACGCTTGAGGAAGTCGGCCTAGGCTACATCCGGCTGGGCCAGCCGGCGACCACCCTAAGCGGTGGTGAGGCGCAGCGGGTGAAGCTGAGCCGCGAGCTGAGCAAGCGCGCCACCGGCCGCACCATTTACGTGCTCGACGAGCCGTCGGTCGGCTTGCACCATGCCGACGTGCATAAGCTGATCCACGTGCTGAACAAGCTGGTGGACGATGGCAACACCGTAGTAGTGATTGAACATCACCTTGACATTATCAAGGTGGCCGATTGGATCATTGACTTGGGTCCGGAAGGTGGCGAAGGCGGGGGGCGGATCGTCGCCCAGGGCACGCCGGAAGAAGTCGCGCAGGTCGCAGAGAGCTATACCGGTCGCTTCCTTCGGCGCGTGCTCGAGCAAGCTGCTGAGTGGGAAGCCAAAGAAGCGGCCTTGGCAAGAGCGGCGAAGCGCGCGAAGCAACGATGAAGCGTCCGAATCTCACGTCACCTTCGCCCGCCGGTGGAACTCCGGGCGATCCCAGGCGCGCGCATCGAGCACATCAGCCAGGATATGCGCGGCGTCCCAAGCATCCACGTAGCGCACGAAGAGCGGCGCGAAGCCAAAGCGCAGGATGTCCGGTGCGCGAAAGTCACCGATCACCCCGCGCGCAATCAGCGCCTGCATGATAGGGAAGGCGTTTGGATGTGCGAAGCACACCTGGCTGCCGCGCCGGTCGGGTTCGCGCGGTGTGACCAGGCGCAGACCATGCGACGCGCAGCGTTGTTCGACCAGGGCGATGAATAAGTCGGTCAACGCCAGCGATTTGGCGCGCACGGCCGACATAGGGGCTTCCAGTGCGATGTCCACGCCGCATTCCAGCGCGGCTAAGCTGAGGATGGGGGGCGTGCCGCATAGCGCGCGGGCGATGCCCTCGGCGGGCCGATAGTCCGTCTCGAAGGCGAAGGGCTGCGCATGTCCCAGCCAGCCGGCCAACGGTTGGCGGAAGTCGGCTTGATGTCGCCGCGCGACGAAGACGAATGCCGGTGCGCCCGGCCCGCCGTTCAAATACTTGTAGCCGCAGCCCACGGCGAAGTCAGCCTGCGCGCCGTTCAGGTTCACCGGCACTGCGCCTGCCGAGTGTGCTAAATCCCAGATCACCAACGCCCCGCAGGCGTGGGCGCGTCGCGTGACGGCGGCCATGTCGTGCATCCGGCCGTCGCGGTAGTTCACGTGGGTGAGCATCACAACGGCCGTGTCTTCATCCATCGCGTCGCCGATCTCGTCCGCCTCAACCAAGCGTAACTCATGCCCACCCCCGATGAGTTCGATCAATCCCTGCGCCATGTAGAGGTCAGTGGGGAAGTTATCGCGTTCGGATACGATGCGGCGACGGCCCGGCCGCAGCGCCAGCGCGCCGGCCAGGACTTTGAAGAGGTTGATCGAGGTGGAATCGGCCACGATCACTTCGCCCGGCTGCGCGCCGATCAAGCGGGCGAGCTTGTCACCGATTCGACGCGGTAGCTCGATCCAACCGGCTGCGTTCCAGCTGCGGATCAGTCCCTCGCCCCATTCCGCCTCGACCACCTGCGCCAGCCGTTGGCGCGCCGCGCCGGGTAATGGACCGAGCGAGTTGCCATCAAGATAGATCACGCCTTCCGGCAGGTAGAAACGAGCGCGAAAACTAGCCAGGGGGTCATGCACGTCCAAGGCAGCCGCCGCTGCGCGTGAGGTGGGCAGGTGAGCAGGCGCCATAACGCCCTTACTCTAGCAGAAATTGGCATCCGGACGCGATCTTTACCGAACGATCACGTCTACATGGTATATTGCGCGCGCATTCAGACCTTAAAACGCTCATGGAGTTGAACCGAGATGTCGCATCAACACATTGAACGAACTGGCGAACTGACGCTCAAGGGCCAACCGCTCACCGTCATCGGCCCGAAGCTGAAGCCCGGCGACAAATTCCCGGCCGTCACCCTGACGGCGACCGACTGGAGCCCGGTAGACCTGAGCACCATGCGCGGCAGCGTCCGGCTCATCAGCGTGGTGCCGTCGCTGGATACGGGCATCTGCGATGCGCAAACCAAGCGCTTCAACGAGGAAGCAGAGCAATTCGGCGATAAGGTGAAAGTCATCACCATCAGCGCCGACCTGCCCTGGGCGCAGCGCCGCTGGATGAATGATGCCGAGGTGAAGAACATCACTGTGCTCTCCGACCACAAGGACATGGCATTCGGTGACGCGGCCGGCACACACGTCAAGGAAATGCGCATCGAGCAACGCGCCATCTTCGTCGTGGACAAAGATGACACGGTGACCTACGCCGAGTATGTGCCGGAGATTGCTCAGCATCCCGACTACGATGCTGCCATCGAAGCCGTAAAGAAGCTCATCTAGCGTGATGCGAGCCGTCCGCGACCTGGCCGCGAAGTTAATAGATAACGTCGAGCGGGTCATCTTCGGCAAGCGCGACGTAATCGAACTGACGGCGATCTGCTTGCTTTGCCAGGGTCATCTGTTGATCGAGGACGTGCCGGGCGTTGGTAAGACGATGCTGGCCAAGGCCCTGGCACGTTCAATCGGCGGCGTGTTCAAGCGCATCCAATTTACCCCTGACATGCTGCCGTCGGACGTAACGGGCACCTCGATCTACAACCAAAAGACCGGCGAGTTCGAGTTCCGTCCCGGGCCGATCATGGCGCAGATCGTGCTGGCCGACGAGATCAACCGCGCCACGCCCAAAACACAGGCCGCCCTGCTGGAAGCGATGGAGGAACGGCAAGTGACGGTGGACGGCGTCACGCACGAGCTCCATCCACCCTTTCTGGTGCTGGCTACGCAGAATCCGATCGAATACGAAGGCACCTTCCCGCTGCCCGAAGCTCAGCTCGATCGCTTTCTCATGCGCGTCTCGCTCGGCTATCCCACGCCGGAGCAACAGATGGCGATCCTCGACGCCCAGCAGTTTGCTCATCCCATCGAGAGCCTAAGCCAGATCACGGACGCTGCGGAGCTTGTGGAGACGCAGGAGCTGCTTAAGTCAGTCTATTGCGATCGGCTGGTCAAGCAGTACATCGTCCAGTTAGTAGACGCTACGCGCACGCATCCCGACGTGTATCTCGGCGCCAGTCCGCGCGGCGCATGGACGTTGTTTCGCACCGCCCAGGCGCGCGCAGCAGTGCATGGCCGGGATTATGTGATCCCCGACGACGTGAAAGCACTGGCGCCGGCCACGCTCGGCCACCGCATCATCATCAGCCCGGCTGCCCGCATCAAAGGCATCACCTCGGCCGAGATCCTCGATGAACTCCTGCGCGTCACGCCGGTGCCGGGCGCTCGCGTGAAATGACCCGCTACCGCGTCATCTGGGGACTCCTCTTGATCGCGCTCGTCGGCGCGCTGAGCACCGGGCGCAGCTTATGGTGGACTTTTGCCGGCACGCTCTTCATGCTGATCGTCATCCCGGTCGTATGGGCGTGGCTGGGCGTAAACTGGCTGCGCATCACTCGCCGTACGTTCACCCGTGTCGCGCAAGTCGGGGAAGTGCTGGAAGAAGAGTTCAAGCTGACCAACCTCAGCCGCATCCCCAAGCTGTGGGTAGAGGTGCGCGACTATTCCACTCTGCCGGGGCACTACGCCAGCCGTGTGGTCAGCCTCGTCGGCGGCCGACAGTGGCGCGGCTGGCGGGTGAAGACGCACTGTGTGCAGCGCGGACGTTACACCCTCGGTCCGCTAACCGTGTGCAGCGGCGATCCGCTGGGTATTTATCAAATGCAGCGCCGGCTCAGCATCGTCCACACCATCCTGGTCTACCCGGCCACCGTTGACCTTTTGGACTTCCCGCTGCCGGCAACCTTTCTAACCGGCGGCGATGCGTTGCGCCGACGCACGCACCACGTGACCACGAACGCTGCCGGCGTGCGCGACTATATGGTGGGCGACAGCATCAACCGCATTCACTGGCCTACCAGCGTGCGACGCCAGCGGCTCATCGTCAAAGAGTTCGAGCTTGATCCGATTGCGGATATATGGGTCGCGCTGGACTTATTCAGCGCCGCGCATTTCGGGCCGATAGAAGATGACATCGTCTATACACCGACGGAGCATCCCTCACCAGCCGCGGGCGATGAAGTGACGTTTTGGCTGCCTCCACGGAGCGAGGAGTACGCCGTTTCGATCGCTGCATCCGTCGCCAAGCACTTCCTGCGCCAGGGGCGCGTCGTCGGCCTCATCGCTCACGGCGCACATCGCGAGGTCATTCCAGGTGAGCGCGGCGAGCGTCAGCTCACTAAGATTCTGGAGACGCTTGCCGTGATACGCGCGCACGGCGCAATCCCGTTCGACCGCGTCTTAGCTACAGAGTCGGTGCTACTCACACGCGGAGCGACGCTGATCGCCATCTCGGCTTGGCCAGATCCGGCTTGGGCTCTGGCCGTACAAGAAATTGTTCACAATGGCATCCATGTGGTTGCCATCGTGCTAGATGGTCGCTCGTTTGGAGCCGAGCAACCTAGTGACGATGTAATTGCTGCATTGGCCAACGCCGGTGCGGTTGTGCGCGTCGTGCGCTGTGGCGCTTCTCTTGCGCAAGCGATTAGGGCGGAAGTAGTGCTTGCCTCGCCCCGATCGCCCGCCGGTTAAGTTGAATGTGTGATCTGAACCTGCTGCGTCGTGACAGGGTCTACGGGGGCTATTGGCGCGCCGATGCGCCGCAGTGCATAACCTTGTCTGCGCATGTTGACGATCCGCCAACGCGCGTTGTGAACCGATTCAAACTTGCGGCGCAGGCGCGCAATGTGCGGGCGCAGCAGCCGCAGGGCGTGCTCGATATCTTTAGTAGTGGGGAAGGCCACGCGCGCCATCTCCTCGTAAGTCGCTCCACCCGGAGCACGTTGCATGAGCAGCTCGATCAAGCTCAGCTCAATTGAGGAGAGCATAATCGGCACATTTTCAATTGTGAGGATGCGGCGCGCGGCATTCAGATCCAAACCGGCGAGGCCATGCGCCGTGCCATTATTATGCGACTCGACTCTGCCATTTGTTGTCTTTGACGCCTCCGAGGCATGAGAAGAGTGAATATGCGCTCTGGCTTGGGCTTTATCGAGGTGTTCTTTCAATCTCTCGGAGATACGATGGTCGCCCTCCGAGACGAACAGGCAGTCAGTTATGCCAATGCGCATCGCAGCGAGCAAGCGTTCCGTGGATGGTTCGCTATCTAGGACGACGATCGGCGGACAGGACGGCAGCCCGAGCAAGGTGTCGGCTAGCTCGAGTGAAGCACGGCCCTCGGTCAGGTCGAGCAACACAAGGCCGATCCTGCCGCGGCTAATGTGCGATACTGCGTCGCGCGCACTTGAGGCTTGCGCGACGGAGTATTCATGTTGCTCGATCAAGTTGCCGATTCGCTTAGCGAACTCGCTTGCGCCGATCAGCAATAGGGTTAACTTTCTCTCTCTTTTGGTCTCAGCTAGATAATGCATCCCAGACTCCTCTCGACAGCACTCGATATATCGGACTGTTAGTATATCCTGAGAGCCAGAGTTGTGCATACCCCAAGTATCTTCTCAATAAATGCGAGTGTAACGCAGATTTGTGGGTTGTCATCGCGGATGACATAAGCTGATGATGGCATCTTAAATCTTGACAATCAAAGAGCAGTGCGATTCTCTAAAAGGGGAGATTCACAGAATCTTCACGGGGTGGCAGTAGAATGTAGAACAAGCAATGCTTCGTTCACCATGCCAACACGCATGACGGAAGCACCGTCCCCTGCCCTGCTCACCACGTTCGGCGAATATCTACGATATCTGCGCCGCCGCGCTCGGTTGACTCAGCGAGAGCTGGGCACTGCCGTCGGTTATTCTGAAGCGCACATCGCGCGACTAGAGAATAATCAGCGCATGCCCGACCCGGCTGTGGTTAGCGCCCAATTCGTCGAAGCCCTGGGGCTGAAGGACGATCCCGAGGCGGCGCAGCAGCTGATTCGGCTGGCCGAAGCGGCGCGCGGAATGCGCTACTCCCATCGAGCTGGCGCATCGTCCATCAAGAACGCACCGCCGACTAACTTGCGCACCCAGCTGACCAGCTTCGTCGGCCGCGCTGAGGAGATTGCCGAGATCAAGCAGTTGCTTAGTGGGACACGCCTGTTGACGCTAACCGGTCCGGGTGGCGTAGGCAAGACGCGCCTGGCTGTGCAAGTTGCTTCTGAGGTCCTGCCGCTCTATCCCGACGGCGTATGGATTGTGCCGCTGGCATCGGTTCAGGATGGCGCGCAGGTGCCAAGCGCCGTAGCGGCTGCAATCGGCATGGCAGTGCCCGATCCGGTCACCGTTGAATCGCTACGCGACCGTTTGTTGGACGGTCGTGCGATGATCGTGCTGGACACGTGCGAGCACCTAATTGCTGCGTGCGCAACCCTGGCCATTCGTTTGGTGCAAATGTGCCCGAACCTGACTGTGCTTGCTACCAGTCGCGAGCCGTTGAATGTGCCCGGCGAGGTGATTTGGCAGGTGCCGCCGATGCGCTGCGACGAGGCGATGCAGCTGTTCGTTGAGCGGGCGAAAGCCGTCCGCCCGGATTTCACGCTCGCTCCTGATGACCAAGCACTACTCGTGCAGGTGTGTCAGCAGCTCGATGGCTTACCGTTGGCCATCGAGCTTGCGGCGGCGCGACTGCGAGTGCTTTCGCTCGCGCAGATCGCGGCGCGACTGGACGACCGCTTCGGCCTGCTCACCGGCGGCAACCGATTGGCGCCGCCCAAACAGCAAACGCTGCGCACGATGATAGATTGGAGCTACGATTTGCTTTCCGAGGCTGAACGCGCAATGCTGCGCCGCCTCTCCATTTTCCCGGCCGACTGGACGTTGGAATTGGCCGAAGCCGTGTGCGCCTGGCAGCCGGAGAATGAAGCAGAGGCATCGGTGGTGTTGCGTCGAGAAGATGTGCTCGACCTACTCACGAACCTGGTGAACAAGTCGTTGGTGATCGTGGACGAACGCGGGGCGCAGCCGCACTACAGCTTGTCCAATACAATTCGACAATATGCGCATGAGAAGCTGGTCGAGGCCGGCGAATTCGATACGGTATATCAGCGCTATCTCGCCTATCTGCCGTTCGCGTCTCCGCAACACGCGTCTCCGCAACAAACGCAGCCGCGCGCCACGACTACCAAAAGTGAGCGCAAGAAGCAGCCGTCACGATCTTCCGTTTCGCGCGTGGCCTAGCTGCTTTTCCATCACCAAGCCGTCTTCACCGTCATGGTAGTATCGGCGAAAGGTATTCACCCAGACATAACCACAACGCTCGTATAGCCCGATGGCGCGCACGTTGCTGCGCCGCACGGTCAGCCGGATCCGCTCCGCGCCGAGCGCGCATTCCGCTGCATGCAACAGCGCCGTGCCAATGCCGCGCCCTTGTGAATCGGGATGCACGGCGATCATGACGATCCAACCACATCCCTCGCGAGCATTGATCTCGCTGGCGACGAAGCCGATCACGCGCCGATTGGATGTTGCCTTCAGACACACAATGCGCGGCGTGAGCATCGTGCCGAGCAGCGTGAGCATGTCATAGGCATCGCTGCCGAACGCAGCGCGCCCCACGCGCCAAATCGCCCATAGGTCGAGCAATCCGGCCGACGTGATGGCAAATGATTCACTGGCGGCAACAGCGTTCATCGTGAATTCGAGCTTTTCGGCGCAGCGCCTTGAGCTTGCAAACTCTAGCTACCGATGCTCTTACGCGGCCAAAAAGTCAATTACGTCCATCATAGTGATCACTCCGTTCACGTGGTGCTGATCATCCACCAGCACGGCTGCTTTGGCTTTTTGCAACACGTCGCTGAGCGTGTTTAGCGGCGTGCTCTCATCCACGGTTGCCGCCTCGCGGATCAGCGGAGCGATCGTCACCTCATTGAAGGATACATGCGAGTGATCCAGCATGTAGCTCAGGATGTCGCTCTCACTCACTATGCCCTGGAGCTTCCCATCGCCGTTGACGACCGGCAATTGCGAGAAATCGTGCTGCTTCATGCGCTTGATGACCGCGCTCAAGGTTTCGTCGCGATGAGCCGTGACGACCGGCCGCAGTGGACTAGCCTGGATGAAGTCGCCGACCGTGCCCTGGTTCCAGTCGGTGTTCAAGAAGCCGTTCTCGCGCATCCAGTTGTCATCGAAGAACTTGCTGAGGTAGCGCGCGCCGTTGTCCGGCAACAGCACCACCACGGTGTGATCGGCGGTCAGGCCGAGCTGTGGGATAGCTTTTAACGCGCCGGCCACTGCGGCGCCGCACGAGCCGCCGACGAAGATGCCCTCCTCGCGCACGATGCGCCGCGCCATCAAGAACGATTCTCGGTCGTTCACCTGCACCACCAAATCGCACACGCTCAGGTCGAGCGTGCTGGGGATGAAGTCTTCGCCGATGCCTTCGAGCTTATAGGTCTTGAGGACGGGATGTTCGGGCACTTTGCCCTGCTTCCACGTGTCGAGCAGCAGCGAGCCGGCTACGTCTACGCCGACGATCTTGACATCCGGCTTGCGCTCTCGCAGGTAACGCGCGACGCCAGTGATCGTGCCACCGGTGCCCATGCCGGCAACGAAGGCGTCAATCTGGCCGCCAGTCTGCTCCCAAATCTCCGGGCCGGTTGTGGCGTAATGAATGGCCGGGTTGGCCGGGTTGTGATACTGGTTGCCGAGGATGGCATTCGGTGTCTCGCGCACCAATCGCTCGGCTACCTTGTAATAGCTGCGGGGATCATCTTTGTCCACTGCCGTTGGGGTGATCACTACTTTAGCACCATAGGCGCGCAACGTGCGGATCTTTTCATCGCTCATCTTGTCGGGCATGACGAAGATGCACTTGTAGCCTTTCACGGCTGCCGCGATGGCAAGGCCAACGCCGGTGTTGCCGCTGGTAGCCTCCACGATCGTGCCGCCTGGTTTGAGTTTGCCCGTTCGCTCGGCGTCCTCGATGATCGCGATGCCGATGCGATCCTTCACGCTTCCGCCGGGGTTGAAGTACTCCACTTTCGCCAGCACGTCCGGCGCGACGCCGCGGGTCACCTTGCGCAGTCGCACAAGCGGCGTACGCCCGATCGTGTCCACGATCGAATCGCGCACGTCAGGATACATCTTCATACGCGATATTCTAGTAGAGGCACGCTGCAGCGCCCCTCAGCAGGCTTAGCAGATCAGCGAGCGGATCCTTGGGCGGTGCGGCGTGCAAACGCAAATCACCATTGACAAGTGCCGCGCAACTCGTTAATATCCGCGCCGCAGGCTAGGAAGGTCCCATGCATGCACTGCCAACTATGAAACGACGAAGCACGATCCATTTGATGTGTTGCCGGCACATCGAGGAGGCGTGCTTGTGTATTGCGCGGGCTGGCCGGCTTGCAACCGACAAGCGCAGGTAAGCCCGCGCACCCTCTTCGTCTTCGCTTCCCCACTTTCGAGCTATCGCCGCAGTGCGCGCGCACTGCATTTCTCGGCAAGTTCGTCTGTTGCTGGCGCCGAAGTGAGCACTTCGGCAGCGTTATCCTAAGAATACGAGGTTAACCCGATGAATCGCTTGTTTCACCACTTCGCTTCCGTGCACGGGAGCAAGCTCACCGTGCTGAGCCTTCTCGCGTCGTTCGCTATGGCCGCGTCGGCCTGCGCGGTGCAACCACCGCCGGTCGCCGCCCCGGCCAACCGTCAGCCTGCCGCTTCACAAGAGCCGATCTACATCGGCGTCAGTGGCCCGCTCACCGGACCTAACGCGCGCTATGGCGTGCAGTGGAAGAAGGGGTTCGACCTTGCGCTCGAGGCCATCAACGGCAAGGGCGGCGTGCGCGGGCGCAAGCTGGAATACATTTTTGAAGACTCGCAGAGCGACCCCAAGCAGTCGGTCGTCGTCGCGCAGAAGTTCGTCGCCGACCCGCGCATCGTGATCGAGCTGGGCGACTTTAGCAGCCCAGCCTCCATGGCTGCCTCGCCGATCTACCAGCGCGCCGGCCTGGTTCAATTCGGCTTCACCAATTCACATCCCGATTTCACCAAGGGCGGCGACTACATGTGGAGCAACTCGGCAACCCAGGAAGACTTATCGCCAGCGCTGGCGGAGTTCGCCCACAAGACGCTCGGCCTAAATCGGCTGGCCGTGTTCTACCTGAACACCGACTGGGGCAAGGCGACCTACGACATCTTCCAGCGACACGCCAAGAAGATCGGCGCAGAGATCGTCGCTGCCGAGGCCTACCTGCCGGACGAGAAGGACTTCCGCTCGGCCTTGACGCGCGTCCGCGATGCCAGGCCGGACGGCATCGTGCTGATCTCGTACCAGGCCGATGGCGCTCAGATCGCGCAGCAAATAGCGACGACCGACTTGAAGGTGCCGATCGTCGGCGCGTCGTCGCTCCACTCGCCGGACTTCCTGCGCCTGGGCGGTGCCGCCGTCGAAGGCGTCTACATCCGCGGCCAGTTCTCCCCCGATGATCCTCGCCCTACCGTGCAGGCGTTCGTGCAGGCCTATCGCGCCAAGTACAACGAAGAGCCCGACTTCTTCGCCGCACACGCCTACGACACGATGAACATCGTCGCCGCATTGATCGAGGTCGCCGGGCCGGATCGCAAGGCTATTCGTGATGCGTTCACCAAGATCAAGGATGTGCCGAGCGTCATCTACGGCAAGGTCACCTTTAACCCGGAGACGCGCCGCGTAGCTAATCCGCAGTTCGTGGACCTAATCGTCAAAGACGGTAAGTTCGTTACTTGGGACGGCAAGAAGCCAGCAGGACGTTGATAGAGCGGATTTAGGGTTCAGAAGCCGGACTTCGCCTCGAAGATCCGGTTTCTGAATCCGAGGAAGGGATGAAAGGCCATGCAGATGAGCAAACGCGAGCGCGTGGAGGCTGCCCTGCGAGGCGAACCCGTAGATCGCGTGCCGGTGTCGGCTTGGCGGCACTTTGTGCCTGAAGAAGTCTCGGCGGAGCGATTGGCGGCTGCCAGCCTCGCTCACTTCCGCGAGTTCGACTGGGACTGGTTGAAGCTGAACCCGCGCGCGACCTACTACGCCGAAGCATGGGGCAATCGTTACGACTTCAATGACTATGCTTCGGTCTTCCCCAGGCTAGTAGATGGACCGATTCGCTCGCCAGCCGACTTAGACCGGCTCGCGCCTGTAAACCCTAAGGCCGGCGTGTTCGCCGAGCACCTCGACTTGGTGCAGCGGGTGAAGGCCGGCATCGGCGAGGCGCACTTTGTGCAGACGGTCTTCTCGCCGCTGTCGGTGCTGGCCTTCCTAGTGGCGCGCGCGGATCAGCACGACGCCGACCATCTGGTGCAGGCGCACTACGACGGCGTCCGGTGCGCCATCGCCGAGAACCCGCAAGGCGTACATCACGCGCTAAGCGTCATCGCCGAGACGTTGGCCGGCTACGCCGCGGCTGCCGTGGACGCTGGCGCCAGCGGCATCTTCTTCGCGATTGTCAAGCTTGCCCGCCAAGGCGTGCTTACGGAGTCGGAGTATGCCCAGTTTGGCCGGCCCTACGATCTGCGCGTGTTACAGGCCGTGCAAGGCGCGCCGTTCAACATGTTGCACGTGTGCGGCCCACACGTGTATTTCGACGCGGTCAAGGACTACCCCGTGCATGCCATCAACTGGGCAACGCTCAACCAGGGTAACCCGACCGTGGGCGCGGCCCAGTGCTTGACCCAGCGCGCGCTTGTCGGCGGCGTAGATGAGCTGAGCACCCTGCAAGCCAGCACACCCGATGACGTGATCGCCGAGGCGCAGCAGGCCATCCGCGCGACGGGTGGGCGGCGCTTCCTGCTTGCGCCGGGCTGCGGCGTGAGCATGGACGCGCCTGCGGCGAATTTGCGGGCGCTGCGCCGCGCCGTCGAGCTGCCCTTACCCTGACCGCCATGCCTGAATTCACGCTTCGCACGCTAGCTGATCAGCTCGTCAACGGCCTGGTCATCGGCAACGTTTACGCACTGATCGCCATCGGCCTTGCTTTGATCTTCGGCGTGGCCAACCTGATCAACTTCGCTCACGGCTCGGTATACATGATCGGCGCGTATGTGGGCTGGGTATGCGTGATCTGGTTGGGATGGCCGCTCGGAGCAACCTTCGTCGTGGTTGCCCTCATCTGCGCGACGCTCGGTGTGCTGATCGAGCGCTTCGGCCTGCGCCGATTGCAGAACGAAGCGCGCATTGCGCCGCTGCTGGCCACGATCGGCATCAGCTTCGCACTGGATCAGCTGGTGCAGCTCATCTTTTCGCCTAATCCACAGTCCTTCCCCAACCCGCTGCCGGCGGCGCGCATCGCCCTAGGCGGCGTCAGCATCGGCGCGCTCGACCTGCTGATCGCAGCGATCACCGCCGCCATCGCCGTGATGTTGTTCATCTTCTTGCGCTTCACGCGGCTGGGGTGGGCGCTGCGCGCGACGGCGCAGGACCGCGAGGCGGCGCAGCAGATGGGCGTGGACGTGGACGCCATCAACGCGCTCACCTTCGCCGTAGCGGCCGTCCTGGGCGGCATCGGCGGTGTGATGATTGGCATGTACTTCACCTCGGTCTATCCGACCATGAGCTACGGCGCGATGCTCAAGGGATTCGCCGCCAACCTGCTAGGGGGGCTGGGCAGCGTGCCGGGCGCCGTGGTAGGCGGCTTGGCGCTTGGGCTGATCGAGACGTTCGGCGTGGCGCTGCTGGGCTCGACCTATCGCAACTTGTTCACTTTCATCATCCTCATCGGCGTGCTGGTGTTGCGACCGACCGGCTTGTTCGGTGCGCGGCGCGCGACGCCGCCAGAGCCGCTCACCGGCACATTCGTGGCGAATAGCAGACCGGTGCACATCCCACGCGCCTTGGTCATAGGCGGGCTGATCGCCGCAATCCTGCTGCCGTTCTTCACGAGCAACCCGTATCTGCTCCAAATTCTCACCAACGCTTGGTTGTTCAGCATGCTGGCGCTGAGCATCACGCTGGTGACCGGCACGGCCGGCCAGATGTCGCTCGGTCAAGCCGGCTTCCTGGCCATCGGCGGCTACGCTTCGGCGCTGCTGAGCATGCGCCTGGGCTTGCCGCTGGAGCTATCGCTGCTGGCCGGAGCGGTCATCGCAGCCGCGTTGGGCACGCTGTTGACATGGCCGGTCTTCCGGCTGCGCAGCCAATATGTTGCGCTGGCGACGTTGGGCATCGGCGAGGTGATCAACCAAATCATCTTGAACTGGGAGGGCCTGACGAACGGCGCGATGGGATTGAGCAACATCCCGCCGCTGTCGTTTCTTGGGTTGCCGGTGATCGAGACGGCGCCGATCTACTGGTTCGCGCTGGGCATTCTGGTTGTCGCGGCGCTCTTTCAATGGCGACTCATGCAGTCACACCTGGGCCGCACGTGGCGCGCCGTGCGCGAGGACGACGTAGCCGCGCGCGCGATGGGCATCTCGCTGAATCGCTACAAGGCGCTGGCGTTCATCGCCGGGGGGCTGATCGCCGGCCTCAGCGGTGCATTCACCGCGCACATGTATTCCTATATCAACAACGAGACGTTTGCCGCGACGACCTCGATTTTGGGCCTGACGATGGTGATCCTAGGCGGGATGGGTAACATGGCCGGCGCGGTGATTGGCGCCATCGCGCTCACTGCGCTGCCGGAGCTGTTCCGCCCGCTGGCCGACGCGCGCTATTTGATCTACGGCGTCGTGCTGCTGCTGTTGGTGCGCTTCCGACCGCAGGGGCTGCTGGGCACGGTATAAGGGGGAAAGATGGCGTTGCTGGAAGTGCGCGGCCTGCGCCGAGAGTTCGGCGGCGTCGTCGCCGTAGATGGGATAGATCTGACCGTGAACCCAGGCGAGACGGTTAGCGTAATCGGTCCGAACGGCGCGGGCAAGACCACGCTGTTCAACCTGATCACCGGACTGGACAAACCGGACGCCGGGGAAGTGCTCCTGGATGGGCGTCCGATCACCGGCCTGCCTCCCGAGGAGCTGGCGGCGCTGGGGGTGGCGCGCACCTTCCAGCACGGGCGCGTGTTCGGCAACTTGAGCGTGCTGGATAACGTGCTCGTCGGCGCGCACACGCGCCAAGCAGCCCACCGCTTGCGCACGCCGGTGTTGGGCATGGTCGCCGAGTTGATCCTGGCGCTGATTCAGCCGCCGGCTTGGCGCGAAGAGCGCACGCGCCTGCGCGACGAGGCGCGCGAGGTGCTGGCGCTGTTCGGCGACCGATTGTTGCCGCGCGCCGAACAGCCAGCCTACAGCCTCTCGTACGCCAACCGTCGGCGCACCGAGATCGCCCGCGCGCTGGCTCTGCGCCCAAGATTGCTGCTGCTAGATGAGCCAACGGCCGGCATGAACCCGACCGAGACCGCCGAGTTGCTCGAATTCATCCGCAGCCTCAAGCAGCGCGGCCTGACGATCCTGCTCATCGAGCATAAGCTCTCGTTGGTCATGCAGCTCTCCGACCGCGTCATCGTCATGGACGATGGGCGCAAGATCGCCGAGGGCGCGCCGCAGATCGTGCGGGATGACCCGAGGGTGATCGAAGCCTACTTAGGCCATCCACGCCGCGGCTGGGACGCGCGCGATGCGCAGGTGGCCGGAGAAGACGACCTGCGCGTTGTCTTGCCGCAGGCGCACCATCCATAAGCCGATGAACGGCCGATCGCGATTGTTATGACCTCCACGACCTCGGCAACTCCAACGGCAGCCCCGACGCCTTTGCTCCAGCTCGAAGGCATCCAGACCTTCTACGGCCCGATCCAAGTCCACTTCGACGTGAGCCTGCACGTGAACAGCGGTGAGATCGTATGTCTGCTGGGCGGCAACGCCAGCGGCAAGAGCACGACGATGAAGGTGATCTTGGGCTTGGTCAAGCCGCGGGCAGGACACGTGATGTTCGACGGACGGCCGATTACCGGCCTGCCGACGCCGCAGATCATCCGGCGCGGCATCGGGTCGGTGCCCGAATCGCGGCGCATCTTCCCCGACATGACCGTGCGCGAGAACATCCTGATCGGCGCTTACACGCGCACCGATCGCGCGGCAATCGAGCAAGACTACGAGCGCATGCTCGAACTCTTCCCTCGCTTGCGCCAGCGACTTGACCAGCGCGCCGGCGTACTCAGCGGCGGCGAGCAGCAAATGCTGGCCATGGCGCGCGCGCTGATGAGCCGACCAAAGCTGATCTGCATGGACGAGCCGACGATGGGCTTGTCGCCGCTGTTCGTGGACCGCGTGCTCGATCTCATCCAGCAGATCAACCGGCAGGGCGTGACGGTGTTCATGGTGGAGCAGAACGCCAACCTAGCGTTGCAGATCGCCCACCGCGGCTACGTGTTGCAGAACGGGCACATCGTGCTTGAAGGCGCGGCCCAAGACCTGCTCGGCAGCCCGGAGGTGCGCGATGCCTATCTGGGCGGCGGGGCGACCTGATCGGCCGTCCGACGTTTCGGCACACCGGCCAAAGGTCGGACGGTCATCGCGCCGGATATGGCCAGGCCGGCCATCACCAGCGCAGCACCGACGACGTCGAAGGGGCGAATGGGCTCGCCCAACACCAGCGCGGCTTGCAGATACGAGAACACCGGCGCCAGCAACAGCCATACGCTGGCGCGCAGCGGGTCGCGCTTTTGCAGCGTGAACATCAGCGCGTTCGCGATCACCGACACCATCAAGACCGACCAAGCCAGCCCGCCGACGAGCTGTGGCGTCACCTGTAAGACGGCGTCACCGTTCAACGCAGCCGCGAAGGGCAACAGGAAGATTAGCCCCAACACCAATTGCCACGTGTTGATGACGCCGCTCGGCAAAGTCAGCGCCGTCCACTTGAGATACACGCTGCCGATGGCTTGGCTCAACATGGCGACGACGAGCAGCGCCAGCCCACGCCAGGTCGCCGCACTGTTGGCCAGCGATGGCGCGGCGACGATGATGAGGCCGACCGCGGCGACGGCGATCCCCAGCCACTCCTGGGCCGTCACCCGACGCCCCAGCCAGACAAGCGATAAGACGGCAACCAGGAAAGGCATGGTCGCCAGGAACAGGCTATACAAGCCCACCGTGACTTCGCGGAGAGATAGCCACGCCGCGCCGAGGAAGAGCGTGCTGTTGGTTAGTCCGACGATGGCCAGTTGTCCCCACTGGTGGCCGCGCGGCAGCGCGGTGTTGCGCCGGATGCCGTAGCTCCAGACGAGCATCATCGCGGCAGCGATGGCGAAGCGCAGGCTCAGCACCGTCAACGGCGGCTGCGACTGGAAGCCGTATTTGGCTGCCGTCGAGGCCGAGGCCCACAAAAAGACGAACAGGAGTCCGAGGAGATTGTCCAAGATGAACGATGCTCCCGCTGAGGTCTTATCAAGGTGCGCGCCGCGTCGTCACGATCAATACGCCTGCCAGCACGGCGGCGCCCCCGACGAACTGCTGCGCGGTCGGTTGCACACCAAACAGGAGCAGCGACCAAACGATTGTCACTACCGGCGTCAAGGTAAGCACGAGCGCGAGCAGCGAAATTTTCAGCCGACGCAGGGACAGATAATATAGTGAGCGGCTGATCACCACGTCCACCGTGCCGGCGATGATGAGCAATGGCCAAACTTCGGCCTTTGGCCAGGTCAACCCGCCCTGCAGCGCGGCCGAGATGAGCAAGAAGCCCGTCGTGCTGATCAAGCGCCAGGCGAAAAATTCCACGAAGTCCAGCTGGCCGGCTTGGCGCTTGACGATGGCCGCGTGCAGCGCGTAGAGCAAGGCCGATCCGATCACCATCAACGAGCCTAGCCGGAAGTAATCGCCCGGATGAAAGGTGATGATCGCTGCACCGGTCAGGCAGATTGCCGCTCCGATCAACTGGGCGCGGGTCAATTGCTCGCGCAACCACAATAAACCGAAGCCAAGCCCAAAGAGCACAGAGGTCTGCGAGAGCAGCGCAGCCGTGCCGGGATCAATGAATCCGACGGCGATGTAATTTGCGGTCGTGCTTATCGCCACCAACCCGCCTACGATGAGGAAGAGCGGGGCATGCCGGGCGAACGTTTGCCACCTGAGCTTGCCCTTGGCCACGGCGAACACGGCTACCTGCGCCGTTGCCGTGGTCATGACGAATAGCACCGAGGTGAAGGGCGGCAGCACTGCGTGCAAGGCGCGCGCAAAGACGAAGTGCAGGCCGTCCACGGCGAGCAAGGCAAAAACGAGCGCTAGGGCTGACAGGTCGGGCGAGGCCCAAGCGAGTGCGAGACGCTTCATCGTGATCGCAGCGGTTGCGCGAGCCAGTGTTCGATCAGCCGGCGCGCGATGCTGAGCGGCGGCGGCAACGTGGGCCGGCCGCTGCGGATTTCGTCCTTGGTGAACCAGCGCGCATCGTCCAACTCGTTGTGATCCACGCGCAGTTCACCGCCGGCGTAGCGCGCGTAAAAGCCGCACATGAGCTGGTGCGGGAAGGGCCAGGGCTGACTGCGCCAGTAGCACACGTCGCAGACCTCGATGCCGGTCTCCTCCATGACCTCGCGTTCGACGCTCTGCTCCAGCGTCTCGCCCGGTTCAACGAAGCCGGCCACCAGGCCGTAGCGCGCGCCCCAGCCCGGCTTATGGGTCATCAGCACGCGATCGCCGTCGTAGACCAGCGTGATCGTGCATGGGTTGACCGGCGGATAGGCCGTGAAACCGCAGCGCAGACAGCGCTTGCCCCATTCCTCTGGAATCGGCGTGAGCGGCGCGCCGCAGTTGGCGCAGTAGTTGCTAGTGCGCTGCCAATGTAGCATCTGCGTAGCGTAACCGGCGATCGCGTGAAGGTGGTCGTCAATCCGCCCGTATAGGTCGCGCAGGCCGATGGCGCGGTAACCCTCCGGCAGCGCGATGTCGTCGGGGACGGTGCAGGCTAAACAGGCTACGGCGTCTATCTCGCCGAGCAGGATGGCATTATCCGGGCGCGCCATGCCGGGCAGATGCGATGCGCCACTGGGCAGTCGCGCTTCGTCGCCGTTCATGGCGACGATGACGCCGTGCTGGTTGACGGCGAACCACAGGCCGGTTTCCGGCAGCGGTCGGTTAGTCGGATAGGCACGTTTGAAGTGGGGAGCAGGCATAGGAACGACAGGCGATATTCGCTATCGCCGCCGAGGATACCCCAGGCCGACGATGGCGTAAATCAGTGCTCGATCGAGGGCGGGGCTATGATTCTGCCGATGCCACACGTCCACACCAGCACGTTCAAGGTGCGCTTCTACGAATGCGACCCTTACGGCCACGTCAACAACGCCAACTACCTGCGCTACATGCAAGAGGCAGCCTTTGAGGCGTCGGCGGCAGCAGGCTACGATCTGCGGCGATATGCCCAGATGGGGCGCGTGTGGTATGCACATGCCACCGACATCGAGTACGTCCGTCCGGTGCAATATGGCGACACGGTCGAGGTGAAGACCTGGGTGGCCGACTTCCGTCGCGTCACCTCGCGGCGCGCCTACGAGCTCTATTCGGCGGCGACCGGCGCGCTCGTCGCTCGCGCAACGACCGACTGGGCCTTTCTAGACGCTGCAACGCAAAAACCCATTCCCATTCCCGACGAGCTGATCCACACCTTCTGGCCGGAGGGCGCACCTGCATCCTTCGCACCGCGCGAGCGATTTCCATCTGCCCCGCCTGCGCCCGAAGGCGCATATCGCCTGCGCAAGCGCGTGCAGTGGCGCGAATGCGACTCGGCCGGCCACGTGAACAACGCTGTTTACGCCGAATGGGCCGAGGAATGCGGGATGCAGTGCATCGCCCACTACCGCTGGCCGGTCACGCGCATGGCCGAAGCCGGCATCGGCATCTTCTACCGGCGCATGTGGATCGAGTATCTGCGGCCGGCGCTGTTCGACGACGAGATCGAGATTACCGCCTGGTTATCGCAGGTGAAGCGCGCAACGGCCATGCGCCACTTCAGCGTGACGCGCCCGGCCGACGGTGCGTTATTGGCGCGCATCAACATCCTGGGCGTGTGCGCCGATGTGCGCTCGGGCGCGCCCCGGCGCATCCCATCGGAAATGCTGGACGACTTCGCGCCGAACATTGCCCACTGTCAGGCCAACGGCCACGAAAGAGGCGAAGAGCGATGAAGTCTCACCGGCGTCGCTCACGGTACGCGGATGACGGCAAACACCCGGTTGCCGAAGAAGCGCCCGGCGGGATCCCTCAGCCGCCACGTCGTCGTGTAGATGCCCGGTTGGGTCGGTGCGGTTAACGGCACGCTGACCTCGAACAAGCCGTTGCTGGGCGTCGGCCGGATTGGCTCACTACCGGTCGGGTGCATTGGCGTGTCCGAGAAGAAGGCGATCGCGTAGCCCTCGCCCCAATCGCAACTGCTGGTGTTGCGCATGCGCCAGGTCTTGACGAAGGTCGTCCCGGCAGGGATCGGCGTGCCATCCGGAACGTTGACGTCCTCGACGAAGTCCGCCATGAGGACGCACCCACCCGGGCCGATGACCGGCGTCATCTCGATCGGCGGCAAGGCAGCAGACGACTCATCGCCGACAATCAGCGTAATGGTATAGGGTGCGCTGGCGACCCCGGCCGAATCCACGGCCACCGCACTCAACCGCAGGCGTCCTTGCGCGCGCGGCGCATACTCGATGCGCGTCGAGAAGGTGAGCGACGGCTCGGGGTTGGGTTGCACCGCGACGATCTGACCGTCGAGCATGATTTCGACGCGGATCACGTTGCGGCTGGCCGCGGCAGCGACCGTCAGAGAGATCTTCTCGCCGGGCTCATAGCGCGCCCCATCGGGCGGGGTCACGATCGCGACCATCGGCTTAAGATCGCTGGGTGGAGGATTACCGCAGGCGGAGGCCGCGACGAGGAGCGCCACGGCGAACGCGCGCCGACCGAGCTTGCGCAACTCCACGCGGTTATTCTAGACGAATGTCTCCCGACGCCCTGCAGCGTGCATCGTTGGGGGAGCGAAGCGAATGGCCTGTGCGAAGCACGCTGCCTGCCCACGGACGCGCAAATCCGCGTGCTACGTGCGGTTACAATGCTCGTTTAATGCAGCAAGCAGTCGAGAGCGCGCGAGAAGAGCTTCCGGTCGTTCAGGACGCTACAGCGCTGCTCACACACCTATCGGAAACGCGCCGCAGCCTGCACCGGCTACAGACCGTCATCCGTTTCGCATCACTGGCGACCTCGGTGCTGGTCGCTGCGCTGCCGATCTATTCGGGCAACTTCAACGCCAGTGGGCTGGAGAAGGGCCTGTTGTTTGCCATCCCGGCTTTCATGATGGCGATCGCGCGGCCGATCATCGGGCGCAGCATGGATGTTTATGGCCGCAAGCTTTTCTTGTGCCTCGGCGTTGGCATCCTGTTTCTGGCCATGGTTTTGTTCATCTTTGCCCGCGAATTCAGTTTGCAAATCGCCGGGATCACCTTTCAGGCCGATGCATCGTTCGCCGTCGCCATGCTCTTCGTCGCGCGCACGGTGCAGGGCTTTGGGCTAGGCACGATGTTGCTTGCCTCATACACCATCACGGCAGACTTAGCCCGACGGAGCGGCCGCGGCTCCAGCTTTGGCTACACCGAAGAGGCGCAGTATCGAGGCGGTCTGTATGGGGGCTTGGTTGCGCTGCCTATCCTGCTGCTGTTCGGCTTCGACCCGGCGCAGGGATTGCGCTTGAATCAAACGGTGTGGTCGGCGATCTTCGTGATATACGCACTGGGCGGGCTGTTCGCCCTCGCGTTAGCCGTGCGGACGGTGCCGGAGACGCGCCAATACGCGCTGATTGAGGCGGCGCAAGAAACGGAGGCGCGCCAGAGCATAGACCCTCAGCTGTTCGTCTTGATGGCGATCGTCACATTGACCACGGCATCCTCGTATGGCCTGGCGCCGTTCATCCTCACTTTCATCCAAGACCATCTGACGCAGAACCTGTTGTTGATCGGCTTAGCCTATGCTCCGGCAGCGCTGATTTGGGCGTTCTTACCCTCGCGCTTGGGGCAAATGGCCGATCGCTTCGGGCGCAAGCCGCCGATTGTCGTCGGCTTGACGATGAGTGGCTTGTTCTCGTTGACAATCCCCTTCCTGAGCATGCTCTTCCCGAGCGTTGGCCTGGCCATCGTGGCGCTGATGCTCTTCGCCACGCTCGAAGCGGCCTGCTATGCGGCCGCCGTGCCGGCCGAACAAGCGATGGTCGCCGATATGACCGGTGGAAAGCAACGCGGCATCGGCTTCGGCCTGTATACCTTAGCGCAATCCACGGGTCAGGTGTTCGGCCCGTTGGTGATGGGCGTGCTATACGATTGGGATCGCGCCGGGCCGTTCCTGGCCAATGCCGTGATCCTCATCATCGGTAGCGTGTTGGTGGTGTCGGTTCTGCAAGACCCGGCCAGCCGTCGCCGTTCGCTCATGAGCATCGGTAAGTGATCGCTATGCCCACGGTCGGCTATCTCTATGACCCCATCTTCCTCGAACACGACTGGCCCGGACATCCCGAGAACGCGCGCCGGCTCGAAGCGATCATGAACGTGCTGCGCGAGCGAGGCGCGCTCACTTCGCTGGAGGCGCTGCCGTTTGGGCCGGCTAGCTTCGCGCAGCTGACCGCGCTGCATTCACCGTCCTACGTCTCGCGGGTATATGCGCTCAGCGAACGAGGGCAAGGCAGGCTCAACCCAGACACCTACATCACTGCGGCATCCTTTCAGGCGGCGGCAATGGCGGTCGGCGCTAGCCTGGCGGCGACCGAAGCCGTGTTGAAGGGCGCGGTGCAGCGTGCCTTCGCGCTCGTCCGGCCTCCGGGGCATCACGCCTTCGCTGACCACGGCGAAGGGTTCTGCCTGTTCAACAACGTCGCCTTCGCAGCCAAGCGTGCCCTGGACGACATTGACGCCGACGACGACTACGCCTGGTCACCTGCAGCGGTGCGCAACCACCGCAACGCGCGGCCGGAGCGCGTGATGATCGTGGACTTTGATGTGCATCACGGCAACGGCACGCAGGCCATCTTCTATGATGACCCGCGCGTGCTGTATGTCTCGATTCATGAGTACGGCTGGATTTACCCCGGCAGCGGCGCAGTGGATGAGCGGGGCGACGGCGCGGGGCGCGGTGCGACGATCAACGTGCCGCTGCCGTCGGAGACGGGCGACTTCGGCTACGCGCTTGTCTTCGATGAGATCGTCGTCCCGGCTGCGCACCGCTTTCGCCCCAGCCTGTTGCTGGTCTCGGCTGGCTTCGACGCACACTGGCGCGATCCACTGGCCCATATGCACGTCTCGCTGGCCGGCTTCGCGCGCATGATGCGCGTGCTGTGTGAGTTGAGCGACGCGCTATGCGGTGGCAAGATGGTTGTCGTGCTCGAGGGTGGCTACGACCTTCAGGCACTTAGCTTCGGCGTGCTGAACGCACTCCGCATCATGCAGGGCAACCTCGCCGACATAGAAGATCCCCTTGGTCCATGCCCGGCCGAGGATGCGCCGGTTGAGGACCTAATCGCCACGCTTGCCGCTCTCAACGGCCTCAAGTAATCGTCTATCGTATGCCCTATTCTCAGGACTACGTCAAACGCATGATCGAGCAGTTCGGCGAGTTTCTGCTCGCCCTCAAACAACTGCTCAGCGAGGATCGGCGCGCCGAGGCGCGCGAACAGCTCGACTTGGCCTACCGCGAGTTGTTGGGTATGCAGCCGCAGTTCGTCCGCGATGCGCCCGACGATTACCTGATTCTGACGACGGGCATGGCCCAGGTCGGCGATACGAACAAAAGCATTGTGCTCGGTGACTTGCTGATCGCCGACGGCGACTGGCACGCCTTGGCAGGCGAATACGAAGTGGCACAAACCTGCTACCTCAAAGCTGCGAACATCCTCATCGAGGCGTTGCTGCGCCAGCCTTTCGGCGTCGCCAAAGATGACATCGCGCGAGTGGACGAGCTGATCGAGAAGCTGGAGCACTTCGACATCCCATATGCGACGCGCGAACGCCTCTTTCGCTATCATGAACGCGTCCATCGCTTCGCCGATGCCGAGGACGACCTGTATCAGCTGCTGGACGCCGCGCCGGACGACGTGTCGCTGATCGAGGCCGGCATTGCCTTCTACGAGCGGCTGCTAGGGCTGAAAGATCACGAGCTGCTCCTGGGCGGCCTGCCGCGCGACGAAGTGGAGGCCGGACTGGCCGAGCTGGAGGCGCGTCTAGGCGACGCATAAGTGCGGGACGAAAGACGCCAAGACTAACGACGAGCATATGCCAATCACCGTATTGTTAGGCGCCCAATGGGGCGACGAGGGCAAAGGCCGGATTACCGATGCGCTGGCGGCCGAGGCGGACATCGTTGCCCGGTTCAACGGCGGCGACAACGCCGGCCATACCATCACCATCGGCCGCAGCGTGTTCAAGCTGCATCTGCTGCCGGCCGGCATCTTCCGCGAACGTTGCCTGAACATCATCGGCAACGGCGTCGTGTTGAATCCGATCAACTTCTTGAAAGAACGCGATGAGATCGTCGCGGCCGGTTTCCCGGTCACGCCGGAGAACCTTCAGATCAGCGAGGCAGCGCACGTCATCTTGCCCGGCCACATCGCGCTGGACGCCGCGCGCGAGGCCACCCGCGGGGGCATCGGCACCACGCAGCGCGGCATCGGCTTCGCCTATAGCGACAAAGCCGCGCGTGTCGGCCTGCGCGCCGGGCTGATGCGCAACCCGGAGCGCTTTGCCGAGGCGGTCTACGAACATACGCTGCGCGTCAACCGCGTGCTCGAACGCGAATACGGGCGGCCACCGCTTGACGCACAGGCCGTCGCGTCTCAATACGGCGAGGCTGCGCGACAGGTGTCGCCCTACCTGGCCAACACCTTTCGCACGCTGCACCGCGCCCTGGCGCAGGGCAAGCGCGTGCTGGCCGAGGGCGCGCAGGCCGTCATGCTCGACATAGACCACGGCACTTACCCCTTCGTCACGTCGTCCAATGCCACGATCGGCGGCGTGCTAACCGGCCTGGGTGCGCCGGCGCAGGCGATCGCGCGCGTCGTCGGCATGGCCAAGGCGTTCTGCACGCGCGTCGGCGCGGGCCCGTTCGTCACCGAGGTTGAAGGCGACTTGGCGCTGCGCCTGCGCGGCACGGGCGCTAATCCTTGGGACGAATACGGTGCGACGACCGGCCGGCCGCGCCGGGTGGGCTGGTTCGACGGCGTGGCGCTGCGCTACGCCGCACAGATGAACGGCTTGACCGAGCTGGTACTGACTAAGCTCGACATCCTCACCGGCCTCGACCCGTTGCGCATCTGCATCGCCTATGCCTATCGCGGCGAGCGGCTCGAAGACTTTCCGCAAGACATCGAGATCCTAGGGCAGTGCCAACCGATCTACGAGGAGCTGCCGGGGTGGAAGTGCGACGTCTCCTCGGCGCGCCGCTTCGAGGATCTGCCGGGCGAGGCGCGTGCTTACATCGCACGCATCGAGGCGTTGGCGGGCGTTCAGGTAACGATGGCGAGCGTCGGGCCGGAACGCGAGCAGCTGGTGGTGCGTTAGCAAGCTTGCTCGGCTATACGAATGCCGATATAATCTTTTTAGAACAGTTGTTCGACTGCGCTGCCCGCCGCGGCAGCGCGCACAGGAGAGATAGCAATGGCAGCAGATGCAAAGAAGAAAGCGCTCGATATTGCGCTCGCCTCCATCCTCAAAGCGCACGGCGAAGGGGCGGTGATGCGCCTAGGCGAGGCGTCTCACATGAACGTAGACGTCATCCCTACCGGCAGCCTGGCGTTAGATATTGCGCTTGGCGTCGGCGGCATTCCGCGTGGACGCATTACCGAGATTTACGGGCCGGAGTCGTCGGGCAAAACCACGATTTGTCAGCACATCGTGGCGCAGGCGCAGAAGCGCGGCGGCATCGCTGCCTATATTGACATGGAACATGCGCTCGACCCGGCCTACGCGGCGCGCTGCGGCGTGAACGTGAACGACTTGCTGATCTCGCAACCCGATACCGGCGAGCAAGCGTTCGACATCGCCGAACAGCTCATCCGATCCAACGCGATTGACGTCATCGTCATTGACTCGGTGGCCGCGCTAGTGCCCAAGGCCGAGATCGAAGGCGAGATCACCGACCTGCAACCCGGCGTTCAGGCGCGGCTGATGAGCAAGGCGCTTCGGCGGCTGGCCGGCGTGATCAAGCAGACCAACACGGCCATCATCTTCACCAACCAGCTCCGCCAGAAGATTGGCGTCATGTTCGGCAACCCTGAGACGACCACCGGCGGCATGGCGTTGCGCTTTTACGCCTCGGTGCGCTTGGATGTGCGCCGAGTACAGGCCATCAAGTCCGGCGGCGAGGTGACCGGCAGCCGCACGCGCGTGCGCGTGACCAAGAACAAGGTCGCTCCACCCTTCAAAGAGGCCGAGTTCGACATCATGTACAACGAGGGCATCAGCACGCTCAGCGACATGCTGGATGTGGCCACGGGCATGAACATCATCGAGAAACGCGGTACCTTCTTTATGTACGAAGGCACGCGCATCGGTCAGGGGCGCGAGAACGCTAAGGCCTACTTGGCCGAGCACCCGGACGTAGCTGCCAAGATCGAAGCACAGATCCGCGAGTCCATTGCCAAAGGGCAGGCAGCGCAGTTCGCCGTAGCGACCAAGCCAGAGATCGGCGAAGAGGACGAAGGCATGGACGAATTCGCGGACTAAGCACCCGCGACGAATACGAGGGCGGATGAGAGTCGAACTCACCGCAGCTTGCCGAGCAACCTGCCACTGGTTTTGAAGACCAGGACGCCCACCGGGGCGTATCCACCCTCCTGACGAGCGAAAAGGATTCTACATGTAGTGAGCTGCTCAGCTTCACGCCCCGGCATTCGTCCCGTGCGGTAACATCCGCCCATGCCCAAGAAAGAGACCGCCGAGTTAGCCATCGAGCAGCTGACCTTCGAGCAAGCGTTCCAACAGCTCGAGGCGATCGTCGTGCAACTCGAGCGCGGCGAATTGCCCCTCGACCGATCGTTGGAACTCTACGCGCGCGGCCAACAGCTCGCGGCACACTGCGCTCGCTTGCTCGACCAAGCCGAATTGCGCGTGAGGGTAATGGGAACAGACGACGACGATGAATGAGCGACCGGCAAGCGCAGCCGCGCGTCCTCCAGTCCTCGCCCCCTAACCCGAATCTCCGGAATCTCAGAGAAGCCAGAGGAGATGATCGGCACGATCCTGAACATCGTCACGGTGTTGATCGGCACGGCGCTGGGTGTATCCCTGGGCAATCGCCTGCCGACGCGGATGCGCGAGACCGTGCTCACCGGCCTCGGCCTGAGCACCCTCGGCTATGCCATTCTCAACATAGTGGACGCCATGGCCGATCAAGAGAACGCGCCGTTCAAGTTCATCGTCATTCTGCTCAGCATCCTGTTCGGCGGCATCTTAGGCGAGTGGCTGGATATTGACGGCGCGCTGCATCGCTTGGGCGCAGCGCTGGAGCGGCGCTTTGCCCGCAGCGGCGATGCCGAAAGCACTGCCCGCTTCATCCGAGGTTACGTCGCCGCCAGCTTGGTGTTCTGCGTCGGGCCGATGACCATCCTTGGCTCGATCCAAGACGGATTGCGCGGAGATTACTCCCTGCTGGCCATCAAAAGCACGCTCGACGGCTTCGCTGCGCTGGCCTTTGCTGCCTCGCTCGGCATCGGGGTGGGGTTTTCGATTATCACGATCGCCGTGGTGCAGGGGGGCATCTCGCTGCTGGCCGGCCAACTGCAAGCCTGGTTCAGCGCGCCTATGTTGGCCGTGTTGTCGGCCACTGGCGCGCTGCTCATCGTCGGCATCGGCCTCACGTTGCTCGACCTGAAGAAGATTCGGCTGGCCAACTACTTGCCGGCGCTGGTCCTTGCGCCGGCCAGCGTGGCCGTGCTTGGCGCGTTTGGCTTGCCGGGCTTCGCCTAACGATCCTCGTTTCGCCCGCGGAAGATCAAGCGAATCGGCGTGCCAAGGAAGGTGAATGCCTCGCGCAGGCAGTTCTCCAAGAAGCGCTGGTAGGTAAAGTGCACCAGCTTCGCGTCGTTGACGTGGAAGACGAACGTAGGCGGGTTCACGCCGACCTGTGTCGCCATGTAGATCTTCAGGCGTTTGCCGGCGTGGGTGGGTGGAGCGTGCCGTTCGCTGGCCTCACGCACAATGCGCATGAGGTCGCTGGTCGAGATGCGCATGGCGCGCGCCTCGTACACGCGCAGGGCGGTCGGCAGGATGTGGTCGGCGCGAAAGCCGGTCTTGGCGCTGACGAAGAGCACTGGCACATAGGCCATGAAGTTCAACCGCTGCTGAACTAAGTTCAGGAAGTCCTGCATCTTGGGCGTCAGCAAGCCCAGCCCTTCCACCGGCTTTGCTGCGCGCGCCACCGTCGCGGCGCTCTCGATCAAATCCCACTTGTTGACCACGACGACGGCGCCCTTCTTCTCGTCGAGGATGTAGCCGGCAATGTGTTCGTCCTGCGCGACGATCCCCTCAGTCGCGTCGAGCAGCAGCAGGGCCACATCGCTGCGCTCGACCGCCCTAAAGGCGCGCAACACGCTCCACTTCTCCACGCCGGGGGTGATGCTGCCGCGCTTGCGGATGCCCGCGGTATCAATCAAAGTGATCGGGATGACGGTCGGCGCATGCGTCGGAGGGGTCACCTCGGCAAGCCCCTTGCCATCCACCGGAGATGATTGGCCCTCCACGAACTCGATGCGCGTATCAATCGCATCGCGCGTGGTGCCCGGTACATCGCTCACAATTACCCGCTGCTCGCCGATCAGGCAATTGAACAGCGAGGATTTGCCGACGTTGGGGCGGCCTACGAGTGCGATCTTGACAGACTCATCCGGCGCCTCTTCTTCGGCCGGTTGCGGCGGGATAGCCGCGACGATCGCATCGAGCAAATCGGCTACGCCGTTGCCGTGAATGCCGCTGACGGCGTAGACCTCGCCCAGGCCAAGCTTGTAGAACTCAACGCTGGCATCGCGCGGCGCCTGCGCTTCGGCTTTGCTCGCTGCGACGAGGACGGGCGGTGTGGATTTGCCTTGACGCTGGCGTTGGCCGATCAGCTTGCGCAGAATTTCGGCCACAGCTTCGTCGGCAGCCGTCAGGCCGGCCTGCGCATCCACGGTGAACACGACCACATCGGCTTCGGCGATGGCAATTTCGGCTTGTTCGCGAATTTCGCGCACGAAGTTCACCGACGCCTCGGCAAGCGCGGGCGTGTCTTTGTCGCGCAGCGGCTCCAACGGCTCGATGCCGCCGGTGTCCACGAGCGTGAACTCGACGCCGCGCCAGGTCACGGGCGCTTGGATGCGGTCGCGCGTGGTGCCGGGGCGATCATCCACCACCGATAGGCGCTCGCCGACTATGCGGTTGAACAGGGTGCTCTTGCCGACGTTCGGGCGACCGACGAGTGCGACGAAAGACTTCTTCATGGCAATGCCTTTGTGCCAGGGCGCGCGCTAAGTGTATCGCATATCGCATACACAAAATAGGCGCGCCTCGAAAATCGCGCCGGCGTGCATGGCGCGCGCTTCGGCAATCGCGCGCCATGCGCTCATCGCGAGGCGAAAAGTAGCACAGCGGCAGGTTGACGCCTGCACTTAGAGAATGCGTAGAATATGCGCTGTGAGCAGCGCATCATTGGATATCGTACCTCCCTTGCGAATGGCACTACTGCAGTCGAACCTGCGCTCTGGAGAGTATTACAGCCTGCGCAAAACCGTGATCCTTATCGGACGGAGCGCGATCGGTTCGGACGACATCCGCCTCCCTCACGATGACCTGCACGCCTCACGGGAGCATGCTCGCTTGGTGTTCGAGGAAGATGCCTGGTTTCTAGAAGACCATAGCTACAATGGCACTCTCGTCAACGGCTACCTTCTGCATAAGGCTAAGGTCAAGTTACAGAACGGGGATCGCATCCGAATCGGCAATTCATTCGACGTGACGTTCTACTATTTGGAGCGAACCGCACCGGCGCACGTGACCGATCCGACTAATGCGGATAACGGGCGGTTGGCGCCTCCGGCCGAGTTGCCCCCAACTCAAGTAGGCCTGTGGATCAGCCCCAGCGCAGCAGTGTGGCGCGACGGTCAACAGCTGCCTGAGCCCCTATCGCGAACCGAGTATCGGCTGGTGAAATATCTCATGCAGTATCCCAACCAGATCTGTGAGTATCCCGCCGTGATCCATGCGGTATGGGGAGACCAGCGCAACCGGGACAGCCTGCACGAGCTAATTTATCGTGTGCGCCGCAAGATCGAGCCAATTCCCCAACAACCGCGTTACCTGATCATCCGCGGCGGCCTGGGCGTGGTGCTCTTTCCACAAGGGACTGGCTCAGAGTAGCAAGGGCGCACCGTCCGTTCACGCGACAATCGGGACGATCATCGGTCGGCGCTTGGTCTCGTTGTAGATTAATCGGCTCAGCGCGTCAATGGCGCGCTCGCGGATGGCGACTTCGCTCATCGTGTCGGTGACATCGCGCACAGCGTCGGCGACGGCCTGGGACATGGCCTGCAGAAGCGGCTCGGCGTCTTTCATGTAGACGAAGCCGCGCGTGATGATCTCCGGGTTAGCGACCAGCCGGCCTTCCTCGTCTCGACGAATCACCGCAATGACGAAGCCATCGCGCGCCAGCACCTCCCGATCGCGAATCACGGCTTTGCCAATGTCGCCCACCCCGCTGCCGTCCACGAACACGTAGCCGCCCGGGATGCGATCCAGTTGGCGCGCTTCGCCGTCCACGAACTCGATTGGCGTGCCGTTCTCGACGACGAATGTCCGGTCGGATGAGATGCCCAGCTCGTGCGCCAGCCGCGCATGCGCCTTCAGCATGCGCAGCTCACCATGGATGGGGATGAAATACTTCGGGCGGATCAGGCTCATCAGCAACTTCTGCTCCTCCTGGCTGGCGTGACCGGAGACGTGCACCTTAGCGACTGGATCGTAGAGCACCTCCGCGCCCTTCTGGAAGAGTCGGTTAATGATGCGATGGATGTATTCCTCGTTGCCCGGGATAGGGTGCGCCGACATCACGATCGTATCCCCCGGCATCACGCTGAGGATCGGATGTTTGCCCACTGCCATGCGGCCGAGCACTGCGCTCGGCTCGCCTTGGGTGCCGGTCGCCATGATCGCAACGCTGTCGGGCTTCATCTTGTTGGCCTCCTCCAACCGTATCAGCATGCCGTCGGGAATCTCCAGGTAGCCCATCTTCTGGGCCATCTTGACGTTCTCGATCATGCTGGTGCCGGCCAGGGCAAGTTTGCGACCGTAGATGTCGCATACGTTGACTACTTGTTGCACCCGCGAGATCAGGGAAGCGAAGGTGGCCACGATGACCCGGCCTTCGGCATCCCGGAAGATGTGCTCGAACGTTGGCTCGATCGCCCGCTCGCTAGGCGTAGTGCCGGCAATCTCGGCGTTCGTGCTATCTGCGAACAGCGCCAGCACACTGCGACCGGCAAACTCGGCCAGCTTGGCAAAGTTCGACGGTTTGCCGTCCACCGGCGTATGGTCAAACTTAAAGTCGCCGCTGTGCACGACCAGCCCCGCCGGCGTGGTAATACCTAACCCCACATTGTCGGGGATACTGTGGCACATGCGGAAGAACTCCACCTTGAACGGCCCGATGACGATCTCGCCATCGGTAGCCACGGTGTGAATCTTTGTTTGGCCGAGCAACTTAGCGTCCTTGAGTTTGACCTCGAGCAGGCCGCGCGTGAGCGGCGTGGCGTAGATCGGCACGCCGGGAAAGTCGCGCACGACGTGCATAATCGCGCCGGTGTGATCCTCATGGCCATGGGTAACGATGAGAGCGCGCACCCGATCCCGTTTGTCCTTCAGGAATCCATAATCCGGAATCACGGCGTCCACACCGAGCATGTCCGACTCCGGGAACATGATGCCGGCGTCTATGAGCAAGATGTGCTCGTCGTACTCGAACATCATCATGTTCTTGCCGACTTCGCCGAGGCCACCGATGGGAACCCATTTCAAAGGTTTAGCTGACATTGCCGAGCGTGAGCGATGAAGTGCAGCGCGCGAAGCTTACGTAAGAGCAGCGCGCCGGATACGTTCGATTGCAAAAGTTGGAAGATTTGATCGCGTGCGGGGTATCGTCGCGGGCGCATCGCCTCGCGATGCAAATGCGTATTCATGCGTGGAGGCGACGATTGAAGACGAACATTGCTCCCCTCGTGATACTAACCGCCGACATTATACTGCCGTCGTCAAATGAATGACCTATATGTCCAACCCGTGTTCTTGCTGGGCTTCGGCGGTGTAGGCCGCGCGTTAGCCCGCCAGATCCTCGCCGCTCGCGAGCGGCATGCGCGACGCAACCGCTTGCAGCTCGCAATCGTCGGCGTCGCAGATAGCGTTTCGTCCGTCATCGCGCCGTCCGGCTTGCCTGACGCGGACATCCGCGACCTGCTCGACCGCAAAAGTCGCGGCGAACGCCTAGCCGAGCATTCCCAGCCGCTGGCCCTTAGCGCCCTGCCAACCCACACGATCATCGTTGATACCACAGCCACCGACGGCACTACGCCCTGGCTGATCGAAGCGAAGGCGCGCGGCATGGGCGTGGTGTTGGCCAACAAGCTGCCGCTGGCCGGCGACCTGCGCTGGTGGGATGCGATCGCCGACGAACGCGCCCGCTGGGAGACGACCTGCGGCGCAGCGCTGCCAGTTATCAGCACGCTCAACACGCTGCTGGATAGCGGCGATGAAATCCTGCGCATCGAAGGCTCGCTGAGCGGGACGTTGGGCTTCCTTTCGTCGCAACTAGAGGCCGGCGTGCCCTTCGGCCAAGCTGTGCGCGATGCAAAGGCCAGAGGCTACACCGAACCTGATCCGCGCCAGGATCTGGGCGGCTTGGACGCAGCGCGTAAGGCACTCATCCTAGCCCGCATGTTGGGCTACCGGCTGGAGATGCGCGATGTCGCTGTTGAGTCGTTGTATCCGCCGGAGATGGACGCCCTGAGCGTAGATGAATTCTTGCGCGCAGCCGACGCGCTTGACGCGCCGATGAAACGGCGCGCAGCCGAGCTGACCGCCGGCGGTCGCAAACTGCGCTACGCTGCCGAGATCGCCGACGGCAAGCTGCGCGTCGGGCTAGTAGGCGCAGCGCCGGAGAGCAAGCTGGGCAGCATTCGCAGCAGCGACAGCATTGTCGTCTTCCACACGCGCTATTTCGGCGATAACCCGCTCGCCGTGAGCGGTCGCGGCGCAGGGCAAGAGGTAACGGCGAGTGGCGTGCTGGGGGACATTGTGAGCCTAGCGCGCGCGATGCGCCGGTGAAATTCTCGCCGCCTAGAGCATTACCCGCCCGTGTATCGCGCCAGCGCCTGGCGCAGGATCGCCGCTGGTTGCACGCCGGTCCACCGCTCAACAAGCCGCCCGCCCTTGAAAATCATCAGCGTTGGGATGCCGCGCACGCCGAACCGCTCAGCCGTGCGCGGGTTATCATCCACGTTGAGTTTGGCAACCACGGCACGCCCGGCAAACTCGCGGGCGAGCTGCTCAATCGTCGGCGCGACCATTCGACATGGGCCGCACCAAGGCGCCCAGAAATCCACCAGCACCGGTTTATCGCTGCGCCCTACTTCTTGGTCGAATGTCGCGTCGCTCAGCGTAATCGGATGCCCGGGCACTTCTGCAGCCACCGGCTGCGTTGGTCTTGTCTGCTGCGCCGTCGCCGATGCCGACGGTGAGGCGTCCGCGAGTGGAATGCTCGGACCGACCGGGTGAGGCGGACGCGCACCACCGGCAATCAGGTAGTCGAACCATGCGCGCAGGTTCGATTCAGGGGCGGCTCCGCTGCCTTGCCCAACCGGTTTGCCGTCTTTGATGAAGACCAACCCCGGCAATTGCGCGACCGCATAGCGCTGTGCTAACGCCAAGTCGTCTTTGACGTTGATCTTGGCGACTAGCCCTCGGCCTGCATAGGCGCTCGCCAATCGGTCGAGCGCCGGATCAAGCTGTCGGCAGGGCGCGCAATCCTCCTGCCAGAACACCAGCAGCGTCGGCAAGCCTGCGCGCAGGACGCGATCAATGCTCTGCGCATTGGTATGAATCGGAGCATTGAACGTCATATTGCCCTCCGCCGCAACGAGCTGCTCTATTATCTCACCATCCCACCGGTGCGCGGGCGTGAAGGCAATGCGTCTCCCCGTCGTCAGTACAATCGGCCGCGATGCGTAAACTCGACCTGCTTACGCCGGCCGAAGCTATGGCAAAGCTGAGCGGCGCGCTGGATGCCGCAGGCTTCGGCATAGCACATGGCGTCCAGGCAACCGAAGTGATCCCGACGGCTCAGGCCTGCCACCGCGTGCTGGCCCGCGACGTGGTCTCCCCCATCCCCATGCCGGAGTTCCGCCGCAGCACGGTAGATGGCTACGCCGTGCGAGCGGATGCCACACCGGGCACGCTAAGCGTCATCGGCGAAGTGCGCATGGGCGAGGTCGCCTCGTTCGCCATTCGACACGGCGAGGCCGCGCTGGTGCATACCGGCGGCAATTTGCCGGAGGGCGCCGACGCCGTCGTGATGCTAGAGGACGCGGTGTCGCTGACACCGGACGACCGGCAGCCGATGCAGGCCGTGGAAGGCGCGCCGCCTTCCGTCACGCAACAGGAACAGCGGAAGATTCAGACCGGCAGAAGGCTTGCTCCGGGCGAGAACGTGATCCAGCAGGGCGAGGACGTGAGGGCCGGCGAGGTCGTCGTTTGCGCCGGCATGCGCTTGCGCGAGCAAGAGATCGGCGGGTTGCTGGCGCTAGGCATCACGCAGGTCGAGGTGGTGCGCAAACCGCGCGTGGCGTTGATTGCCAGCGGCGACGAGTTGGTGCCGGCCGAAGCTGAGACGCGCCCCGGTCAGGTGCGCAACATTAACGCGCCGATGCTCGCGGCACTCGTGGCGCGCAACGGCGGCGAGCCGCTCGACTTCGGCATCCTGCCTGACGCGCGCGCCGCATTCGAGCAAGCAGCGCAGCGCGCGATGCGTGAGGCCGACATGGTGATCTTCATGGCCGGCAGCAGCGTAGGCGAGCGCGATTTCGTGCCCGACGTGGTCAACGCGATGGGCAAGCCGGGCATCCTAGCTCATGGCATCCTGTTCCGCCCCGGCAAGCCGACGCTGTTCGCCCTATGCGATGGCAAGCCGGTTTTCGGGCTGCCGGGCAACCCCATCAGCGCACTGGTGACCGGCATGCTGTTCGCCATGCCGACGCTCTGGCGCATTCAGGGAGTGCGCAATCCGCCGCAGCCTAGGTTCACCCGTGCCGTGCTGGCGCGCGAGGTGAAATCGCCGCGGGACTTGGAGCACTGGTTTCCGGTGAGGCTGGAGGAAGGCGCCGCGCCTGCTCCCCATGAGCATCCGATGCCCTCTGCAGAGCCGATCTCCACCAAATCCAACTTGATCTTCGGCCTGGTGCGCGCTGACGGCATCGCCTGCGCGCCGATCGGCGTAGATCGGCTGGCGGCCGGCACAGAAATCCAAGTGCGGATGTTCGATTGAAGATCATGGCGACGACGCCCAGTGCTCTTGACGCTCCAGCGCCTGCGCGGCTTGCTCGACCAAACGCCGGCCGGTTTCATAGGTGATGGTCGCGCGCGCTTCGTCCAACGTCGCCCAACGGTAGTCTTGCACCTCCGCAGCCTGCAGGCGGACGCGCGGGTCGCGCACGATGCCGAGGAAGTAGCGCACGGTCTTGGCGACTGTTTGATGCGGGTCGGACGCCGCCGACCGGGTGTAGCGTTCCTCGAAGACCGGTTGTGGGTAGATCGTCACATCGCGGATGCCGGTCTCCTCCCACAGCTCGCGCTGTGCCGTTTCCATTTCGCTCTCGCCCGGCTCGGCATGGCCCTTGGGGAAGGCCCAGTGCCCGCTGTTGTGGCGGATCAGGAGGAAGTAAGTTTGACCGTCCTTGCGGTAGACGGGGATGACGCCAAACGAACGCTCCGTCGGTTGTGACGACATGCTGAGATGATATATGCTTTTTGAAGCACACAGCGCACCGGCGCCGAGCATGTCACCGATCGCCCGGCGAACCGAGCCAGCGCATCGCGCTCGCCGAGCGCAACAACGAGAATTCAGCTATGCCAGTTGACACCACTTCGCTCTACGCACAGATCAACGATTACGTCGAGGCCTATCAGCGGGCGCGCCACCACCGCGAAGGCCGTCTGGAGCAGTTATGCGCGCCGCTGCGGGCCGGCTTCTTGGGCGCCGATGCGCTGCTCGAGACATGCCGAATCGCCGCCGAGGTTGCGGAGCTGCGTTGGTCCGGCGCGTTGTTCAACGCCGGTGAGCCGATCAACCAACAATTTCCATTCGGGCAAGAACCCAGCCGCTACGCTCTGATCGCCAGCGATGGCTCACAAATCCTGCCCGACCGGCACAAAGCGTTCTTTTTCGCGTATGTGCAGGCCGGCTGCGCGGGCTTCGTTTACGGTGAGCACGGTCATCCGCTAGTTGAGGAGTTGCGCCGCCTCAAGCGATCGCGCCTGATGGCAGAGAGCGAGCTATTCGATGCGCAGACCGGCGAACTTAAGCCGCCCACGGAAGTGATCAACCAGCGCGACCTCATGGAGATCGAGCTCATGGCCCAGGCCTGCCGCATGGCTCGCGACGCCGGTTTGCAGCCGGTGGTGGTTGCAGATGGCTCGCTTGTGCCATTTGCGCTGCTCACCTCGCGCAACCTCGTCCACGATAGCGAGCGGTTGATTAAGCCGCTCAAGGCAGCGCTCAGCGTGATGCGCGAGTGTGGCGCCTGGGCATGTGGTTACATTGATCGCCCCAATAGCAACAACATCGTGCGCACGTGTGCCTTAGCCGGCCTGTCGCTAGACGCGCCTACCGTACGAACGATGTTTGAGCAAACGATCGTCGGCATCTTCGATCGCCACTTGCTGGAGCGAGAGCTGGCTCCAGCCCATCGCACCGCGTTGTTTGACCCGGGCTGGGAAGTGAACGCGCCGCGCTACTTAGGCGAGCACGCGATACGCGCGTGCTACGTCAATTTCGGGGAGCCCGGGCAGCCCATCATCGCGCGCATCGAGGTGCCGCAGTGGTGCGCCGCCCCCGGCCCGATCGGCGTGCTCTGCGCGGTGCTGTATCGCCATGCCCGCATCGGCGGTGGCTATCCGCTTGCCCTAAAGGCGGCCCACGAAGAAGCCGTGGTGAGCGAAGAAGATCAGCGCGCGATCGAGCAGGCCATCGAGCAGCAGCTGTTAGACCGCGGCATCTTGCCTCGCGCCTCGTTCAAGCAAGAGGCGAAGCGTCGCGATTGAGCAACGCCCGAGCGCGCTCCAGCCGCACATTTCTCTCGGCGACGAGCTGCGCAGCGATTCGCTCGATGTCCTCGCCGGACGCACCCGCGGCGATAGCCACCTGCCGCGCGTGCAGCGCCATGTGGCCTTGCTGGATGCCCTCCATCGCCAGCGCACGGATCGCTGCGAAGTTCTGCGCCAACCCGACGCAGGCGATGATCTCGGCCAGCTCACGCGCCGTCTTAACGCCGAGCAAGCTCAAGGCCAGCTGCGCTGTGGGATGCACGCGCGTCGCCCCGCCCACGATGCCCACGGCCAGCGGCAGCTCAATGCGGCCGACCAGATCGCCCGACTCGTTGGCGCGCCAGGTGGCCAACGCCGTGTAGCGGCCGTCGCGCGCAGCGTAGGCATGCGCGCCCGCCTCGACGGCACGCCAGTCGTTACCGGTGGCGATCACAACCGCGTCAACCCCATTCATAATGCCCTTGTTATGCGTCGCGGCGCGATACGGGTCAAGCTCGGCGAAGCGCGACGCTTCGACGATGCGCGCGACGATCTCCGCCGCCGGGATAGCGTTGTCAGCGCGCGCGGCCAGCAAGTCGGCGCGGATTGTGCAAGTCGCCCAGGCCATGCGCCGGTCGCTTAAGTTGGAGAGGATGCGCAGATTGACCCGTCCCTCCGTGAGCTGCGCGACGCGCGGCGCAAGCGCCTCGCAAGCTGTGTTGATGAGGTTCGCGCCCATCGCGTCACCACAGTCGTAGAGCACGTGCACGATGAGCATAGGTGGCGGTCCGTCCAGAGCGCGGGTCTCAATCCCTATGGCGCGAGCGTGTCGGCTGCGCGTGGCAGGGTTGTCGTGGTTCAGCCAGGCGATGAGCGCGTCGGCCTCGGCGATGAGGCGTGCGCGCGCCGCTTCGAGGTCAGGAGTATCGAGCACTTGCAGCTGGCCGATCATGATCGGCGGGCTGCTGCCGGCAGTGAACCCTCCACTGGCGCGGGCTAGCTTAGCAGCATAGCTGCACGCGGCGATCACGCTGGCCTCTTCAATCACCATTGGCACCGCCGTGATCTCCCGGCCGTTTACGACGAAGTGCTGCGCGACGCCCAAGGGCAGGCCGAAGAGGCCGATCACGTTCTCGACCATGTGATCTGCTTGTTCGAGCGAGAGGCCACCGCGCAGCGTTTCGATCTGCGCGCTGCTTAGGCCCAGCGCCTGGCCGCGCGCATCAACTGGCAGGTCGCGCAGGCGGGGTAGGGGGATGGCTTCGGGCATAACGTTAGGCTGCACGCCGGTCGCTCCTGACCACATGGCAGCGGCTGGCGTCGTTCGGGTATAGTCAGAGACGATTGTACTGTCGCAGCACCCGCTCGTAGACGGCCAGCAAACGCTCCGCAGCGCGCTGCCAGGTGAACTGCGCTGCGCGCGCTAGTCCACGCTCGATGCAGTGTCGTCGCCAGACTTCGTCGTTCAGCGCTTGGTCCAGCGCGCGGGCCAGCGCGTCCACATCCAGCGGGTTCACCTGTAGGCCGGCGTCGCCGACCACCTCCGGCAGCGACGACACGTTCGAGGTGACCACCGGCACGCCGCTCGCCATGGCTTCTAGCGGCGGCAGGCCGAACCCCTCATAGGTAGAAGGGAAAGCAAAGACCGCCGCCGCGCGATACAGATGTGGCAAGTCTACGTCCTCGACGTAACCGATGAACCTGACGCGCTCGCTCAACCCGAGCCGTTGCACCTCGGCATATACCTCGTCATACAGCCAACCCTTGCCACCGGCGATCACCAGCAGCGACGCCCGCGCGCCCGCGCGGCCAAGCTTGGCGAAGGCCTGAACCAGGCGCAGGTGATTCTTGCGCCGCTGCATCGTGCCGACCGTGAGGATGAACGGCGCGTCGCCAATGCCGTATTTCTTCAGCACATAGTCGCGCCGACGGCGCATATAGAGCGTATCACGATAAGGCGTAAATCGCTCATCCACGCCGCTATGGATGACCGTGATTTTCTCCGGCGGGATGTCATACAGCGCCGCGAGGTCCTGAGCGGTGGCGTGTGAATCGGCGATGATGTGCGCGGCGCGTCGCGCCGAATCGGGCACGACACGCCTGAGAAAAGGGATCAGCCGCGGTGGCGCGGAGTCCGGATCGCGCTCGAACGACAGGTCATGCACGGTCAGCACGCCAGGCGTATTTCCCTGCAAAGGTGGCAGCACGAAGTCAGTGGCATGGTATAGGTCGCACCGGCCGCTGAAGAGTTGCACTGGGGCACGCACATTGGCGCGAAACCACAACCGGTAGAGCCAGCGATCGCTCAGGCGGGAGACGCGCAGCGGTAGCTCGCGCGTGTTCATCAGGTTGGAGAGCGGCACGTCGGGCGCCGGCCGGCCCATGACGAACAGGCTGAATTCGTGCGGCGCGCCCAATGCCAACGCAGCGCGGACGATCTCGCGCGTCAGCCGCGCGATGCCCGCGTCCTGGTGAATGGCCGGCGTGTAGTCAATCGTGATGCGCGCCACGGTCAACGCCCGAAAGACAGTCCTCAAGTATCACACATCCGGCGCGTGGCGCTGGTGTGCAAGGTGGGAGACATGAAAAGTGTCAAAGATCCCAAAGCGAATCGGTGGTCAAATGGAGCAAGCATCACAGCGGCAGCCAGCGCTAGCCCTGCAGCCGACATTTCGCCCCCTGCCGAACCCGATGGGCCACTTGCCAGACATCTACAGGCAGTTTCGTCTGTGGGGCTTTGGATTAGGCAAATCGCAGACCTATGTGGTTTAGGCGAACTGTGCAAAGCTCTAGCGCGCTTGGCGCGCCGCAGGCAGCGCTCTTAGCGGCGTTTGGAAACGTTGCCGCAAGGAGTTGCCCGATTCGGGCTACGTCGAAATCCGAGGCAACGGTTCAAACGAGCGCATCCACGTTTGCGATTGGGCAGCGAGCCGTTACCAGGCGAATGCATGCTGAATAGCAGAGCAGTAGGCAAACGGCGGCTCAACCTAATAGCCTGCTATTAGCCTGTTCAGCCAACAATTTGATAGAGGGCAGCATCCTAGTGCTTAAGCCCTTTTCCGGGATTGAACACATCCCAAACCGCTGCTACAATGCTGTCTACAAGGTAGCGCCCCTATAGCTCAATGGATAGAGCGCCGGCCTCCGGAGCCGTAGATCGCAGTTCGAATCTGCGTAGGGGCATAGATACGCACAACCGACACCGAAGGTGTGTGCTGGTAATTTTGATTATCCAGCCGTGCCGGCGGCCGATTGATTCGTAGAAGTGGAAGCGCGCATTGCGACTGGTGTCGCTGTCGTCCGGCGAATCGCTTCCAGACGATCGAGTTCAGCCAGTAAGCGAACTTGTCGAAGGCGGAACAGTTCGGCTTGTATACCATCTGCCCAAGCCAAGTCATGATGAATGTTAGTTAGCTCTCTTCTGATGTAGGCAATTGTTTCGTCTAGTAGCTGGCTGTTCATAATATCTTTGGCTTTCAGGCCTCCTGTTTTATTAGGCGTACGCGGTGGAATACCCACTACGCTTATACTCCTGTTCTTGAATATACGCCGATGTGTGAAGTGTGTATGAACGGAAAGTTAAGTCAACTTTTACTCCTCAGTTTTCATCCATTCTTATCAATATCTTAAACTCAGCTTAAATGTAAGCACTTATATCAACGCTCAGAAATGGCCAGTTCTCCCTCAGTCCGCACTCTGCTGGATCACAACATAGACGAAATTCGCAATGACGTTCTTCGCATGGGCAGCCTAGTCGGAGAACAAGTTGCCAGAGCCGTCCGTGCGCTAAAGGAGCGCAACGTCTCGCTTGCCCATCAAATCATCGAGTCCGACCAACAAATCAATGCCTTGCGCTACCGCGTTGAGTCTGAGTGTGTGCGCACGATTGCGACTCAGCAGCCGGCGGCTAAGGACCTGCGCTACATCCTCGCTGCTATTCACATGGCGGGTGAGCTCGAGCGCATTGGGGATCACGCGAGCAGCATCGCTTCGATCGCGATCCGTATTGGGGATGAGCCGCTGATCAAGCCCCTCATTGACGTCCCGCGCATGCAGGAGATCGCCTGCGGAATGATCCACGAGGCGCTGGATGCATTCATCGAGATGGACGCAGAGGCGGCAAAGCGCGTAGCAGCGCGCGACCAAGAAGTAGATGACCTCTACGTACAAATCCTGCGCGAGTTGTTGACCTTCATGATGCAAGATTCAAAGACCATCGCGCAGGCAGTTTATCTGCTCTGGGTTGCGCACAGCCTGGAACGCATCGCCGATCGAGCGACTAACCTCTGCGAACGAGTGATCTTTGCCGCGACCGCGGAGCTGGGGGATTACAAGCCGCCCCGCACCCCGTGATCACGTGTCGTTGTTGTGCGCGCCAAGGATATCGGCGCGCACAATCATAGAACAGTGACGCGATATGCCAAAGGTTCTGATAGTCGAGGATGAAACGATCCTGCTCGATTTGCTCGCTAAGCATCTGGAGAGTGAAGGCTATACGGTCATCACCGCTACCAGCGGAGATGAGGGCTTGGAGATTGCGCGACGCGAACAACCCGACATCTGTGTTTTGGATGTAATGCTGCCCGGCCTGGATGGTCTATCGCTTTGTCGCATCCTGCGGCGCGAGTCGGATATGGCCATCATCCTGCTAACGGCGCGCGCCGGCGAGATAGACCGCGTCATCGGCTTGGACAACGGCGCCGACGACTACGTGGTGAAGCCCTTCAGCTTGCCTGAGCTGACTGCGCGCATTCGTGCTGCGTTGCGGCGCGCGCCCAAGCGCATGGACACCGTGCTGCGCGCCGGCGACGTGCAGCTCGATCCGGTCTCGCGGAGAGTCTTTCTGGGTGACAAAGAGATCAAGCTCAGCCATAAGGAATTCGAGTTGCTCGCCACGCTCATGCGCAACAAGGGCGCCGTGCTCTCGCGCGAGTTCCTCATCACCCAGGTGTGGGGCTATGACTTCGACGGCGACGTGCGCACCGTAGATGTGCACGTGCGTTGGCTGCGCGAAAAGATCGAGAAAGACCCGTCTCGCCCCGAGCGGCTACAAACGGTGCGCGGCGTAGGCTACCGCATAGATTAGCGCCTCGCGGCGCACTCATCCGCTGCGCTCATCGCCGCTGTGCCCTCCGCGCAGCCTGCGAATCTGATCGGCAACCCGCGTCTCGTCGAGACGCATATCCTCCGCCTGAGTGGTATTAGCGGCTGTAGCCTGTTGTGCATTAGCTTTCCCGAACGATTGGCGAGCCTGTAGGGCGCCCAGCAGGCCCTCCAGTTCGGCAATCTCTCCTTTGAGCCGAGTCACCAGCGCATCGTCGCTGCGCTGCTCGGCCTTGGCTAAGTCTGCGCGCAAGATCGTCAGGTGGGCCTGCGCTTCTCTCAACAATCGGTCGTGGCGTTGGCCAGATGATCGCTCGACCGGGATCGCGCGCAAGGCATTGCCGGCCGTCGAGCGGATGAACAATTTCAAGCGGTCGAGGAACTTCATCGCGCGCCGAAGAGCGAAAGGCGTTGGCCATTCATGTTGGCCGCGGCGGGCGAGCATAAATACAACATCGCATCGGCAATGTCTTCGGCCGTGGTGAATGCGCTGTAATCGGCATCCGGTTTCTCGGCGCGCATCGAGGCAGTGAGGATGGCGTTGACGACGATGACATTGGCCGTTGCGCCGCTGCCCCTGAACTCGTCCGCTAAGGCCAGGGTGAGCGCCTCGGCAGCAGCTTTGCAGGCTGCGTAGGCAGCGTTAACGTGCGAGGGCTTCTGCGCTTGCGGCGAGGACACCAAGATAAAGCGGCCGCGGCTGGTCTTGAGCGGCTCTGCGAAGGCGCGTATGACGTTCCAGGTCGTTTCCACCAGCAGTTGCTTCAGCAGCAGCCAGTCCTCTTGAGGGAACTGTGCGATCTTCTGCCCACCGCGATACCCCCCGACGAGATGCAGGACAGCGTCCACTTGGCCATAGCGATGCTGGATTTGCGCTGCCCACCCCTGGGCTTGCCCCGGATCAAGTAGATCCATAGCCGCTCGCTGGTGCTTTTCCGGTGACGCGCCGAGCGACATGACAAGCGCATCCAACTTGGCGGCGTCACGATCTACCAGCGAGAGCGCTGCGCCGGCGCGCGCGAATGCATGGGCAACCGTCGGACCGAGGCCACCGGTCGCACCCGCGATAGCGACGACTTTGCCGTTTAGAGCAACGTCCATGGACTCGGGATTATAGGGCGTAACGGAGATGGTCAAGTGGATCTGCCGCCGCCAATGCGAGGCGCGCGCCGGTCAGGACTGCGTCTTGGGCGCTCCTGAACACAGCGCGCGTTTGCAGACAGGATAGCGGGATCGGTGTGCTGCGATGTCACCATTCCTCTTCTAATCTGCCGGACAAAACACTACTCACAGATTCACTGCTGCAACGAACTCCGATGAAATCCCGCCAACTGGCAGTCTACCACAAGATGCTACAGAGTAAATACAAATGTTAGACAAACTTTGGGCTAGCCGTTGGGCAAGCTAGGTGGAGGATTTGGCGAGAATGCCAGAGGCTAGAGACGCAGGAAGGCAGCCTTTGAGATGCGCAGCCTGGAGTAGGGTGTTCGGACGGCATGGCGCGCGAATCCCGCAACAGCAGAATCCGGCTGCCGGAGCGAATCGGCTTCGGTATAACATTTCGATGTCATGGCTCACACACTCCTTGTCAAACATGCCGACTGCCTAGTGACGATGGACGTCGAGCGGCGCGAGATTGCCGATGGCGGGTTGTACGTGGAAGACAATCGCATCGTCGCGGTCGGTCGAACCGCCGATATGCCGGAGACCGCCGACGAAGTGCTTGACTTGCGCGGTCATATCGTCCTGCCCGGCCTAATCAACACACACCATCACATG
>JANWVF010000164.1 GCA_025056965.1 Thermoflexales bacterium | reverse complement strand
GATGACGCCGCCGACGACCGACCCGACCATGCGCCAGACCAACCAGATGATGCAACTGATGATGCCGCTGATGTTCGGCTTCTTCATGCTCAGCACGCCGGTTGGGCTGGGCGTGTATTGGATCGTCTCGAACCTGATCGGCGTTGTGCAATATTACGTCACTAAGCCGACCTTGGATCGCGCCCGCGAGCTCCACGCTGCACCCGCTGTCGGTGTTGCCGCAGGCGCAGCATCGCCAACCGGCACAGAAGCGGCGGCGAAGCCGCTCTTCGAGCCGCCCAAATCTAAGGTGAAGGCCAAGTCCACCGGCCGGGTGAATCGTTCGGCATCGGTCTCCAAAGGTGGCGCTAAGGACGGGAGCGCCAAAGGCGGCAAAGTGACGACTACGCCTCAGTGATTCCTATAGACTCGAACTGAACTACCAGAAATGCCCGCAGTCGAAGTTTCAGCACCTGATATTGAGAGCGCCATTGCGCAAGGCCTACAACAACTCAATCTCATTCGCGCCGAGGTCAAAATTGAAGTGCTTGACGAAGGCAGCCGCGGCGTGCTGGGAATCGGTGCGAAACCCGCTCGCGTGCGCCTGACGCCGTTTGCCGAACTCGAGGCCAAGCAAGCGAATTCCGCAGCTACCCCTGCGCCTGCCGATGAGGCTGCACAGCCATCTCGGCCGATGGCGCAAGAGCCTTCGCGCACACAGCGCAAGGTTGAGTCGTCATCGGCGCCTCCGGCCTCGAATCGCCCATCTGAGGAAGCTGTTGCGCCGAAGATCGAGGGCGAAGAGCTGGCGCGGACGTTGGTGAGCGACATCCTGCGTCGAATGGGAATCAAGCGCTACGAGGTGAGAGTGCGCAGCGTTTTCCCCACCAACAGCGATGAAGAGCCGTTCCTGTGGGTAGACGTCACGCTGGCTAACGCATACGACGAGGAGATGATGCTCAGCCATCAGCGCGAGGGCTTGAATGCGCTCCAGACCGTCGTACAAACGATGTGGTCGCATCGCACCAGGAGCAGCCTGCGCGTAAACGTGGATATCAACGGCTATCGCCGGCGACGCGAACAGCAGTTGATCAACATGGCCAGGCGCTTGGCTGATCGAGTGGTCGCTAACGGCAAACCTATCACGCTCGAGCCAATGCCGGCCAACGAGCGTCGCATTGTGCATATGGCGCTGCGCAATCGTCCCGACGTGTTTACCGAGAGCTTCGGCGAAGGCGCGGCGCGCAAGGTGCAGATCAAGCCCAAGTCGTGATGCGCATCGCGGCACGCATCACGCGACGCATCGGCCTGCGCCCGGCTAGGTCATCCTAATGCCGCCCGACTATCTCGCCATCGGACATGTGACCGAGGACGTCTGGCGCGACGGCAGCATTACCCCGGGCGGCACGGCATGGTTCGCATCGCTGGCTGCCCGCCGCATCGTGGATCATGTAAGCGTGTTGACCGCGGCAGGGGAGAACTACGATGTCGAGAAGTTCCTGCCCGGCATCCACGTGCACCGCATCCCGTCGCCGACTACGACGCAGTTCGAGAATATCTACACGCCCCAAGGTCGCATCCAATACACGCGCCCCAACCCGGTGCGGCTGGAGCCGGCACATCTGACCGACGAGCTGTGGCATGCCAAGATCATGCACCTCGCGCCGGTCTGCGATGAAGTCAGCCCTGCCTTCGCCGTTGAAGCGCCGCCGGAGGTGTTCGTCGGCGTGACGCCGCAGGGATGGCTGCGGCGCTGGGATGAGGCTGGACGCGTCTATGCCAAGCCGTGGGATGCTGCGCCGCTGATCCTGGCGCGCGCCGATGCCGTGGTGATCAGCATTGACGACGTCGCCGGAGATTGGCCGCTGCTGCTCACTTGGGCCGCCCGGGCACGCTTGTTCGTCGTTACCTTGAGCGCGGAAGGATGCATCGTCTTTCTCAATGGGCGGCCGTATCATGTACCTGCGCCTCAGGTGGAGGAAGTAGACCCGACCGGCGCAGGAGATATCTTCGCCGCGACGCTGTTCATCTCGCTGCAGCGCGGCCGAGACCCGCTGGAAGCCGCCGAGTTTGCCAACTGCGTCGCAGCGCAGTCCGTCACGCGTAAGCGGCTGGCCGGATTGCCCACGCCGGAGGATCTCGAACGCTGCAGTACAATCGTCGCGCGTAGGATGTAAGTGTCGTCGGCGCGCCCGATGCAACGCGCGACACCCAACCCACCATCTGCGTTTCATCGTCATGACGCGCATCTACGCGATTGCCAATCAGAAGGGCGGCGTGGGTAAGACCACGACGGCGGTCAACCTCAGTGCGTATCTCGCGCTGGCCGGGCGACGGGTTTTGCTGTTGGACATGGATCCGCAGTGCAACGCCAGCAGCAGCCTGGGCCTAGACAAGAACAAAGTGACGGTCTCTTCGTATGAGGTGCTGCTAGGCAGCGTCACGCCGGCCAAAGCCACCTTGAAGAATGCGCGGCTGAATCTCTCGGTCGTGCCGGCCTCGCCGGCGCTGGCCGCAGCGGAGATCGAGCTCGTGGGCGAGCTGGCGCGTGAGTATCGGCTGCGCCAGGCGCTGGCGGCCGAAGTCAGCAAATATGACTATGTGTTGATTGACTGCCCGCCTTCGCTCGGCCTGCTCACGGTGAACGCGCTCACCGCAGCAAACGGTGTGCTCATCCCGGTGCAGTGCGAGTATTTGGCTCTGGAAGGGCTATCCCAGTTGACGCGCACGGTGCAACTGGTGCGTCAGCGCCTGAATCCTCAGCTTGAAATTCGCGGGTTGATCATGACGATGTATGATCCGCGCACGGCGCTCGCGCACCAGGTGGTAGCCGAGGTAGAGAAGTTCTTCGCCGATAAAGTCTTCCGCACGCGCATCCCGCGCAACGTGCGCCTGAGCGAAGCACCCAGCCACGGTCAGCCGATCATGACCTACGCGCCGGCCTCGCCCGGCGGCCAGGCCTATAAAAGCCTGGCCGAGGAGTTGCTGGCGCAGGACGAGGTGAGCGCGCCGCCGGTCGCTGCGCCGCTGCGTGCATCGCCGGATGGCGTGCCGACGCGCGAAACAGCCGATACGCCTTAAATCCGATCACCCATGGCAGCGAAAACCGGACTGGGACGCGGACTTGATGCGCTGATCCCCGGCGCAAGCGAGGCCGAGGCAGGGCGCGGCGTCATGCAGGTCGCCGTTACCGAGATTTGCGCCAATCCCCGCCAACCGCGCATGGTGCGTGGGCAGGAGGCGATGCAGCTCGAAGAGCTGGCCGCCAGCATCCGCGAGCACGGTGTGATTCAGCCCCTCATCGTCACGCGCACGCAAGGCCCCGGTGCTCCATACACGCTGATCGCCGGCGAGCGACGCTGGCGCGCAGCCCAGCTCGCCGGGCTCACTCACGTTCCGGTCATCCTCAAGGATGCTACGCCGCAGGAGATGCTGGAGATCGCGTTAATCGAGAACATCCAGCGCAACGACCTTAGCCCGCTCGAAGAAGCTGCTGCCTTTCAGCAACTCATCAATGAGTTCGGCCTAACGCCCGACATGGTGGCCGAGCGCGTCGGCAAGAGCCGCGTGGCAGTCTATAACACCCTGCGGTTGCTTAAGCTGCCCGGACAGATCCAGGTCGCCCTGATGCAGAGCGACATCACGGAGGGTCACGCCCGCGCGCTGCTCGGACTGAGTTCGGCCGTGGATCAATTGGTCGCGCTCGACGAGATTAAGAAGCACGGCCTGAGCGTGCGACAGACCGAGGAATTGGTCCGCCGGATGAACAGTCCGAAGACCACGTCCAAGAAGGCCGAGCGCGATCGCCGGTGGCAAGGCGCGAAAGAATACGAGGCCAAGTTGCGCGAGGTGTTAGGGACGAAGGTATCGCTGATGCGCGGGCGCAAAGGGGGGCGCATCGTCATCGAGTTCTACTCCGACGAAGAGCTAGGGGCGATTTACGAGAAGATTGTAGGCAGTGGAGAGTAAGCAGGACGCGTGGGATGTGTGTTCCCGCCTTCTCGACCTCGTCGGGAGCGATCTACTGCGGCGATAATGTCGCCGTCCTGCGCCGCTGCATCCCTCATCGTTCGGTTGATCTGATCTACGCCGATCCGCCGTTTAATTCCGGCCATGCCTACTATGCTACTGGCAAGCGATGCGAAGGCCCGCGCTTCCACGACGTCTGGCACTGGGACAACGTGGCATATCGGCGCGCGTTGGCCGAATCGCCGACCGCACTGGCTGCGGCATTGGAGGCGCTGCGCGGCATACTGGGCGAGAGCGGCGCGCTGGCATACTGCGCCGCGCTCGCAGTATGCCTGGGGGAATTGCGCCGCGTCTTGAAGGACACCGGCAGCCTGTATTTGCACTGCGACGTGCGCATGAGCCACTACCTGCGCCTGATGCTCGATGCGCTGTTCGGTCGCGAACGGTGTCGCAACGAGATCGTCTGGGCCTATCGCACCGGCGGAGCCGGCAAGCGCCACTTCGCCCGCAAACACGACGTCATCTTGTTCTACACAGCGTCGGATGAATACACCTTTCACCCGCAGCGCGAGCGCGTGCGCTACCGGAAGCGCTTCTTCGGCGCACAGCGCGACGCACACGGTTACTATGCCGATGTGCTGCTGCGCGACGTGTGGGAGATTCCGGCAGTGCTCAATCTGTCGTCGGAGCGCACCGGTTATCCCACGCAGAAGCCGTTGGCGCTGCTGGAGCGCATCATCGCTGCATCGTCGAACGTCGGCGACGTAGTGCTTGACCCATACTGCGGCAGCGGCACGGCGCTAGTCGCCGCGCAGAAGCTCGGCCGGCGCTGGATTGGCGTTGACGCGAGCGCGGATGCAGTGCGCGTAGCACAGGCGAGGTTGAGCGAGGCACAGATCGAGAGGTAGTTTTACGAATCGCGACAGGCACGCGGGTGCGCCGCGGTCAATCCTTCGCGCGGTCGGCCAACCGCTCGAAGCGCTCGACGTTCAACACAAACACGGTTGCACCGCCCACTTCGACTTCCAGCGGCTGAGGATTGTAGGCTCCCATTACTTCGCCGGGGACGTTGACGTAGGCCATGCGCCGCTGGGCGGTCTTGCGCAGGATGCGCAGCACGTCGCTGACCTGCGCATCTTCTACGCCGACCAGGAGCGTCACATTCTCGCGGCGAAGCCAGCCGCCCTGTGTCGCCATACGCGTGACGCGGTAGCCGGCTTCATTCAGCCCTTGCGTCACTTTGTTTGCATCGTCCGCCTGAACGACGGCCATGATCATCTTCATCAGCTGTTCTCCACCTCGGAGTTCGTAGTTGCAGTTTTGCTCGCACCTGGGTTGTGACCCTAGGCATGATACATGAGCAAACGGTGGCCATCGCGACAATTTCGCCTACGATTGGGCTACCTATGTCTGATAGCAGCCTCTTCACCGATCTGGACGTTGACCGCGACGGTAAGCAGTTCGGCTACATCCAGGCGCCACGGTCCACTAACACTGCCGGGTGGGCCAACCTGTTCATCCCGCTGATTGTCATTCGGCGGGGCGACGGCCCAACTGCGCTGCTGTTCGGTGGCAACCACGGTGACGAGTATGAGGGGCCAGTGACATTGCTGAATCTCGCGCGGTACATTCAGCCTGAGCAGGTGCATGGCCGGATTATCCTTGTACCGGCGCTGAACTTGCCGGCCGTCCAGGCCAACACGCGCCTCTCGCCATTGGACGGCCGCAACATGAATCGCGCCTTCCCCGGCAGCCCGTCGGATACGATCACCGGCCAGATCGCGCATTTCGTCTCCAGCGTGCTCATCCCCTTGGCCGATGTGGTGGTGGACATCCATTCGGGTGGACGCTCGATGCTGTTTTTGCCTTCGGTGAACATGCACCGGGTGCGTGATCCAAGGCAGATGAGTGAGATGATGCGCCTGGCGCTGGCCTGGGGCGCACCGTATGTGTTCATCTATCGCGATGTGGCCGGGGGCGGGCTGCTGCCCGGCTATGCCGAGTCGCTCGGCAAGCCTACGCTGGGCACCGAGATGGGCAGCGCGTCACAATACGGTCCGGCCACGCTTAAGCTGACTTACAACGGTTTGTGCAATGTCCTGGCCGAAGCCGGTATCCTGAAGTTGCCAGCAGGGCGATACGTCCCAGCCGAGCCGAGTCAGATTGTCGCGTCGGAGCTGCGCGACGACTACATCATGTCGCCGGCATCGGGCATCTTCGAGCCGCTGGTCGAGCTAGGCGATGGCGTCGCAGCCGGGCAGCCGATCGGCTGCATTCATTTCATCGAGCAGCCGAGCTGGGAGCCGTTGATCATTCGAGCAAAGACCGAAGGCTTCATCATCTCGCGTCGCGCCATCCCGCTGACTCAACAGGGCGACTGCGTTGCGGTTGTGGCGCGCCGGATCGCGTGAGCGAATGTCGTTACCGTTCCCGTGGTTCACTGGCCTCGCCACCCTCTGGGATGACGCCAGCAAAGACAGGCATGCTGGGCAGCAAGGCGTCAGCGCATCCTGGAGGCGCTGCGACGCTTCGCCTGCGACAATGCGGAGCTGACCGAGGTCGGCGCGCCGGAGCGTGAGCTCGCCATGCTGAGGAAAACGTATGTCGAAGCTGATGCCGTCGAACTCCACCGCGTATGCCCGGATTTCGAGGGCAGAACCCGTCGCTTGAAATTGCTCGGCGCGCCATGCCTGAAAGCGCTGCAAGCCCTGCGCCGCGTTTCGCGTTTGGCCATTAAGTCTGGCAAGCATTCTTGGTAGTACAATGTCGAGCGATAGGACTTGACATGCCGCTGGACTATGCCGATTTCCGTGCCCTAGTTGAAGCGCTGCAAGCGAACCCGGAGTGGCGCGCCGAGCTGCGACGACTTGTGCTGACCGATGAGTTGTTGGAGCTGCCGAATCTCGTGCGTGAGCTAGTCGAAGCGCAGCGGCGATCGGAGGAGCGCATCACGCGGCTTGAGCAGGCCGTAGCGGAGCTGGTCGAAGCGCAGCGGCGTACTGATCAGCACGTTGACGAGCTTGCTGCTACCCTCCAAGATTTCAGGGCTACGCTGAACCGGTTGCAGCAAACCTTTGGCGCTACCCTCGAAGAAGAAGCTGCCAGTGTGCTCGAGGTTGTCATGCGAGACAAAGGTTTCCGTGCCCTTGGACCGGAGACTACTCTGGCGCTGGACGGCGAGCTTGACGTGCTGATGCCGTTTGAAGACTCGGAGAAGCGAAAGGTATGGGCGTTAGTGGAGACGAAGGCACGCTTGAACCGGCGAGATGTATGGACATGGCTGCAGCGAGCGCGTGATGCGGTATGGCAGCGTCGTTTGGCCGATTCGGGCGTGGACAGTCCCTACTACTTGTATTTCTATGCTATTCGGGTAGACAGAGGAGCGCTAGAGCTAATTCAATCGGCGGGGGTGGGCTTGTTGAAGAGCGATGGCGAGGTAGTCGCGCCGCAGGAGTTAATAAGCCTGTCTTGAGGTGCTTGTCCAGCCATCTCACCTTCCACTGTTCTCTTGTTCTCTCGCTATTACCTGCAAATCCTCGTTTACAGAGCCGTTTCAATTGATCTAGGACAGCTCACCCGGCGACTTGTCGAGAGCGCGGTGTATACATGGCCAATGTAGGCTCGCAGCCAAGAATCAGAGCCGGTTAAATCGCCACAGCTTCATGCGATAAAGTTCAATGCGTGAAACCAAGGCTTATCCACTCGGCATTTCATCGCTGGCTCTTCCTCTCGCGTGACTACGCTTTCATCATCGCCGGTGCAGTCATCCAGGCTGTCTCGGTCGTGGTCTTCCTTGCCCCTGCCGACCTTGCGCCAGGCGGCGTGAGCGGATTGGCGCTCATCCTCAGTCGCGCTTTGCCGATTGCTATTGCGATTGGCGTCTGGGTGCTCTTACTCAACCTGCCGCTGTTCGCCCTGGGCGTGCGCTATCTAGGCGGATGGCGCTTCCTGATCCGCACCATCATCACCGTTGTGCTATACGGCGGCGCGACGGCCATCCTCGAACGTGCCGGCGTGGGCGGCGTGACCGATGACGTCGTCTTGAACACGCTGTTCGGCGGCATTATCGGTGGCATCGGGATGGGCCTGGTCTTTCGCGCCCAGGCCACTACCGGCGGCACCGACATTCTGGCCCTCTTACTGGTGCGTTGGCGTTCGATCCCGCTTAGCCAGAGCTACTTGATCACTGATGTGATCGTCCTTGCGCTGGCCGGCCTCATCTTCGGCTGGGAGAAAGCGCTCTATGCCGTCATCGCACTCTACGTGAGTGGCGTGGCAGCTGAGACAATCAGTGAGGGAGTGCACATTGGGCGCACCGCGTTCATCATCACGCAGAGGCCGGACGAAGTGGCGCAAGCCGTGATGACCCGCATGGGCCGCGGCGTGACGCGCTGGACGGCGATCGGCGCTTACACCGGCGCGCAGCGTCCAATCCTCTTCATCGTCATCAGCCGTGCGGAGACCTCGGTGCTGAAGGCGCTAGTGGCGCAGACTGACCCACAAGCCTTCGTGGTCATCGGCCAAGCCCAAGAAGTGTATGGTGAAGGCTTTCGCCGATTTGACCGCGGCTGACTCAGGTATGCCTAAAATCACCGCGGCGCTTCGAGGAGAAGCGCCGCGGTAGAGAATTGTGATGGTCAGAAGCCGGCACATCAGGCCGGCACACCGTTCTGTGAAGTCGCCGGTGCCGGCAACGCCGACATACCGATTATGGCTCTGAACTCGTTAGCATCGAGCGTCTCGCGTTCGAGCAACGCCTTGGCAACGGCTACCAGCTTATCGCGGTTGTCAATCAGCAATTGCTTGGCCCGATTGTAGGCTCGCCAAATGATCTTGCTCACCTCATTGTCAATCTTCTCGGCCACCTTCTCGCTGTAATTGCGGCCCTCGGCGATCTCGCGCCCTAGGAACACCAGGTCGCTGCGTTCGCCGAAGGACACCGGACCGAGCTCATCGCTCATGCCGTAAGCGCGCACCATGTTGCGCGCAATGTTCGAAGCGCGCTCCAGGTCGCTCACCGCGCCGGCAGTCACGTCTTCGAACACGATCTCCTCGGCGGCACGACCGGCGAGCATGTAGACCAGTTGCGCTTCCATGCGCTTCTTGGTCATCGAGAGCGCCGTCTCATCTTTCTCCGGGGTGAGCCAGGTGACGCCACCGGCCATGCCGCGTGGCACGATCGTCACCTTCTGCACGGTGATCTCTGCCTCGGGCGTCAGCGCCGCCGCGACGGCGTGTCCAGCCTCGTGATAGGCGACAATCTCCTTCTCACGCGGCGTCATTAGTCGGCTGCGGCGCTCTGGGCCAAGGGCGACTTTCTCAATCGCTGCTTGCAGTTCGGCCTGACCGATCTCGGTCTTGCCACTGCGAGCGGCGAGGATAGCGGCCTCGTTGACCAGGTTCTCGATGTCTGCGCCTGTGAAACCGGGCGTCTGCCGCGCAATCAGCGCCAAATCCACATCCGACTTGAGTGGCTTGCCGCGCGTGTGCACCTTGAGGATCGCCTCGCGCCCTTTGACGTCGGGGGCATCTACGGTGACGCGCCGATCGAAGCGCCCAGGCCGCAGAAGCGCAGGGTCGAGGATGTCGGGCCGGTTGGTGGCTGCCGTGATGATCACGTTAGTGTCGGTGTTGAAGCCATCCATCTCGACCAGCATCTGGTTGAGCGTCTGCTCGCGCTCGTCGTTGCCACCGCCCAAGCCGGCGCCGCGCTGGCGGCCAACGGCGTCAATCTCATCAATGAACACGATGCATGGCGCTGCCTTCTTGGCCTGATCGAACAGATCGCGCACCCGGCTGGCACCTACGCCGACGAATAGCTCAACGAACTCCGAGCCGGACAGGCTGAAGAACGGCACGCCTGCCTCGCCCGCCACGGCTTTCGCCAGCAGCGTCTTGCCTGAGCCGGGCGGTCCGACCAGCAGCACACCCTTGGGAATGCGGGCGCCGAGTTGGATGAACTTCTCCGGGTTCTTCAGGAACTCCACAATTTCCACGAGCTCCTGCTTGGCCTCGTCGCAGCCGGCCACGTCGGCAAACGTCACTACCGGATTCTCACTGGTGATGCGGCGCGCGCGGCTGCGGCCAAACGAGAAGGCCTGGTCTGCACCGCTCTGCGCCCGCCGCATGGTGAACAAGAAGAATCCACCGATCAACAAGACCGGCAGCAGGTAGAGCAACACGCCGGAGATCTGGGTGAGAAAGGAAACCGACTCGACGGAATACGTCAGGCCGTTCAACGCCTCGGTTGACACGCCGAAGTTCTTCAGCAGCGCGCTGGCATCTACGTTCGTTTCTTTGTTGACGATAATGGGCGTGTTAGGCGCGTCTTTGCGTCGCGCGCGAATGGTGGAGCCATCCGCGGAGATCGTAAGCTCGGTGATGTTACCGGCATTAATTTGGCGCACAAGTTCAGTCAGGTCGGAGTTCTCAGCGCGTCTCGTGGTGCTCGCAAATTGCATCACCGCGTATGCGATCACCAGCGTAATTAATATGATCGGAATAATGTTATTTCGCAGACTCTTAGGCATCGCTCTGTTCCTCTACTAGTAGAAGCCGGATGATCACCCGCGTAACCGATCCAGTCAGATGCTATGATGAGACCACGGGTATATTAGCTAAGCGTGAGATTTGCAACCGTCAGTATAAACCACTCGGTCGCCGCTTAGGCAAAAGAGCTTAAACATGCTTCCCGACTACCGCGTCCGCCAGCGAGACTACCTGCTAGAGATCAGCCGCGCGCTCACTTCGCGGCTCAATTTGAACGAAGTGCTGCGCTTGATCCTGCAGCAAGCGACCGACATGTTGAATGGTCAGGCCGCGCTGATCGCGTTGGTGGAGCCGGACGCGCGCTACACCATTCGCCAATCCTACGGCATCCCTCAGCCGTTGTTGGATCAGTTGAAGCCAATTTTGAACCGGATGGAGGATGTGGATGAGGCTGTAACGGCGCTGGAGCGCAACTTGGTCGCCTTTGCAGAGAGCGAAGGGCTGGGGTTCTGGCAGGTGGTCTCGTTGCCGCTGAAAGTGGATGGCGATGAGTTCTTGGGCGCGCTCTATGTCTTTCGCATCCGCGGCGGTGGATTCAGCCGCGATGAACGCCGGATTCTGCAGAGCTTCGCCGACCAGGCGGCCATTGCAGTGAACAACGCTCGTTTGTATGAGCAGCTCACCCATGAAAAGCGCCGCTTAGATGCCATCTTGGAATTCAGCGCCGATGGCGTAGTAATCATGGATGGCGTGCATCGCATCCAGACGTTCAACCGCGCGATGTCAAACCTGATCGGCGTTCCGGCCGTTGAGGCCATCGGTAGAAAGTTCGAGGAAGTGCTGGTGCTAAAGAACAAGCGCGCCGGCACGACCCTCGAAGAGGCCGAGGCGAAAGGCTGGCCTTTGGTGGGTACGACCCAACCACTATTCGTTGAGGGCGATTTGCAGCGGCGCAACGGCGGCTTGGTCAGCGTCGAGATTGCCTTCGCACCCCTGCTTAATCGCGAAGGGCGCCTGGTAAACATCATCGCCGATGTGCATGATCTCACCCGCTTCCGCGCCGCCGAGGAGATGAAGGCAACCTTCATCTCCGCCGTGTCGCACGAGCTAAAGACGCCTGTTGCGCTGATTAAAGGATATGCCAGCACGCTGCGCCGCGCCGATGCAAATTGGGACCAGGCCACCGTTCGAGAAAGCCTGAAGGTCATCGAGGAGGAGGCCGACCATCTGGCCGAGCTGATCGAGAACTTGTTAGATGCTTCGCGGGCGCAGGCCGGCAACTTCAAATTGGCGCCGGTCGAGCTGGACATTGATGACCTTGTCGTGCGGGTAGCGAGAAAGTTCGAGGCGCAGACGCAATCGCACAAGATCATCGCCGACATCGCATCGGACATGCCGCTGGTGTTCGCCGACGAGGCGCGTATCACTCAGGTGCTGAGCAACCTCATCTCAAATGCGGTGAAGTACTCTCCGCCGGGCAGCGAGATTCGCATCACCGGCCGCGCCACGCCAAGCGAGGTGATCATCACTGTGGCCGACCAAGGCATAGGCGTGCCACCGGAGGAACGCAATAAGATTTTCGAGCGCTTCTATCGTTCGGAGAATGCCATTCGGCGCGGCACGCCCGGAGCCGGCCTGGGCTTGTATCTGAGCAAGGCCATCGTGGAGGCACACGGCGGCCGCATCTGGCTAGAGGGCAATGAAGACGGCCGCCCCGGATCGCGTTTCAGCTTTAGCTTGCCGCGCGTACTGTGACGCCCCAAACAATCCTCAGCCTGTTCTAAGTCCTTGTTAAATTTCCGTCAACTGGCTAGTTGACATAGGGACAAGCCGTCATACAATGTAATTGCGATATCCATCTGCTCGCTCGAAGCGCGTGGCTGCAAGCCGGGCGCTACATCTGAACAAAGGAGGTGACAAAACAGATGAACGATAAGGTTCCAGAGCGATGGAGGCCACTGTTCACCAACGAGGAGTGGTTGCAACACCAGCTCGTTGTGCTGGGCTCGTGGATCTTCTTCATCCTGGCGGGGCTGATCCACATCATCATCGCGATGTACAAGCCCTGGATCTCGCCGAATCCGTAGATCGCCGTTCTTTCGCTCTCGAATTAGGAGGTGAGCAAACATGAGAGATCCGAAGTTCATAGACTTCAAGACGGCACTGGGGATCTACGTCGTGACCGCAGTGCTGACGACGTTGCTGATCCACTTCGTGCTACTCAGCTCGAGCTGGAACACATTCTGGCTGAAGTGAAGCGTTAGTCATCATTCGCCGGTGGAGGGCTGCGGCGCTCGACAAGCTGAACGAGCGAGATCAGTTGGATAGCGCAGCGGTGCACCCTTCACCGGTTTCTTTATCGAGTCGTTGAGTCGGGGTTATTGAGGCACCGGTAACTTGTGGTGGTCTGAATTCGAGTAGCGACGCTGCGAGTGCTTTCATCATCTTTTATCCATCATTCGCTTCGCCTCTGAAAGCATGACCACCTAAAGCGACCGTAGGTCTGTGCCCTAAGCTCTGGCTCCAAAAAGGAGACTGGCTTATGTTGTCGTTTGAGGCGAAATACCGCCGGGAGGCGATGGACGTCCCTGCGCGCGCCTCTTTCGGCCTGCTCAAGATATGGATCGGCCGCTTCTACCTGGGTTTCTGGGGTGTAGTGGCCTTAGCCTTCGGCGTGCTGGGATCGGGCGTGTGGTTCTGGCAGGTGTTGTTCGTTGATCCCAATCGCACGAACAATCCTCTGTTGAACTTCATCCGTGGGCAGATCGTGCCGCCGCCGCCAGATGTGGGCCTGGCTATCACCTTTGACCCTAACAAGGGCTTCTGGTGGCTATTTGTGGTCTTCTGCGCGACGGTGACGTTCTTCGCGTGGATGATGCGACAGATAGACATCTCACGCCTGCTGAAGATCGGTTATCAGGTGCCAATCGCCTTCGGAGCGGTGTTCTCTTCTTGGGTGACCATCCAAATCGTACGTCCTATCTTGCTCGGCAGCTGGTCTGAGGGCTTTCCGCTGGGGGTGATCCCTCACCTGGACTGGCTCTCGGCCTTCGGCTATCGCTACTACAACTTCTTCTACAACCCCTTCCACGCTCTGGGGATCACGTTGCTGTTCGGCAGCACGTTGGTGCTGTCGCTGCACGGCGCGACGATCCTCAGCGCGGCGCGCAAGAAGAGTGAAGGCGTCACCGAGGAGAACGTCAACCGCTTCTACTGGGACTTCCTCGGATATAGCATCGGCGAGATCGGCATCCACCGCCTGGCCTTCTGGGCTGCGGTTCTGTCGGTGCTGGTGAGCAACCTGTGCTTCGTGCTCTCCGGCACAGTGGTCCAGGACTGGAGCGCTTTCTGGGACTTCTGGGACTACGCGCCGTTTTGGAAGAACTTCCCCTTCAACTAGTTTTCAGACGGCAGAACCAGAGCCCTCCCGGCCTGCGATTCTGAGCGTCTGAACTTCTGGAGAAACTTATGGCTACAGAAGTCTATCGCGAGAGCTTCGAGCGGCGCACCAAGACCGTGAGGTACCTCCGCTTCCTAGAGGGTTTGGCCGACACGCAGGTTGGTCCGATCTACCTCGGGATGTGGGGTGCGCTGGCATTCTTCTCCTACCTGCTATGCGTGTTCATCACGGCCATCGGCTTCGGCGAGCAGGTAGGTTACAACCCCATCCGCTTCTTGCGCGAACTGCCTGTGCTCACGCTCTACCCGCCGCCGCCATCGGCCGGTCTGCGGATGGCGCCGTTGCAGGAAGGCGGCTACTGGCAGCTCGCCACGTTGTTCTTGTCGTTGACGCTGGTGTTCTGGACGATCCGCATCTGGACGCGCGCGGTGGCCAACGGCCTGCGCCCGATGGTGCCGATCGCCTTCAGCGCAGCGCTGTTCCTCTACGCGGCCATCTACATCATCCACCCGATCTGGGTGAATTCGTGGAACGAGGCGCCGCCGCACGGCCTGCGCGGCATCCTGCTGTGGACGAACCACTTTAGCGTCAAGTATGGCAACTTCTACTACAACCCATTCCACATGGTCTCGATCTTCGGCCTGCTGGGCAGCACGCTGATCCTGGCCATGCACGGCGCCACCATCCTGGCGACGCTGGCATACGGCGCCCATCGCGAGATTGACGAGATCGAGAAGAGCGATGAGGGCACGCATCGTGCGCAGCTGCTGTGGCGCTGGGTAATGGGTTTCAACGCGACGGCCTACAGCATCCACCAGTGGGCGCTGGGCTTCGCTACCTTGACGGCAGTCGCCGGTGCGATCGGCGTGCTGCTGAGCGGCCCGGTCGAGCCGGACTGGTTCCAGTGGGCCTGCCGCGCGGACATCGTTTCGGGCTTGCAGAAAGCCTGTGTGCCATAGGAGGCAGCCATGTCCATCGAGAATAACCCTGCCCCTCCCGGCGCGGTCGCCGTTTACGATGAAAGGCAGCGCACGATTCTGCGCGGCGAGCTAGCGGGCTTGGTCGCTATGACCGTGCTTGCGCTCGGCGGCGTGATCGCTCTGTCCATGGCGCTGGCCGATTGGCGCGGCTTCCAGGGCTGGCGTGCCGACAGCACCTACAACTACGCCGGCGTGCAGCAGATCAACTTCGTCGAGTATCTGAACCGCCAAAAGCAGGCCATAGCGCAACCCAGCGTCGAGGCGCTCCAGGCCTACAACGTCTGGCAGCAGAAGAACCCGCAGACGGTGAACGTGCAAGTGCTCACCCAGTACCTGGGCCCGCAGTACAACACCACGGCCAAGGTATTCGAGTACATGAGCAAATACTTCACGCCCGGCGTGGGTCAGAGCTGCGAGTACTGTCACAACCTGGAGAACTTCGCCGCCTACGATAAGCCGCAGAAGACCGTGGCCAAGGCGATGCTGATCATGCAGTTCGAGCTGCAGACCAAGTGGATTGACAGCATCCCGCGGCCGGAAGGTCAGCCGCTCTACCAGCTGCAGTGCGCAACCTGCCACTACGGCAAGGCGCAGTTCTGGAACACCGACCAGAAGAACGTGCCCACGATCGAGAACCTGGCGATGTTCGGCATCGCTGGTGGCGGCAACCCGACGCAATACGACATGAAGCACTACGGCATCACGCTGAACGGCAAGCCGCCCGCGAGCTACGAGATCGTGGACGACAAGCTGTTGGCCGCGCGTCCCGACGCGAAGGGCGAAGTGAACTACTTCCAGGTGACGGCCACCAAGGACACGCCGCCTGGCTTGAACGACACGTATCGCAACCAGGCAGCGATGTATCACATGAACACGGCGCTGGCCGTCGGCTGCGACTTCTGCCACTATGGCGGCTACTTCAAGTCGTATGTGCTGCAGGACGGCACGTTCAAGTGGCCCAAGTCGCAGGCGCGCCACATGCTCGGCATGGTGCAGGACATCGCCATCAACTGGTTCCCGCAGATGCCGAAAGCCGACCCGACGCGCGGTGACCTGGCGCAGCCGAACTGCTGGATGTGCCACCGCGGCCATGTCGTGCCGCCCGGCGCCTACACGCCCGGCGAAGGCGAAGTGCCGCAGAAGGTGAGCGATCCGCAGATCAAGCCGTTGGTAGACCTGCCGGTGCCTGCGCCGAAGCTGCCACCCCAGTAGGCAATTCGGAGATTAGAGACCGGGGATTCGGGGCCGTGACCCATCTCCTGTCTCTAATCTCCATGTGCTCAACATCGAACGCATCGTGATCAACAGAAGGCTTCTACGGCTCAGCCTATTCCAACTCGGCCTGGGATTCAGCGTAGTTGTGTTCAACGGCGCGCTGAACCGCGTGCTGATCGCGGAAGAGGGCATCCCGGCCGGCATCGTCGGCTGGCTGCTCAGCCTTGGCTTGTTTGTTGCACCGATCCGCGCGCTGATGGGCTTCCGCTCCGACAAGGAGAAGAAGACTTTCGGCTATCGCCGTTTGCCCTATGCCTGGTATGGCACGATGTTCGTGTTCTGCGGCTTGTCGGCTGCGCCGTTCTCGCTGTTACTGCTGAGCAAGGCATCTCAATTGAACAGCGACGTGCCTTTCCCGGTTGCCGTCTTCTTCTGCACGCTGATCTTCTTGCTGTATGCCGTGGGGACGCACGTTGGGCAGACCGGCTACCTCGCGCTGGTCACTGACCTCACCCCCAAGCACGAGCGCAGCCGGGCAATGGCTCTGTTGTGGGTTGCGCTGATCACTGGTCAGATCATCAGCTCGTTTGTGATCGGCTTCTTCTTGCAAGACTTCCACCCGATGAAGCTGATCCAGGTGATGCAGTCGGCCTCGGTAGTCTTCTTGGTGTTGGCCGTCGCGGCCATCTGGAAGCAGGATCGGCCGGTGGAATTGGAAGACGACGCGGAGGACTTCTCTAGCCAGATCTGGACGGTGCTGGGAACGCACAAGATGCGCTTGTTCTTCGCCATCTTGTTCTTCGGCACGCTGGGGCTGACGGCGCAGGATGTCCTGCTGGAGCCGTATGGTGGGCAGGTGCTCGGCATGACCGTCGCCGAGACCACGCGCCTCACGGCGATGTGGGGCATCGGCATGCTGATCGCCATGCTCATCGCCTGGCAGGTGATTCCGCGCCTGGATTCGCCGATGCCGGTCACGCTGGTCGGGTGTCTGGTCGGTTTGGCCGGCTTCGGGTTGATCACGCTGGCCAGCGCCAATCGGTCGGTCGTGATGTTCGTGGGCGGGACGAGCGTGATCGGCGTGGCGAGCGGGCTGTTCTTGATCTCCACGCTCTCGCTGATCGTCTCTCTTGCTGACATCAAGACAGCGGGGATGTATGTTGGCATGTGGGGCCTGGTGCAGACGTCGGCGGCCGGATTGGCAGCGCTGGCCGGCAGCAACATGCGCGACATCGTCTCCCGCGTCACCGGCGACTTGGCGCGGGGCTACACGACCGTATATGCGATAGAGATGGTGCTGATCACCGTAGCGCTGGCGTTGTTGATCGCGATGCCGCGCGAGGCGTTCGCCACCCGTGAGAAAGGCCGGTCGGCCTTCGCAGGGTTGACGGACCTACCTGGCGCGTAAACTGTGAATGGACTCATGGACGGCGACTAGCGGCTGACGACTTAGCAGGCAGCAACTAATCGCCGAAGCGGGAGGTCGAAAAATGCTTATCCCAAGCACTGAAGCGCTGCTGTGCATCGTGCTGTTACTGCTCGGCTCGGCCGGGTTGTTCGCACTCTTCCTGGCGACCGATCGAAACGCCGTTGAGGAGAGCTACTTGCCGGAGCACGCGACCGAGAAGCGCGACGAGCAGGCAGCCCTTTAGCTCACAGGAAGCCCAACGAGACGCGCCGTATGAGCGCACCGCCTGCGGCGCGTCTCTAAATCACTCCAGCGGCTCGGCTCTGCGCCGTCAAACTGCTAAGAGAGCTGCTGAGGCGCTCGCGATCGAGCTGCACAATCGCGGCGCTGCTCTAGCCGGCCGAAGACCTAATAACCCAGCTGCTCTGCCCGGCGTTGAGTCCCTGCGCGTTTCCGCCGCTCAGCGCTGACCCGACAATCCTTAGACGTCACAAGCGCGCGAGTTGTTCAAGCGCGCGTCGTACCGCCTGAGGCGACAGCGGCGCATCTGGCTGAACCGCGCGCTGCACCATCTCGGCCAAGGCCGCGTTGACCGGTGTGGGCACGCCGAGCCTGCGTCCGGCTTCGGCGACCGCGCCGTTCAGCACACCGACTTCGGAACGGCCGGATCGGTTAACTACATCGTAATAGAGCGATGGATACTTGTCGCCGCGCCCCCTGGCTACCCGTCGGGAGAGCAGTACCTGCAACGCCGTGTCGGGCAGCAGCTTGAGCGCAAACGCCAGGAAGCGCGCCGGATGACCCGGTAAATTGACCGTCGCAATGGGAGGCACGTGCGCTTCCATCACTGCCAGCGCCTCGCGCAACATGCGCATCTCCAGAGCAAACAGCTGCCGATCGCCGTAGATCTCGGCCACGGGCACACCCAGCAGGGCGCTGGTGGCATTACCCATCATGTTAAGCAGCAGCTTTGACCATTTCATCGCGCGCCAGTCCGCGTAGGTCCTTAAGTTGAGCAACGGCGCGCGCGAGAGCGCAAGCGCAAGCGGCTGCCATGCGCACTCCGAGGAGAGCGCCGCCAACCCAACGCCTCCGCCTATGCGCTCCAAGCGCACCGCAGCTGGTCCTTCAACCGAAATTGGGCTGGTCAGCGTCGCCGCCAGCGTGCGCTGCGCGCCGAATGCCGCCGCCAGCTTCTCTTCGTTCCCTACGCCGTTCTGCAAGGTGACAAACAGCGCGCTGGACAAGCGGCTTTCGCAGCCGCGCAGCTCATCAATCGCTTGCTCGAGGGCATACGCTTTCATGCACAACAGCACGGCGTCGTAGGTGAGCGATGAGCGCTGCAGCGCCTCGGTCAAGCTGGTCGCCACGTCTACATCGCGCAGGCGCCACGTCTCGCCGCGCGGCAGCGTGACGTGGATGCCTCGCGTGCAGGCCGATTGCACGAATGCCGGACGGCCTACGAACGTCACGGCTTGGCGGGTCATGACGAGGTTTGCCCCGATCCATGCGCCCACTGCACCTGCGCCCAGGATCAAGAACCGCATCTCACTTGATCTCCAACGCTACATGATCAGAAGTCGGCTGCCCCATGGCATCTATTAGCCTGACGTTCTGCAACTGTGGATAGAGATACGCGCCCATGTGCAGCGTGTATGGCCTAGCCGGTGCGTCGGTGGGCAGGGGGATGGTGAAATGATGAAGCAAAATGTCGCCGACCCGCCAATTCGACGGGTGAATACCGCCTCCGTCGAGCGCAGCGAACTTCTGCCCGCCATGATACAGATGGTTGAACCAGTGATAGTCCGCGCCTGGCGCCGCCTCGCGAAAGACGCGCAGGTAGTATTCCAGCCGCAGCGCGTCGCCCGTGCTGATCCGATAGCCGAGCATGCCTACGCCATTCTCCCACTGCGCCGGGTGGGCGATCAGCGCCTTCAGTTGCGCGCGCCGCATCCGCACGTAGATGTAGGCGTCGTCGCTGCCAGCGCGCAATGGGATAGCCTGCACGACGGCATCTGCGTCGGCGTAGCGCATCAGACGGTCGAACGCATCGCGCGCGCCCGGCGTGATGATGTATTGGGCTGCCTCTTCGCGCAGGATCAATCCGGCGTTAGCGTCGGCGAAGCGATGCGGCACATCGGCCAGCAGGACGTCCATGACGGTGGCCGGCTCGTTCAGGCTTGGGTCGCCACCCGGCGCGATGACGATGACATCGCGCGCTGCGCCGGCGCGTATGGCGTCGCGCGCGAGCCAAGTTACGTCGAGCGCGCTGCGCAAGGGTGGGCCGTAGCCGCCGGCGCCGGTATTGTGACGTTGGATGAACGCCGCAAAACGTAGGGTGGTGAAGGTCTGCCAGCCGACGATGAGCGCGACGATCAGCACGGCAGCGGCGGACAGACCGAGTCGCGCCCTAGCGCCGTGGACGGCGCGGGACGCAGTAAGGCGAACGGCAGCGTCGAGCCCCAGCGCCATCAAGATGAAAGAGACGGGATAGAATGCCGTGAAGTAGTGCAGCTGCAGCGGGCGAGACGTGCGAATTTGCAGCGCGATGGGCAGCACCCACCATGCTAGCAGCACGACGGCGACCGCTACGGGATAGGCCGCCGGCCGGCGTATGAGCTGCAACATCAATATGCCTACACCCATGCCCACCAGCGCCACTTGTATCCCGTCAATCCATGCCAGCGCTGCCGGCGTTTGATCGCGCCAGGTGGGAAATGCACCGCCAGTCAAGTCGCTCAGGTGCGTCCCGCCGCTCAGCCAAAGCGAGAAACGCAGTGCGTCGAGTGAAATGGCTGCTTGGCCGGATGCCGCGCCGAGCAAGCCGTTCACGTTGCGGAACGCCTGGCCGGCGTCGAACGCGAGGTAAGCGCCGACCAGCACGAGCAGCGGCAGCGCCCCAATTAGGCACGCCGCAGGCCGCAGCGCCGCGCGACCGACCCACAGCCCCACCAGCACGGCCGGGATGAGGTAAAGCGCAGACAAATGCGAGCCGATGCTGAGCGCCAGCCCCCAGCCGGCGATTGCCCAGCCCCATGGATTGCGGCGCTGGGTAGCTTCGAGCAACCCGAACAGGAGCAGGGTGGAGAACAGCGGCATCGGCGCCAGCCAGGTGCGGCGCGCGAACTGCACCGCCCACGGGGCAGTGGCGAACAGGAGGCAGGCGATGAACGCCACCCGCGCACCGAAGAAGCGCCGGCATATCCCCCAGCACAAGGCGATGGCTGCGACGTCGAGCAGAGCGCGGTAGGCAGCGATGGTCATGAAGTCCCGCGTGAACGCATACGGTAAAGCCAGCACATACAAGTAGACTGGCGGATGGTTGGCTACGCTGCCGCTGAACGGCGCGATCGGCAACCAGTTGCCGCGAACGATGCTCAGCGCCAGTTGGGGAGCAGAGGCTTCGTCGAATCGAACGTCAATCAAGTCGAGGCGATACAGCCGCAAGAATGCGGCCAGCGACATCACAAGGATGAAGGCAAGCCACTCGGCACGTCGAGGCGTGATCATGGTCATCGCTCTTCATCCGCCGGTTGATGTGCCGACTCGGGCGTTGCGCACCGCGCGTCCCTCGCCTGCACCCCATGCGCGCTGCCCGTATGTTCCGGCGCAAACGTCCACGGCGATACTCACGGCATCACGGTAATGTGCACGGGCGCGCTCTCGACGATGCGGCCGTCGCGCAAGCGCCCCCGCGCTACCAGCGTGTGTTGGCCGGCGCTGAGCTGCCAGAAGGTGCGATACGGCGCACGAGTGAATCGGGCGATCACCTCGCCGGTCGCCAATGCCACGTTCACTTCTACGACATCCGCTACGTCCACTTGCACCTCTACCGGCGCGCGCTGGAGCGCCGTGGGCAATTCTTTGGCCATGCGATAGATCGTGCCGGGGTCGGGGCGCAGGATGGTGATGGGCCGGTCGGGGCGAGCCGAGGCGCGACGAGCGTCGCTCGCAACGAGGTCGAGGACGGGCCAGCCCTGGGCGCGCGCCCAATCCCGCAGCGGCGTCGGCAAGTCTAGCATCACGAGCTCGACGAGGCGTTCGCGCGGCGTATCCGCCGCAGCCGGCTGACCGGTAAGCGCGTCCACATGCACGCGGCGATGCCAATCATCCGGCTGCGTCGGCTGGATGCCCTCTAAAAACCATTCTCGGCGAGTCTGCTTGCAATCAGGCGTGGGCAGCATGCCGGATAACGCGCACACCTCGACCTGCACTAGGCCGGGCGGACGCTCGAACCAGCGCACCGGCAGCGCACGATGCGCTATCTCCATGAAGTCGTGCCAGATCGGCCCAGCGCCGGCCACTCCGCTGATGCGCTGCATCGGCTGGCCGTCGGCGTTGCCCACCCACACCCCTGCCACGATTTGCGGCGTGTAGCCCACCGTCCAATTGTCGCGGAAGTCGGTGGTCGTGCCGGTCTTCACCGCTGCCGGGCGCGATAGCCGGAGCACGCTCGACTCGCCGAAAGCCGGCGCGCGCGCAGCGTTGTCGGATAGGATGTCGCTGATCAACCACGCCACGCGCGGGTCAAGCACGACGCTGCGCTCCAAGATCTGCGACGGGCGATTGAAGCGCGTCTTGCCATCCGCAGTTGCGACCGCAATGACCGCGTATGGGTCTACGCGCCGACCTTCATTCGCGAACGCGCCATACGCGGCCACCAGCTCCAGCAGGCGCACCTCACCCCCGCCGAGCGTGAGGGCTAGGCCGTAATTGTCGGGCGATTTGAAGGAGCGGATGCCCATTGCGTTGGCCTGGTCGAGCATGGCAGCGATGCCGACGCGCTGCAGCACGCTCACCGCAGCGGTGTTGTTTGAGGTCGCCAGCGCCTGGCGCGCGCTAATCGGGCCGTGGTGTCGGCGATCGTAGTTGATCGGCACATAGGGCAGCCCTTCGCGCGTCGGGAAGGCCGTGCGCACGTCGTAGATCGGTGTGGCCGCCGTGAGCATGCCTTTGGCGAAGGCAGCGGCGTAGGTAATCGGCTTGATGGCGCTGCCCGGCTGGCGCAGCGCGATGGCCCCGTTCACCGCGCCGCTGATTCGCGCGTCGAAGTAATCCGGGCTGCCCACCATGGCGAGGATTTCGCCGGTGCGGGGATCGAGCGCAACCAGTGCGGCGTTGTTCGCGTTGTGGCTCAGGCCCGGCTGATCCACCGGGTTCGCCAAGCGGCGCAGGTGTGCGCGCATGATGTCCCGGGCTGCCTCGTTGAGTGCCAGGTCGAGCGTGGTGGTCACCACCAGCCCGCCGCGCACGACGGCATCAGCGCCGAACTCGCGCTCCAGCCATCGGCGCACGTAGGCGACGAAGTGCGGCGCGCGGATTTCAAACGGCGCCGGCGCGTATGACAAACGCGCCTGCTTGGCCGCCAGCGCCTCATCTGCGCTGATCATGCCGTTCTTCACCATCAAGTCAAGCACGACTGCTTGACGGCGTTTGGCCAGCTCGGGATCGTGGAACGGATCGTAGACCGCCGGCGATTGCGGCAGACCGGCCAGCAGCGCGCATTCGGCCAGGTCGAGTTCGCTCACCGACTTGCCGAAATAGGCGCGCGCGGCTGCCTCGACGCCATAAGCCAGGTTGCCGTAGTACACCTGGTTGAGGTAGAGCGCCAGCACTTCGTCCTTTGAGTAGCGCTGCGCGATTTGCCAGGCCAGCAACGACTCGCGCACTTTGCGCAGCAGCGTGCGCTGGCGACGCTCATCGGCGTCGAGCAGCAGCAGTCGGGCAATCTGCTGGGTGATGGTGCTGCCGCCGGCCAACGCCTCGCCGCCGCGCAGGTTGATCCACAGCGCGCGAATGATGCTCACCAGATCAACGCCGGGATTGCTATAGAAGCCGGCATCTTCGACGGCGATCGTTGCCTGGCGCAGGCGGAGCGGAATGCGTTCGAGCGGGATGGGGGTGTGACGCCCACCGCTCAAGCTGCGCGGGTCGAAAATCTCGAAGAGCAGCCGACCGTGCCGATCGAGGATGCGCGTGCTGGGCGTCTGTGTACGGCGATGCAACTGGTTCACGTCCGGCAACGTGAGCCACAGAACGGCGAAGGCCACGGCCGGCGCGACCAAGATGACCATCAGGAAAACAATCAACGCCCGCTTGAGCCAGACGCGATGGGACATCACGCCTATGCTAGCATGATACGGCCACAGCCCAATGAACATCGTTCACCTTGCGCCGTTTGCCTTCTCGCCGAAGGCCACGGTGAGCGCACGCATCCTGCCGATGGCGACGGCGCTTGCGCGGCGCGGTCACACAGTCACCGTGCTTATCCCGCCCTATGACAATCCGGCCGATGGCGGCAAGCGCTGGCAGCGCGAAGGCGTGCGCCTGGAGAACGTATGGAGCGCCGGCCAAAGTCGGCCGGGCTTCGGGTTATACGCCCAACTCGCCCGTCGTCTGGCCGAGCGCGCGCGCGAGCTGAAGCCGGACGTCGTTCACGTCTTCAAGCCGGTTGGCGTTGCCGCCTTAGCCATGTGGCTGCTCAACCGGCGACCGGCTGCCGACAACGGGCGGCTGATCCTTGACAACGACGACTGGGAAGGCCGCGGGGGGTGGCTGGATGTCAATGCCTATCCGCTTGCCCAGAAGCTGTTCATGCAGTGGCAGGAGCGCTGGGCACTGGGCGCTGCATCCTGCGTCACCTGTGCCAGCCCGGTGCTGGTCGAGCGCACGCGCCGGTTTCGGGCGACGCGCAGACAATCGGCCGACGATGTCTTCCTTTTGCCAAACGGTCCTGACGAAGCGCTGCGTGCACAAGTCGCCCGGGCTCAGGTCAAGCGCGAAGCGTTGCGCGCGGCATTCGGCTGGCGCCAACCCATTGCCATCTACGCCGGCACCATCCCGCGCAACCATGACCTGGATATCGCCGTCCACGCGCTTCGGCGCGCGCCCGACGTGCGCTGGGTCATCGTTGCCACTGGCGATGGCATCCCTTCGCTCCGCCGGGCAATTGCTGCCGCCGGCATCGCCGAGCGCGTGGAGTGGCATGGCTTCATGTCGCACGCCCAGCTCATCGAACGTCTGGTCGCCGCCGATATCGCGCTCTATCCCTATCGCGACACGAACATCAACCGCGCCAAGTGCAGCGGAAAGGTGATGGACTACATGGTCTGCGGCAAAGCGATGATCGTCAGCGACGTCGGCATGAATCGCGTCTACTTGGAGCATGAGCGATCCGGCCTGCTCACCCCGCCGGGTGACGTCGAGGCGTTCTATGCCGCGCTGAAGCGGCTTCTGGACGATCCGGCATTCGCCGACCGCATCGGTCGTGCGGCGCAAGAACGCATCTGGGCGAGGTTTGGCTGGGCGGAGCGCATCGGCGAGCTAGAGCGCATTTATCAGATGCAGACGTGAATTCGGACTGGGCGCGGGTTCTGGTCGTTGTTGAACGCCCCTCGGTGCTCGACTGAGCTTTCAGCTACTTGGAAAGGGGCGCAGCGTCCGTTCGAAGTATAGATGCGCTGTGCGGTGCGCTTGAATCCGGACGGTCACCCGCTTGCATCAACCTGGCCTCAACTCCTTTGCCTCACGTGGGATAATCTTATTCGGGCTATGCTGGGATTGCACCCGCTGAGGCAACGAGCGATCGCGCCGGTCAGCTTGAGCGTTCGGAGCGCGCTGCCTCGTGTTGGCATCGCTGCCTTGCTGGTGCTTGCGCCGCTGCTGTGCATCGCATTTTGTCACGTTGTAGATGCTGCTCGGCAGCCCGCGCCGACGGTCGAGTTTCGTTGCGTCCCACCCTCATCGCAGCAACTGCGCCTTGCATCTGACGATGGCCACGCGCCGCTCATTGACCTCCGGCAATTGATTCGCGCCATGACCGAGTGCGCGCCGGCGCTGTGGCTGTGGGTCATCCCGGCAGGTGTCCTGGTGACCCTAAAGCCCATTCAGCGGCCTCCCATACGCGATGCGGTGCAGCAACCGCCCAAGCCCCCTCCGCGCCTCTTCTAATCGCCGTCATCCACTAACGCATTCGACTTTATGAGCCGAGGCGCGCGCCGTAGCGCGGCTAGGCGCGCGTCATGCATGGTGCACACGCTGCGTTTCTGAGACGAAGTGAGTGATGGAGAAGTAAAGATGATCAAGAAGATGTTGTTTGCAGCCGTCGCGGGGTTGACGCTGGTCGCTTGCGCCGCGCCGGCGACGCCCGCGCAGAACAGCGCCGGGCAGAGTGACATTTCGATTCGCGACGCCTGGGCACACCCGACGATGGGCATGGTGGCCGCCCATGAAGGCCATGCTCACGGCAGCCACGGCAGTTCGGACAAGGCCGATGCCGCTCAGAGCAGTGTAAACAGTGCTGCCTACATGGTGATCGAAAACAAGGGTAATGCGCCTGATAAGTTGCTGAGCGTCTCCGGTGACATCGCCGACATGATTCAGGTGCACCAAACCCGCGAGAAAGACGGCATGATGGTGATGGAAGAAATCGCCGACGGCCTAGAGATTCCGGCCAACGGCAACGTGGAGCTACGGCCGGCCAGCTATCACATCATGTTGATGGGCGTCAAGCGTGACCTGAAACCGGGCGATACTTTCAAGCTCACGCTCAACTTCCAGTCCGGCAAGGTGATCCCTGTAGACGTGACCGTGCGTGAACCCTGAGCGCGGCGCGGGGCGCGAGATAACCCTCTCGCGCCCCACTCAGCTTTTCGTGAGAGCATAAATGGAATGAACATGCGGAGCGATGGTTTCAAGGTGTTCCTGGGTGTGCTGGGCGGCATGGTGGCCATCGTAGTTTTCGGTTTGCTGCTCAGCTACGCGCCCGAGCTGGCTCGAGCGCCGGTCCCGACGCCGACACCGGGGGGTGTCGCTATCAGCCGATACCGCACCATCTCCAACGCTACGCTAACCGACCACGACAACCGGCCGATGTCGCTGGGCGCACTGCGCGGCAAACCCACCCTCATTGCCTTTGGCTACACTTTCTGCCCGGACGTGTGTCCGCTGACCATGGCGGACCTGCGCCGAGTGAAGCGCGAGTTGGGCGAGGCCGGCGACCGGGTCAACTTTGTCTTTATCACCGTAGATCCTCAGCGCGACACGCCGGAGGTGATCCGTCGGTATGTGAAGGCTTTCGATCCGGCGTTCATTGGCCTGACCGGCGATGAAGCCACGCTGAAGAAGCTCATCTACGAGTTCGACGGGTTGTTTGAGAAGCAGCCTCCACAGAGCGGCAACCCCAATAGCTACATCGTCGCTCACACCAGCTTTATCTACTTGCTCGATGCGCAAGGCCAATGGCGGATGAAATACTCCTTCGGCACACCAGTCGAGGTGATTGCGCGCGACGTGCAGGCCATGCTTCAAGAATCGGCGCGACGCGGGTGACGTTGGCCTAGCTCTCGTCGAGCACCTCGCGCACGATGCGGACGATCTCGGAAGTAGCGACACCATCCTGGATGAAGTAGAGCAGACGGCCTTGCCGGTCGAGCAGGTAGATGAACGGCGCGTGTGGGACGAGCAAGCCGTCGGGGTTCTCATACATGTGGATGCCGAAGCGCAGGGCGAGCTGTCGCATGTCGCTGCGCTCGGCGGTCAGACCGACGAAGGCTGGATCGTAGCGGCGGAGGTGCCGCTTGAGGGCGCTCGGCCCATCGGCGGTGCGGTCGGCGCCGACCATCACAAAGGTCAACTCGGCGCTGCGCGGTCCGAGCGCCTGCTTGATTTCTTTGAACTGGGGCAATGCGTTGATGCACGACTCGGCACACCGAACGTTGCCGAAGAAAATCAGGGCCGGCCGCCCGCGAAAGTCGCTCAGCTTCGCCGGATGGCCATGCTGATCTAACATCGGCACGTCAGGCGGCGTGATCGGATAATCCACACGGATCGCGCGCGGAGCAAAGGTCGGCTCCGGCGTCGGCACAGGCGCAAGAGGAGTGCATGCCGCGAGGAATAGTGTCGTCGCCAATAGCGCGCACGGTAGAACGGTCTTCA
>JANWVF010000157.1 GCA_025056965.1 Thermoflexales bacterium | reverse complement strand
CTCTTTCCCGCCCGCTCGATTCCCGAGATTCGCGACGCACGACCCGGAGTAGCTTGGCGCAAGCTGATTGACAAGCTCAGCAAGTCGCCGGAAACCAGCGAAGACGTGCTAGCCTTCTCTTTGATGATGATCAAGCTGGGGAATTGTCTGACCTGCGACCTGGACAGCTATCGCGCCAGCTTGGGCTGCACGCAGTGCGCTCGTCGCACCGTACAAGGCTTCAAGGGCAGCGATGAAGCCCTGATGAAGAAGATGGAAGAAGCGCGCAAGGAATTAAGAGAATATCTGAAGAAGGCCTAAATCCAGGTCATGTCGCGATGACACACCGCACGCAGCAAGTCAATTAACGCGCCACCTGTTCGCAGATGTCTCGCATCATTTTGCCCCATCCAGCCTCGCGCGATGGCGCTAAGCTGAACACGCCTCTGCCGGATGACTACGGCGAGTTGGCCATGCGCGCCGACATTGCGATCCGCGAGCTGGCGACGCCATACCCGCGCACGGCGCAAATGTATGAGATGCTCATCGCCGACTCGCGCGTGGATGCTCACTGGAACCTCTCGAACTACACCACGGTGGGCAAGCTGAACTACAACGACCACGGGCCGATCCACGCGCGCGTCACTGCGTCGTACGCCATGCAAATCATGCAACTGCTCCTCCAAGCCGACGTGCCGATGGACGTGGTGAAGTCCGGTGCCGGCGACGCGGACGACGCCTGTTTGGTCGTTCTCGCCGGCGTCATGCTGCACGACATCGGTAACGCTACGCATCGCGTCGGTCATGAGCTGATGAGCGTGATCCTCGCCCAACCGATACTGGCCGATCTGCTGGCCGAGCTGTATGACGACATCGAGCAACGAACGCTGATCGGCGATTTCATCCTGTCGGCGATTCAGTGCCACGACATGAATCCGCCGCCGTTGTTTATGGAGGGAGGCGTGGTAGCAGTAGCGGACGGCTGTGATATGACCAAAGGGCGCGCGCGCATGCCGTTCGACCTGGGAAAGTTGGACATTCACGCCGTGTCGGCTCTGGCGATCGAGGAGGTGAACATCCGACCGTCTAACGGCAGCGGGATGCCGGTGGAGATCGAGGTGCGCATGAGCAACTCGGCCGGCATCTTCCAAGTCGAGGAGACCTTGATCAAGAAGATCAACGCCACGCCCCTTCGCCACTACGTCATGGTGCACGTCACCTCGATCAACCCCGAGCAGCACTTCGAGAAGCGCATCCTGAGCAATGCGATGCTGGAGAACGGCCGGCTCAAGCCGGTGTGAACACCTAATGCGCTGGGTGAGGCCCTCTTCGTGCTAGGGCATCGCTCGAGCGGACGGTGTGGGCCATGCATCAACAATCGCCAACAATGGCCGTTATCTTCGACATGGACGGCCTGATGCTCGATACCGAGACCCTCGCGCGCGAGGCATGGTATGACGCCATGCGCCGGTGGGGCTACGCATTGACCGATGACGTGTATCTGCGCGTGCTCGGCACGACCGCCGAGCGCACTCGCGAGATCTTTCGCGAAGCATTCGGGCCGGATATACCTATTGAGGCAATTTACGATCAAAAGCAGCGCTACGTAGATCAGGCCATTGAGTCCGGGCGTCTCACCCTCAAGCCTGGTCTGATCGAGCTGCTTGACTGGCTTGAGGCTATGCGCATTCCCAAGGCCGTCGCCAGCTCAACCGCGCGGGCGATGGTGCTCAAAAAGCTCAATCGGGTCAACCTCGCCGGGCGCTTCGGCGCTATCGTCGGTGGCGATGAAGTCACGCATGGCAAACCCGCGCCGGACATCTTTCTAGAGGCAGCGCGCAGGTTAGATGCGCCACCCCGCTGCTGCATCGCGTTGGAAGATTCGGAGAACGGCGTTCGCGCTGCCCACGCTGCCGGCATGCGCGTCATCATGGTGCCCGACTTGAAAGCGCCGGACGACAGCGTTCGCGCCCTCGCCAACTGGGTAGTGCCTTCGCTGTATGTGGCGCATCAAGTGCTGCGCGAAGTGTGGCACGCCTTGATGACCACCGCATGAACGTCGCCCTCGTCCACGACTGGCTAAATCAGCTCGGCGGCGCTGAAGATGTGTTACAAGTGCTGAACGCTATATTTCCGCGCGCGCCCATCTTTACCAGCATCTATGACCGACGAAGGATGCCATCGGCCTGGCGGAGCTGGGACATCCGTTCGACCTGGATGGACCGCTTGCCCGGCGTGCATCGCTACCATCAACCCTACATGCCGGTATTCGCATGGGTGTGGGCGCACCGCCGCATCCCTGCCGCGTATGAGCTCATCCTTAGCAACAAAAGCGCGTTTTGTATTGCCGCGCGTAGCCTGCGCCCGGATGCCCTGCACGTTTGCTATTGTCTTACGCCTACTCGCTTCACTTACGAGTTTAATGCCTATGCGAAACGCGAGCGCATCCCCCGCGGCGCCACGGCCATCCTACGCGCGCTGAGCCGCTACCTATGCCGCTGGGAAACCGGCGTCGCCCAACGCATTACCGCATTTATCGCCATCTCGCGCGAGGTGCAACAGCGCATCCGCAAATACTATGGCCGGGACTCGGTCATCATCTATCCGCCTGTGGCGATGCCCCCTCGCGCGCAGGCGATGCAGGGTCAACAAGATCAGGGCTTCTACCTCATCGTCTCACGTCTCTTGCCCTATAAGCGCATAGATTTAGCGATCGAAGCTTTCGGCAAGCTCAAGTTGCCGCTGGTGATCGCCGGCGACGGAAGGGATCGGCGCAGGCTGGAGCAGCTGGCTGCCCGGCATTCCGGGGACAACATCCGGCTGCTAGGGCGTGTGGACGAGGCAACCCTGCACCGGCTGCTGACCGAATGCCGCGCCTTCGTCTTCCCGGGCATCGAGGATTTCGGCATCGCGCCCATCCGCGCGATGGCATACGGCAAACCCGTCATCGCCTACGCCGGCGGCGGCGCGCTCGACTACGTCATCGAAGGCGTGACCGGCACATTCTTTGACCGGCACGTGCCCGAGGCACTGGCCGAGGCAGTGCTCAGAAGTTCTGGTGTAACATTCGCGCCCGCTGAAATTCGTCGTCACGCCGAGCAATTCAGCGTTGAGCGGTTTGTGCGCGAAATCAGCGCGTTCTTGAGGGGACTAGGCGTGGAATTCGAGATGAGCGATGAGCCGGTTCCCGCATCCTGACTTTTGAAGCCATGGAAGCGTTTTGTTTCAAATGTCGCGGCAAGCACCCGTTGCTTGATCCGAAGCCAATCTTCTTCGCCAACGGCTCGCCGGCTACCCAGGGCACTTGCGCCAACTGTGGCTACGACAAGGTGTATAAGATGGGACGGACGCCGGCGCATGAGGGGCTCACTCCCCCGCCGACGGCACATCGGGAGGGCAAGCCAAAAGCGGAGAGGCAGTCGTCGCGCCCGAAGGGCAAGGCCAAGACGTCTGCGAACGGCGGTGAATCGGACACGCCCGGCGCGCGCGGTTTGCCGCTGGTCATCGTCGAATCACCCGCCAAGGCACGCACCATCGGCAAGTTTCTAGGTCGCAAGTTCACCGTCCGGGCGTCCATCGGCCACATCCGCGACTTGCCCAAGAATCGGTTGGGGGTGGATGTAGAGCACGACTTCGAGCCGACCTACGTCATCCCCGCGAGCAAGAAGGCAACCGTCAAGGAACTCAAGCAGTACGCCAAGGCAGCCGACTCGATCTGGCTGGCGACCGACCCTGACCGAGAGGGCGAGGCCATCTCGTGGCATCTGACGCATGCGCTGCAGCCGGAGATCGCCGGCAAGCCGGTGCATCGCGTCGAGTTCCACGAAATCACCAAGGACGCCATAGATTATGCGTTTGCCCATCCGCGCGGCATTGACCAGAACGCGGTGAACGCGCAGCAGGCACGTCGCATCCTCGATCGGCTGGTGGGCTACAAGCTCAGCCCGCTGCTGAGCGACAAACTCAGCCGGCGCGGCTTGAGCGCCGGGCGCGTGCAGTCCGTCGCGCTGCGCTTGGTCGTTGAACGCGAGCGCGAAATCCAAGCCTTCACGCCGGTCGAATACTGGAGCATCGAAGCCGAGCTATCTAAGCAAGCGTCCAAGGATGCATTTATCGCTCGGTTGTTCAAGTTGCACGGCCAGGATCCCGATCTGAAGAACCAGGCCGATGCCCAGCGCATCGTGAGTGAATTGGAAGGCGCGGCCTACCGGGTGGTCAGGGTGGAGCGCAAAGATCGCTCACGACGTCCGGCGGCGCCTTTCACCACCAGCACGATGCAGCAGGAGGCCAGCCGCAAGCTCGGTTTTAACGCTCGACGCACGATGGCCGTCGCTCAGCAGCTCTACGAAGGCATAGACGTCGGCGAAGGCGCGGTCGGTCTGATCACCTACATGCGCACGGACTCGGTGAACGTGGCCGAGAGTGCGCAGCGCGAAGCGCGCCAGTTCATCGCCGAGCGCTACGGGAAGGAATTCATGCCCGAAAGCCCACCGAAGTACGCCACACGCGCTAAAAACGCTCAAGAGGCGCACGAGGCAATCCGGCCGACGTCCGTCTTCCGCACGCCGGAATCATTAAAGGCCTATCTCGACCGCGATCAGCTCAGGCTATACGAGCTGATCTGGCAGCGTTTCATCGCCAGCCAGATGGCCAATGCCATATTCGACGCCACGACGGTAGACATCGAGGCGATCGCTCAAGGGAGTGCGGCAGCGGCTCAGCTGCCCCCTGCGCAGGACGGCGAGGCCACAACCAAAGAGGAAACGCGCCCGTTGATCCCAGGCTACTGGTTTCGCGCAACTGGATCGGTGATCAAATTCGCCGGCTTCTTGAAGGTATACGAGGAGAGCCACGATGAAGGCGACAAGCTGGACGAGGAGGAAGAGGCCCGCGGACGCCGGCTGCCAGAACTTGTCGTAGGTGAACCGCTCAACCTCGTTCGGCTCATCCCGGAGCAGCACTTCACGCAGCCACCGCCGCGCTACACCGAGGCCAGCCTGGTTAAAGCGCTGGAGGAATATGGCATCGGCCGGCCGAGCACCTACGCGCAGATCATGACCACGATCCAATCGCGCGACTACGTGCGCAAGGAGGGCAAGCAACTCGTGCCCACCGAACTGGGCTTTGCGGCCAACGACCTGCTGGTCGCCAACTTCCCGCGCTACATTGACGTGGGGTTCACCGCGCACGTAGAAGAAGAGCTAGACAGCATCGAGACCGGAGCCCGCGAATGGCGACCGGTGCTGCACGAGTTTTACGACCCGTTCAAGGAAGCCATCGCACAAGCTGTCGAGCGCGTCCCCAAGAGGGAGCGCACGGTGCAATACACCGGCGAGCGATGTCCCGACTGCGAGGATGGCCTGCTAGTTTATCGGGAAGGCCGATTCGGCAAATTCATCGCCTGCTCGAACTTCCCGAAGTGCCGGCACACCGAGCCGATCGCCATCCCGGGCGTGCAATGTCCCAAGTGCGGGGGCAAGCTGGTGGAGAAGCGCGCGCGCAAGGGCCAACGGCGCGTCTTTTACGGCTGTGCAAATTACCCGGCGTGCGACTTCACAACGTGGAACAAGCCATTGGCGATCAAAGGGCCGGAGGGATGCGAAGGGCTGGTCGTGGAGATCGGCAAAGGCAAGGCCAAATGCCTGGGCAACGACCTGGTCTTCGACATCCCCGAGTCGTCCGCCGATGAAGCTGCGCCGGCATTGCCCGCGCCTGCGGCTTGACGAACTCCGCGGCCGGTGCTTTACTGTCTCACATGCTTGGCGATACTGTCTTGAACCGCGACTTGGATGAGTTCATGACCGTGCCGGAGCTCAAGGGGAACGTGTTGCTGCGGCCCTCGCGGGCACACCAGATCCTCTACGCCGCGGTGTTGTTCGTCGCCGCGCTGCTCGGCGTCACCGGCCTGGCCAATCTTGTCGCCGTCTTTAGCAGCGGCGACCTATCGGCCGACGCCACAGCAAAGCTTGGTTTGGGCTTTCTGCTGCTGTTGGTGGCCCTGGGCCTGCTCTGGCGATTTAGCTCGCCGTTTGTGTTCGCAGCAGCGGTGACGGAGCACGGGCTGTACTGGCGAAACATCTTCGGCTGGCACGAAGCACCGTGGGACGAAGTTGAATTCGCGCTCGTCGAGCCGCACAGCCGGTTTGGCGGGCGCGCGGTGCACGTCAAGGCCGGCAACCAGCGCATGCACTTCGGCTGGTTCGACGCGACCGACTGGTACACCTTCGGTCCGCTCGAGTCGCTGCCGGCCGAAGAAGCAAAGTCGCTCGTCCACACCATCGTCGCGCGCGCTCGGTTGACCCACCGCTCGCCCGGCGTCTGGGTGAACGATCGCCTCGACAGGCCGGTCGAAGTATCCACCGGTCAGTTTAAGTGGTAGCCGGCGTCTCAGGGGCGCGGATCGGCGCGGACGACCCACCGACCTTCTCGGTCGGTGTGATAGGTATAGCGCCGTCCCTCCGCCTCTAGGACGATGCGATAGCCCGGCACGATAACCTGAATACAGGACACCCCTGGCGCATACACGCCTAAGCAGCCATCCGGCCAGTCCACCGCTTCTAACGAGATCACCCGGATGGCCTCAGGCACAGTCCGAATCTGCTGCGCCAGCACCTGGCGGGCCGCGGCCACAGCCGGCACATCTTCCCCACTCGTCACTGCAGAGGCTGGAGCTTCGGTCGGCGCGGCTTCGGCCGATGCCGTCATGCTCGGAGCAATCATCGGGGCGACGGCGCGAGGCGGGGGCGGGTTACACGCGGTCAACAAGGCGCACATAAGGCCGATGGCAAAGTTTCGCGCGTTCATGCCACACAAGACGCTCGGCAGGATGGCCAAGTTCCGCGGGGGACGGCAGATGCTAAACTCTCCCCGGCATGGCCGATGATATCGCCGCACAGCGCGTCCTGGCAGCGCAACTGTTGACCCCCACCCCGCGAGACGCGCTCGCCTGGTATTTCGCCCTAGAGCATGACCCGCGCCGCACTCGGCTATATGTGCGCAGCGATAACAGCGGTCGCCCGATCGCTTTCGTGGCAATATGCCAAACCGGCCTGGATTTGTTTCGCCCACTCGTCGTGATGCGCGGCGATGACTCGGCGACGTTACAGCAAATGCTGCGCGACGCGCTGGCTCCCAACCGGCAGTACTTGTTCAACGCACAACCTTCCGCCCGCCCTACCCTCGAGGCCGTATGCCAACTGCACGGCGAGACGGTCAACGACATCTACGCGCTGAATCGCAATGACTTCAAACCGATTGTGAATATCTTGGTGCAGACCAGCAAGACGCCGGATGGCCTGCTGCGCGCGGTGATTCGCGCGCGTGACGGGTCGAATGTCGCCGAGGCCGGCACCACCTGGATCTCATCGCAATACGCGGAGATATTCGTGCGCGTCGTCGAGGGGGCACGCGGGCGCGGCCTGGGCAAATCGGTCGTCAGCGCGATCAGCGCGCAGGTGCTGGAGATGGGGCGCACCCCGCTCTACGTCGTCGGCCAGGCCAACGTCGCCTCGGTTCGACTCGCCGAACGGCTCGGCTACCACAACACTGGCGCGCGCGAGTTGAGCGGAGCGATGAGCCGGAAGGCTTAGTTCACGATGGCCGATTCGAGTTTCGGCAAACCTTAAAAAGCGCAGACCGAGCGCATCAAACACTTCACGAACCGCTGATTCCGCATTAACATTCGACGAAACCTTACACGATCTGGAAGGACATGTCGAAGCGAAGAGAACTCGAAGCGCGCAGACAGCAACAGCAACGCAAGCAGACGATTCAGATCGCGGCAACCATCGGTGCGATTGCCGTCCTGGTCATCGGCGGCGCCATCATCCTCAGCGCACTATCCGGCCAGCAACAGCAGCAGTCCAGCGTTCTTCCTCCGGTAAAGACGGCGAGTAAAACCGTGCCGCCCAACGCTGAGCCAAACGGCCGAGCATGGGGACCGGCAGACGCGCCGATCAAAATTGAGGAATATCTGGACTACCAGTGTCCGGCCTGCGGCCAATATGCGCGCAACTTTGAACCGGCAGTGATCGAAGCGTTTGCCAAGACCGGCAAGGTGCGCTACGAGGTGAATTTCTTGCCCTTCCTCGAAGATCGGGTCGGTGGGCGCGAATCGCGCGATGCCGTTCAGGCTGCGCTCTGCGCCGCGGAACAAAACAAGTTCTGGCAAATGCACGCTACGCTGTTCGTCAATCAGCCGATTACCGGCCAAGAGAACATCGGCAATTACAGCAAGCAGCGACTGAAGGAAATGGCGGCTACCATCGAAGGCATGGACACGGCAGCGTTCAACGCCTGCCTGGACGGGAACAAGTATGAGGGCACCGTGCTACAAATGCGCCGAGACGGCGAAGCGCGGGGCATACGGCAAACACCCACGTTCATCGTGAACGGCCAGTCGTTCCCCGGCGTGCGCAGCGTTGAAGACTTCCGCCAGATCTTCGCGCAAGTCGCGCCTAATGTGCGGATTGAGTAGCCGCCGACTGTATAACCCAGCATGAGTCTCCCCTATCGCTTACCCGAAGGCCGCACGCCACGCCCTGCGCTGTGGGCGGACATACCGGACGAACAATGGGACGATTGGCGCTGGCAACTTAGCCATCGGCTCAACACGGCGGAGGATTTGGCCCAGATCATCCACCTGACCGAGGAAGAGCTGGAAGGGCTCAGGGCGCCGAATAAGTTCCGCGTGGACATCACGCCATACTTCGCGTCGCTCATAGACCCTGAAGACCCGGACTGCCCGGTGCGCTTGCAGGTCGTCCCACGCGGGCGCGAGTTAAAGGCCTTCGAGAACATGATGACCGACTCGTTGGCCGAAGACGCACACTCGCCTGTGCCCGGGCTGGTGCATCGCTACCCCGATCGGGTGCTCATGCTGGTCACCACACAATGCGCGTCATACTGCCGGTATTGCACGCGCAGCCGCATCGTCGGCGATCCACACGCGACGTTCAATCGGCGCCACCATGACATGCAGATCGAGTATCTGCGCCGGACGCCGGAAGTGCGCGACGTGCTGTTGAGCGGCGGCGACCCGCTCACGCTGCCCCAGAAGATTCTCGAAGACCTACTGCGCCGGCTGCGCGACATCCCCCACATCGAGATCATCCGCATCGGCTCACGCGTGCCGGTGTTCCTGCCGCAGCGCATCACCGATGAGCTGGTGGAGATGCTGCGGCGCTTCCATCCGTTGTGGATGAACATCCACGTCAACCACCCCAAGGAAATCACGCCGGAGCTGGCGCGCGCCTGCGCCAAGCTGGCCGACGCCGGCATCCCCATCGGCAATCAAAGCGTGCTGCTGGCCGGCGTCAACGACCACCCCGACACGATCAAGAAGCTGTGCCACGAGCTGGTCAAGATTCGGGTCAAGCCATACTACCTTTACCAGTGCGATCTGGTCGCGGGCAGCGGCCACTTCCGCACCACGATCGCCGCCGGCCTAGAGATCATGGAGGCGCTGCGCGGCCATACCAGTGGCTATGCCATTCCGACCTATGTGGTGGACTTGCCGGGCGGCGGCGGCAAAGTGCCCGTCTTGCCGAACTACCTCATCAGCCAGTCGCATGGCCGCGTGGTCTTCCGCAACTTTGAAGGCTACATCACCACCTACGCCGAACCGACGGACTACCAGCGTCCCAAGCGCACCAAATGGACGCCTGAGCCGCGCATCGGTCGCGGCACGCGCGGCGTCGCCGGCCTGCTGGCCGGGGAGGCCACGACGATCGAACCGACCGGCTGGCACGAGCATCATCGTCGGCCTCAGGCGGACGCCGACGGCCATCACACCCTGCCGGCCAGTGAAGCCGTTCCGCTCGAAAAGCTGCTCGACCGACATGACGTGCAAATCGCCGGCGAAGGCGATGAGCCGAGTTGGGCAAAGATCAACTAGCATGAGCGCTTGTCGCATCTCCCCCATTCACACGAAGAGGAAGCGTCAATGGCAGCCTATGTGATCGCGGACATCGAAGTGCTCGAACCTATCGAGTATGAGGAATACAAGAAGCTGGCCGGGCCAACGCCGGCCCAGTTCGGCGGGCGCTACATCGTGCGCGGCGCGCCCATACACGTCGTCGAAGGCGAGTGGTCGCCTAAGCGCCTCGTCATCCTAGAGTTCCCCAGCCTGGAGCAGGCCAAGGCGTGGTATGAATCCGAGGCGTATAGCCGCGCCAAGGCCATTCGCCATCGCACGGCCAAGTCGAACGTGATCATGGTCGAGGGCGTGCCCCCTGCTTGATGGCGGGCGGGTAAGACGCAGCAACACAGCGTCGTGGCGGCGCTGTAAGGGAGTGCCCAAATCCAAATACTTGCGTAGTCCCGCGGATAGCTCTGATAACCCGGATGCGCTTGCTTGAAGGGCTGCTGCCGATTCCAGCATGGCACAAGCAACGCAACCGACCGCCGCAAGGCTTCCACACACCGCCAAAAGCACCGCGTCTGTCGGCCGTATCGTCGCTGGCCCGACTCCAGGGTGATCGTGACGCGATCGCATGAGGTGCGGTTGTCTCACACCTCACCTCTCCTCCCTCGCCATCTGCTCATTCAGCGCCATCAAGCGGAACATCAACGCGCGCCTTGCTTCCGCCGAGGGCATGAAGCGCGTTTGGCCGCGCTCGTTTCGGTAAAAGTCGTGTTGCAGCTCCAAATCCTGCCAGCCGTAGCAGGCCAGGATGGCGCGGTCCATCTCGGCGTGTAACTCGCGCAGGCGGACGATGTCCTCATCCTGACAGGCCGGGTTGTGGAACAGGTTGTAAGTCTTGGTCAGCCCCAGCCCCCTGGCCAGCATGACCCGGCGGCGGTGTTCGTGATATTCGCCACCCAGTTGCGCAGCGCGGGCGAAGGGCGCTCCGGCGAGCAGTTCCGGCAGGTTCGGCGTGGCGTACTCGATGGGCGGGAAGGGGAAGGTGTCGAAGCAGTCAGATGGCGAGTAATTCACATCAGTTCGCATTGTAGATGTGTAACGACGCATCCAATATTCATGAAGGCTCGACTGCAATAAAGCAAAATGATAGTTATCATAAAATGCAAATAATATAGTCTTGTGATTATAAATCCATCCGTTTGGCACAAACGCTATTGCATGAGTATCACTTACAGTAGCGCGTACAAGCACCCGCTCCAAGGGGGCGATGGCCTGGCGCATGCCTGACCGGTACGCTCCAAACTGCCACCAGAATTCACGGTTGCGCTTGTCGCCGGGGCCGGTCAGCCGATCGCGTTCCGGCTTGACGCGCTCCTCCACAATCTTCAGCAATTCGGGATATTGCCGGGCGCGTTCCAACGGCCAATCATGGAAGCAAATCACCCAGCGGTTGGGCTGCTGCTCGGGATGGCTGTTCAGGTCTTCTCCGTTCAGGTAGGGGAAGAGGCAGTTGCGGTGGCGCGGGTTCCGGCTCAAGAGAGCCTCGGCTTCCTGCGGCTCCAGCACGAAACCGATGCCGCGCACAATGTCGCCCTGAAACGCTTTGCCTTCGTTGCGCTTCAGGCGCCGAGGCTCCTGCTCGGGCTGGTCGTCGAGGCGGGAGGAGATGAAGGGGACGGGGTGGGAGTCGAGGATGGCCTCACCCACGACCCCTCTCCCATGAGGATAGGGGAGCTTGGTGATGGCGACGAGGTTGACCTCGACGTTGGCCTGGCCGGGCCATTGGACGAAGCGTTGGACGAAGTGGATGAAGCCGCCTTGTCGGAGAATCACGGCCAAGCCGCTTTCGCGCGTGTCGCCCTGGCTCAGGGTGTTGGTGGCAATCATGCCCAGCCGCCCGCCGGGCCTGAGCAGGCTGAAGGCGCGGCGGAAGAAGGCAGCGCATAGATCGGCGGTGCCGCCGAAGGGCGCAAAAGCACATTCCAGCCACCGGCGGTAGGCTTCGCCGAAGCGGCCGCTGACGCGCAGCCCGCCCATGAAGGGCGGGTTGCCGAGGATGACGTCGAAGCCGGACTCTCGGAGCGCGTGAGCACTGGGGGCCTCTTGCTCCCTTGCCCTCGTCCCCTCGTCCTCCACGAACACCTCGGCGAACTCCAGCGCCCAGTGGAAGAAGGCGCGTTCGACGCGCAGGGCGGTCGCCTGACCGGCGACCCGCGGGTCGGCGGGCAGGCCGCAGGAGAGGGCTTCCTGGATGGCGGACGTCGTGATGAGGGCAGGCGAAGAGGAGTGAAAGAAGGCGGCGGTGTAGAGGTCGCAGGCGAGCTGCAGGCGTTGAAATTCGGGGCTGGATTGCACCTGCTGGTAAGCGGCGCGCTTGGCGCGCACCTGTTCGATGGTCTCCTCCGGCATGGCGGCCACCCGGCGCAGCCTTTCGGCGAATTCGGCCAGCGGTTGGGAGACGAAGCCGTGCTGGAAGAGGGAGGCGGCGCGCTCGCGGGCGTTGCGCTTGCGTGCTTCGCTCAGGCGAGCGCGGTCGGCTTTGCCGAGCGGTTTGTAAGCCTCATCGGGAATGCCGGCTTCGAGGGCGGCCAGGTCGCGCACGCCGAGCAGCGAATCGCCGTGTCGGATGCGATGCTCCAGGAAGGTGAGCGGCTTGTCTTTCTCGTGGCCTTCCAGCCAGAGCGCCACGCGGCAGAGTTCGACCGCGAGCGGGTTCTTATCCACGCCGTAGAGGCAGTGGGTGATGGCATCGCGCACGCCCTGATGGACGGCCTCGGGGGCGGGTTCGTCTTCGCCGGTGCGCAGGCGGGCGAGTTCCTTGCCGAGCCGCCGCGCCGCCGCTAACAGGAAGTGCCCCGAACCGCAGGCCGGGTCGAGCACCTTCAGGTTCAGGATGGCGGCCTGCTTTTCTTCGTTCGTGCGGCAGTTGGCCAGGCGTCGTTCCAAGATAGGCTCGAGCGTGTGCTGGATCAGCGGGGTGACCAGCTCCGGTGGGGTGTAGTGCGAACCGGTCGAGCGGCGCTCCTCACCGCGCGCTTCCACACAGAAGGAGGGACGGTTGCCCTGCCATTCGATCCGGGGATGCAATTCGAGCAAACTCTCATACACCGAGCCGAGCTCTTCGGTGTCCAGCGCGGCGTAATTGACGCGGCGGGGCGGGTCATCGTAAAAGGCCAGGTGGTAAAAGGCCTTCAGCAAGTCGCGGTTGGTGATCAGGGCGCCGTCCAGCTCCTGAAGGGCGAACAGGTCGCCGTTCAGCGGCGGCACGCCTAAGATGGCGGCCAGCTTCTCGTCACGGAGGGTCTCCCACAGGGCGCACAGGCCCAGCCACAGGTCGGCATCCTCGGTGTAGGCGGCGCGACTTTCGCACAGGCGGCGCAGGCGGCCGACGCCGTAGTGCTGCAGATAGAGCGGGTTGCGGCCCATCAGCCCGCGCTCTTCGGAGACGAGCAAAAAGAGGAAGCGATAGACCAGGCGCAGGAGCTGGTGGTAGACCCTCTCCCCCGGCCCCTCTCCCGAAGCGGGAGAGGGGGGCAGTGACCTCTCACTCGGCTCCCTATCCGAGGAAAAAGGGGAGAAGGAGCGGCGGAGGGAATCGTTGGCGGGATGGCTCAGAAAGCCGTTGGCGAGGATCTCGATGCAACGTTCTACGCCCTCGCGCAGATGTTCGCGCACGCGCCCGCCCTGCTCGACGGCGCGTTGGTAATACCGCTCCAGCAGACAGTCCTCGGGGCGGCCCTCGGCCGGCAGGCGGGTGCGGTGCAGCAGGCGGTAGAGCGCAGCGAAGTCTTGGAAGCGATCTTCCTCCAAGATCGCCGGCAGGTCGAACTCGACATACGCCTGGCGGCGGACGAAGGTGGAGTTGCGCAGCAGGCGCAGGGTGCGCCCGTTGGTCACCAGACCCCACAGCGCCTCGGAGCGGTTGAGGTATTCCTGGACGAGGGCATGCGGCGAGAGGCGCGGCCGGCCGGAGGGAGCCAGCCGGCCCAATTCCTGGCGGCAGCCGACGATGTGGACGGGGGTGAGCGTAGGCGCGCCTTCCGGCCCCGTCGTCAGCAGGTGTGAGATCGGTAAGGAGAGCCCATCCACCTCAAGCGCGCGCGGCTGATACTGCAGGTCATACCCCAGCAGGCGTAGGAAGGGGATGACCCACAATTCGCGCGTCTCGGAGGTGACCGAGGCGTCTTCGGGCAGGCGCTCCAAGCGATGCTGAAAGATTCGCCACTGCGCGCGGGCGTCGTGATAAACGGCGGCGATCTCGTCGGCCAGCGTGCGGCGTGGCGACAGGCCGAAATCGGCCGGGGTCTGGCCGGGCAGCTCGGCGGCCAACAGTTGGGCGATCAGGTCCGGTCCAAACAAGCCGCCTTCGATGCGTAAGGCATGCGTGTTCATCGGCGGTTCAGCAACTCTCCAGCACCAACAGCGCCAGCAGGTCGGGTGGCCACTGCGGTTCGACGCGCAACGCACGCGCGCGCAGGCCGACCGATTGGCGGATGCGCGCATGGCTGCGCTCCAGTTCGGCGGCGCGAGCGTCGAGCTGGGCGCGGAGGGGGGCTTCGAGCGACGGCCAGGCGTCGAGCGCGGCCTCCACGAGCGCGCGCTTCTCCGGCATGGCGAGGTTGGCGTCGGGCTGCGCGTCTTCCAGCAGCCGCAGCGCCGCTTCGGGCGCGAGCCAGTCCGGTTGGCCGGCCGAGTCCGGCACATAGCCGACGACCCGCACTTCCTCGGATAGCAGGGGCGCAGGGGCGGCCGAGTGGATCAAATAGCGGACGCGGATCAACAGGACGACGGTGCGGCGGGCGACGGCGCGCGTGCGCAGCGCGCCGCAGCGCGCAGCGGTGGCCGCGCCGGGCCTGGTGATGGCCTCCTCCATGAGAAAGCGCGCCAGCGCCGCGACGAAGGGATGGTTGCGCCCGACATACTCGGCTCCCTCCGGCGAAGGCGAGGCGAAGGTGATCAGCCAGTCACCGCGCACGCGGGGCAGCGCGAATTGAACGGCCGGCGGCAAGGCGCCGGCAGCCGCAGAGGTGACCGCGACCCGGAAGACGTCGGCGCGCCGATCGCGGACGATCGGAAGCCCCAGGCGTTGGCCGGCCGTGAGGACGAACTGGCGCACGGCGTCCGGATCGCCCAGCACGCCGTCCACGGCCTCGAGTTCCTTGCGCACGGCTTCAGGCTTCAGGGCGCGTTGGGCGAACTTAGTGCGGTTGAGGCGCTCGCGTTCGGCATCACGCTCCCAGCGATGGTGCAGCGACCGAACGGGCGCGTCGTCCAGCCCCAGGTCGAGGGTCAGTTGATCGGAATTGGGACGGCGACCGCGCAGGAAGAGCGCGTTGAGCACGGCCTCGGTGACGGTCTCGCTATCGTCCGGCACCGGCACGTGCGTGCCTAGCGCCTTGTGAATTTCGCGCGCCTTGTTCAGCAGCACGTCCAGCAGCACGCCGTCCACGGGGTTATCCGGGCTGAAATAGCGGATCGCCTTGACGACCGGCGCGTTTTGGCCGTAGCGATCCACGCGGCCTTCGCGCTGCTCCAGGCGGTTGGGATTCCACGGCAGGTCGTAGTGCAAGACGGCATCGAAGTGCTCTTGTAGGTTAATCCCTTCGCTCAGGCAGTCGGTGGCGACGAGCACGCGCAGGCGGGCGGGGTCTATCTCGGCGATGCGGGCGCGGCGCTCGTCATCGGCCTGTCGGCCGGTGATGCAGATCACCTGGGCGGCCACGCCCTGTTCCGCCAGGCGGTTTTGCAGCGCCTTGGCCACATACTCGGCGGTCGCCACGTAGCGACACCAGATGATGGGATGAGAGCCTTGACCCAGCAAGTCGGTGACGAATGCGATGAGCCCTTCGAGTTTGGTGTCTTGGCCGGGTTCATGCAGAGCGGCGGCCAGCTTGGCCAACTTGCGCAGTTTGCGCCGTTCCGAGGCCGGCAGGCCGGCTTCAACCTCCTCGATGGAGTGCGTGGGCTGTTCGTCATCGGTGCGGTCGCTGTCCGACTCGAACACAGACCGGCGGAAGTCGGCATCATCCTCCGCCTCCCGCGCGATCTCCGCCCCTCCTGCCCGCTGCTGCCGCTTCTCCAAGGCCGCCAAGGCCGCCGCCGGGCTGGACATGATGCAGCGCAGCAGGGCCAGCGCGCCCCAATAGTGCACGCGCCGTCGGCGCGCGTCGAGCGTCCGGCCGGCCTGCACGATCTCCGCGCAGAAGTCATAGGCCTCGTCAAACAGCTCGCGGTAGGCGCGCGACAGGCGATAGGACAGGTCGAGGAATTCGCGCCGCGGAAAGCAACGTTCGCCATCCCAGTCGTGCTCGATGTCGCGGCGGGTTCGCTGCACGAAGTGCCTGGCGATCCGCGCGCGCTGTGCGTCGGTCAGGTCCGAGGTATCCCAGGCGTCGAACTCGGGGTCAATCAGCCCTAGCAGCGAGCGGAAGGCGGTTTCGATGCCGCTGTGCGGGGTCGCCGTGAGCAGGATCAGGTGACGATCGGTGAGCGCGGCGATCTCACGCAGGAGACGGTGGCGCTGCTGTTGGCCCAGGTTGCCTTGCGCGGCGGCCCCGTGCGCCTCGTCCACGATGATCAGGTCGGGACAATGCAGCAGAAACTGATGTTTGTTGCGATCGCTTTTGAGGAAGTCTATGCTGGCGACCTGAACCGGGTAGTAACGGTAGATGCTTTCACTGCCGCCCCGTTGGCGCTCCAATTGGGCGACCGTGCCGGAGCGGATGATGACGGCCTCAAGGTTGAACTTCGAGGCGAGTTCCTGCTGCCACTGCTCGCACAGATAGGGCGGGCAGAGCACGCAGAGGCGCTTGATCTCACCGCGATCGTACAGCTCGCGGGCGATGAGCAAGGCCTCGATGGTCTTGCCGACGCCGACGTCGTCGGCGATCAACATGCGCACGGGGTCGAGCCGCAGCGCCATCAGCAGTGGGACGAACTGATAGACCCGCGGACGAATGGAAATGCGGCCGAGGGATCGCAGCGGCGCTGCGCCCTCGCGCAGGCTCAGCCGCGCAGCCTGCCACAACAGACGGGCGCCGGCGGCGTCGGCGATTTGACTCGTGTTCGGCAACGGGAACGTGGCCGGCCGGATGCGCTCCTCGGGCAACGTCGAGCCGATGAGGTTGGCGAGTTGCTTGTGGACGGCGACGACCTCATCGGTCGCGCCGGTGAGCGGCCGGAGCAAGGCCACTTCCTCCTGGTCGCCGGGCAACAACACCCAATCTCGGCCGCGACAACGGACGATCGTTCCGGGGTTCACGAGCCGAATTTTCACCACAGCCGTATATCTTGGCAAGCTCACCGCGCCATGTGCTCAAGGAGTGCCTAAATCCAAATACTTGCGTAGTCCCGCGGCTGTAGGTCGTGCTAGAATTCAAGACCCGCGCCGCCGAGCAGGCGCGGGTAAAAGCTACACTTACAGTGAGGAAGAGACGTGGAAGACAGCTTTACCGTAGCCGAAGAAACAACGGCTGAGCTCTCAGAGCCCAAAGCTGCAACCGGCAAGGCTAAGAAAAGGGCCACGCCCAATCGTGCGCCCACCGTCGAGGTCAGCACGACGCGGCCGAAGCGTTTGGACGAATTCGCTGCGACCGGGACGGTTCCCGACTATAAAGACTATGAGCGGCTGCGCCGCTACATCAGCAGCCAAGGCAAGATTCTGCCTCGGCGTCGCAGCGGCCTCAGCGCCAAGAATCAACGGCTCATGGCCCGCGCCATCAAACGCGCGCGCCACCTGGCGCTGCTGCCGATGCCGGGCACGATGAACAAGCAGACGACGTAAGCACCGCTTTGTTTCGTCACGTTCGTCCCAGAGGTAGGCAGTAGTGCAGTAGTTAGGAGGTTGTCATGGCCAGCAAGAAGAAAGGCAACCGGATCGTGATCAGGCTGAAGAGCACCGAGAGCGGCCATTTTTACCTCACCGAGAAGAACCGCAAAAACGATCCGTCGCGCCTTGAACTTCGCCGCTACGATCCGTTCGTCCGTCGGCACGTCATCTACAAAGAGGAAAAGTAGACCTGCTGCGCGATCCGGCATGCAAGTGGCGAACGCAGCCGCGAATCGCAGGCAGAGCCATCCAAGCGCACACCCGAAGTCGGCCGACTTCGGGTGTTTTGATGTTAGGCCGGCGCACCCTTCGCCACCTACCTCGCTCAAGCCAACCGACGTCAGGCCGCGTCAACGGCGCCGACGGTGCGGCTGGCTGATCCTCTTCGCGTCTGCGCTGGTCTCGGGCTGCACGGCTGCTCATCCTTCCCTTCCCGCCGATGGCACGCCCTCGCCCATCACCGTCGGCACGTCCAGCGTTCCTCCGCGCACCCTTGTGCCGACGCCTATGCGCGCAGCCCTCGACGTCGCTCCGACCGAGACGCCCGTGCCGCCGCAACAAGAGATCGTGATCGAGTCGCCTGCCCGAGGCGCGCTTCTGCCCAACCCATTCAAACTGGCCGGCAGCATCGCGCTGACGCCACCCGACAAAGCGCTGCGCTATCGCGTGACCGATGGCCGCGGCGAAGTGTTAGGGGAAGGCACTATCGGCGTCGAGGGATGGCCGGGCGAATCCGGCATCTTCAGCGCCACGATAGCCTACCGCATGTCGCTGCCCGGCCCGGCGCGCATCCAAGTCATCGCCGCAGACGCCACTGCCGAGCGAACTGCGCAGATTCCGGCGCTCACGGTCAATCTGCCGCAGGGCGTCAGCCTGATGATCAACGGCGTGGCGACCAAGGCGCGTGCCGAAGTCGTGCCGCGCAAGCCGAACATTCGCTTCCCGATCACCTGGAACGGCTGGCCCAGGCACCTGCGCATCACCTTCGACGACGATCAGCTCGCGGAGGCGTTCGACCCGCGTCGGCGGCAGTTGCTCATCCTGCCGCTGCCGGACTATCAAACGTTGTTTCGCGGCGCAGAGGCCGAATCATTCGGCGAGGCGATCCGGGCGTTCCAGGCGCTTCTGGCCGAGCGACCGGCAGTGCTGAGCACAGAGCCGCTCTTGCTGCCGGCCTCGGATCTCAGCCAGGCCATGCACGCTCAGGTGCGGTATCTGGAATTCGGCGGCGGGAGCGGAGTGCGTTTCCTGACGCATCTGACGCAGGAGATCCATCCGCTCACCGCGTCGAGCCTGGTCTACACCTTCCAGGGCCTTACAGGCGATGGACGCTTTTACGTCGCAGCCTACTTCCCGGTCACCACGACCGTGCTGCCCACCACGACGGCCGACATCAGCCCGGCAGAGCACGATGCCTACAAACGCGACTATCTGGCGTATGTAGAGGGCATTGCGCAAAAGCTAGATGCACAACCGCAAAGCTTTACCCCGGCTTTGGACGCGCTCGACGGGCTCATCGCGTCATTGCAGATCGGAGACGGCGTGCTGAGCGTCGAGCCTTTGTCGGCGAATGAGCCGGTCGGCCGAGCTACCGACCTGTTGAACGTTCGCTCCGGGCCCGGCACACGCTTCCGCATTATTGGTCGGCTGGCCGCCGGTGAGCGCGCCGAGCTGCTGGCCCGCAGCGCCGGTGGCGATTGGCTGCGCGTCCGCAGCGAATCCGGCGTGGTCGGCTGGGTCAGCCGCAACTATGTGGATACCGCATTCGACATCCGCCAGTTGCCCATACAGCCATGAGCCAACGCGAGCCAATTCGCATCCTGCATTTCGCCGACCTGCACATCGGCACGGAGAACTACGGGCGCATAGACCCTGAAACCGGCCTCAACCAGCGCGTGTTGGACTTCGTATCGCGGTTGAAGGAGGTGGTGGACTGCGCGATCGAACGCGAGGCCGATGTGGTCATCTTCGCGGGCGATGCCTTCAAAACGCGGGATCCAAACGTCACCTATCAGCGCGCCTTTGCGCGCCAGATCATGCGCCTTTCGCGCGCGAACATCGCCACCGTGCTGCTGGTCGGCAACCACGACATGCCGATCATGGAACAGCGCGCCACCAGCATGGACATCTTCGCCACCCTCGATGTGCCCAATGTGATCGTCGGGCGCGAAGAGAAACTACACCGCATCGAAACCAAGCACGGCACGGTGCAGATTGCGACGGTGCCATGGCCGCAGCGCAACCGGCTGCTGAAATACGAAGAACATCGCGGCATGACCGTCGAGCAACTCGATCAGGAGTTGGAGCGCATCTTGGACGACGAGCTGGGGCGGCTGGCCGGCGAAGTGGATCCCGGCTCGCCGGCGATCCTGACCGGCCACTTCACGATCGCCGGCGCAGTATTCGGCTCGGAGCGCAGCGTGATGCTGGGACGGGACACGGTGATCAAGCTCAGCAGCCTGCATCTGGAGGCGTGGGACTACGTAGCCATGGGACATGTCCACAAGCACCAGGACGTCCATCAAGGCCGATACCCCGGCGTCGTGTATTCCGGCAGCTTAGAGCGAATTGACTTCGGCGAAGAGCATGAACCGAAGGGGATTTGCTGGGTCGAAGCCCGGCGCGGTGAAACGCAATGGCGCTTTGAGCCGTTGGCCGGCGTGCGACGATTCGTCTCGATCTACGCCGACGCGACGCGCGACGGCGAGCATCCAACCGATGCCGTGCTGCGCGAGATCGCGCGCCACGACGTCAAACATGCCGTCGTGCGCGTGCATGTGAAGCTGCTCCAGCACCAAGAGGCTATGCTGCGCACGCGCGCCATCGAGGAAGCCCTGGAGGGCGCTCATCTCATCGCCGGCATCACGCGCGACGTGCAGCGTGATGTACGCTCGCGCATCGGCATCCGCAACCCGGAGACGCTGTCGCCTCAGGCGCTGCTCGAGCGCTACTTCCTGAGCAAGAACACGCCGCACGAGCACATCACCGAGCTCATGCGCGCTGCGAGCGAGATCATGGACGCCAAAGACGGCCAGGCCACTTGACGATGCTATCCGAGCAGCGGGATCGCTGCGACCAGTGTGAGCACCGTGATGATTAGACCGGGCTTGAGGTACTCCATGAACGTCAGTTTGATGCCGAACTTGCGCGCCTGTTCGGCCACGATTAGGTTGGCCACCGAGCCGATCAGCGTGAGATTGCCGGCCAGCGTGGACGCCGCGGCCAGCGTCAGCCAGGCCCGGGTTGGGTCGGCGAATTGCGGCACGAGCGGGCGAAAGAGCAATACGGCCGGCACATTCGAGATCAGATTGCTCAGGAGGGTGGTGACCAGCGCCAGCGGCGCCGTCCCGGCAAAGGCCAGCGGTTTGGTCAGCTCGAACAACTGCGCCGACACGCCGGTGACTTCGAGCGCGCCGGTGACGATGAACAGGCCACCAAACATCACCAGCAGTGGCCAATCCACTAGCGCCAGGATGCGCGCCGACTCGAAGCGACGGCTAATCAGGATCGCGCACGCGGCGATGAAAGCCGCAACGGTGACGTTGACGCCGGCGAGGAAGCCGATCAGCATCAGCGCGATCACGATCAGGCTCTTGCGCAGCGTGGAACTATAGATCGTCGCTTCGGCTTGCGCCAAGGTCATCGGCGCGCCCGGATGATGCGGCGCGATCATCGGTGGCCCATCAAGTGCCTGCCCGCCATCGCCTGCGCCGCGAAACTCCCGTGGATACAGCAGCCAGATCACCGCGAAGACGATAGCCAGGCCAACCGCCGCCACCGGCCCCAAGCGCGCCAGCCAATACAGGTAGCCGATGCCCGAAGACGCGCCGATCAAGATGTTTTGCGGGTTGCCGGTGATCGTCGCGACCGAGCCGACGTTGGCCGCGCAGGCCAGCGCGATGAGATACGGCATTGGGTTGCGCTTCAATCGCAAGACGACGCCGCACACCAGCGGCGTCAGCATCACGCATACCGGATCGTTGAGGAAGAGCATAGACAGCACGCCCGACGTGACCACGACCAGGGCGAGCAGCGCCGTCGGCGCGTTGGCCCGCTCGATGACGACCTCGCCGACCCAGGTGAAGAAGCCGGAAAGCTCCAACACGGCGTTGATGATCATCATGCTGAGCAGCAGGATGAGCGTGCCTAAATCAATGGTGCGTTCGGCCTCCGAGAGGGTGAGCACGCCGAAAACCAGCACGGCGCCGGCGCCGATCATGGCGATCGTTGCGCGGTTGAGCTTGAGTCCGGGGATTTCGCCCAGCGCAAGGGCGATAAAGGTGACCAGGGCGATGACCGCCGCGCCGGTAGCCGAGCTGAGGTGAAACGATGCAGACGGCATGACCGTGGCATTGTATGCGATCGAGCCCCTCCTTCGGATGGCCTACAATCCCGTGCGCTATGACCATCCCATCTGATCTCGAAATCGCACAAGCTGCCAAGTTGCACCCCATCCTCGACATCGCGCGACAGATTGGTCTACACGAGAGTGAGATCGAGCCATATGGCCGCTACAAGGCCAAAGTGCATTTGAGCGTGCGCGACCGATTGCGCGACGCGCCGAACGGCAAATACATCGTCGTCACCGCGATCACCCCAACACCGCTGGGCGAGGGCAAGACCACGACGACCATTGGGCTATCCCAAGCGCTGCATTACATCGGCAAGCGCGCCTTCACGTGCATTCGCCAGCCCAGCATGGGGCCGACCTTCGGGATCAAGGGCGGCGCCGCCGGCGGCGGCTATTCGCAGATCATCCCCATGGAGGATTTCAACCTGCATCTGACGGGCGACATTCACGCCATCACCGCCGCCAACAACCTCCTGGCCGCCGCCATCGACGCCCGTATCTTTCATGAGGCCGACATGGACGACGCGACGCTGTTCAAACGTCTCTGCCCGCCTAAAGATGGAAAACGCTTCTTCACCGGAACGATGCTGCGCCGGTTGAAAAAGTTGGGCATCGACAAAACCAATCCAGATGATCTGACGCCGGAGGAGATCGGCCGCTTCGTGCGTCTCGACATCGACCCAGAGACGATCACTTGGCGTCGCGTCATCGACACCAACGACCGCATGTTGCGCGAGATTACGATCGGACAGGGGCCCCAGGAAAAAGGGCGCACGCGGCGCACCGGCTTCGACATCACCGTGGCGAGCGAAATCATGGCGATCTTGGCGTTGACCACCTGTCTGCAGGACATGCGTGAGCGGCTGGGCCGCATGGTGATCGGCCTCGATCGCAAAGGAGAGCCGGTGACGGCGGAGGACATCGGTTGCGCCGGCGCCCTGGCCGTGCTGATGAAGGACGCCATCAAGCCGAACTTGATGCAGACGCTCGAAGGTACGCCGGCGCTGGTGCACGCAGGGCCTTTCGCCAACATTGCGCACGGCAACTCCT
>JANWVF010000105.1 GCA_025056965.1 Thermoflexales bacterium | reverse complement strand
ACGCGCGGCGCGGGAAGTGGATCGAGGTCGTGATCGCCGAGCAGCGGCTGACGGCCTGGGAGAACGGGCACGCCGTAATGTCCACACCGGTCTCCACCGGCGCGCGCCGCACGCCCACGCCGCGCGGCACGTTCCGCATCTACCGCAAGCGCCTCAAACAGCGCATGCGCGGGCCGGACTATGACCTGCCGAACGTGCCCTATGTGATGTACTTTCGCCGGGGCGGCTACGCGCTGCACGGCGCGTACTGGCATTCCGACTTCGGCCGGCCCAGGAGCCACGGTTGCGTCAACCTGCCGGTCCACGCCGCGGCTTGGCTTTATCATTGGGCGCCGCGCGGCACAATCGTGGTCATTCGATGACCTAGCACATCTCGAGCACCACTAGTCGAGCATTACTATGGCCACCGGAGACCTGAAGACGACACGACGACGCTTTCTGAAAATCGGCAGCGGCCTAGCGCTTGCCCTCCCTTTCATCTACATTCGCCCCGTGCATGGGCGGTCGGCAGACCCCATCGCCGGCGAGCCGCCCGAGCCACCCGATCCCAAGCTACAGCCTATCCCCTACGCCTTCGGGCGGGCTTTTCGCGACAACTTGATTGTTCGCGAGCGGCCGACGATCCATTCGCCGGAGGTGCGCCGACTACGAGCCAACGAGGTGATTCCGATCAAGGGAGAAGTGATAGGCGTCGGCCCGACGACGTATAACCCGTTCTGGTATCTCACCGACGAGGGCTACGTCCACTCGGCCAACGTCCAGCCCTGCAACCACGTCCTGAATGAGCCGTTGAGCGAAGTCGGTGAGGATGGCCTGTGGGCCGAGATTAGCGTGCCCTTCACCGAGCTGCGCGCCGCGGCCGACCCCCAGGCCCGCGTGCGCATGCTGCTGTACTACGGCTGCGTCTTTCGCATCGTGCGCCTGGCCAGAGGAGCGGACGGCAAAACGTGGTATGTGATCGCCGACGGCAACGCCGGCAATGCCGGCCTGGGCTTCGTGCCTGCCGAACATCTGCGCCCGCTGACCGCGGAGGACTTCGCCCCGCTCTCGCCCGATGTGCCGCTCGACAAAAAGCGCATCGAGGTCAACCTGAAGGCGCAAACGGCGACGGCCTACGAATACGACGAGCCGGTGTTCACGGCGCGCGTCGCCACGGGCAGCAAATATCGCACCCCCGCGGGCATCGTGGACTTCTTCACCATCCCCGGCGAACATCGCATCTTTCGCAAGATCGCCGGCACGCGCATGCGGGGCGGCACACCCGGCTATGACTATTACGACCTGCCCGGCGTGAGTTGGGCATCGTTCTTCACCGGCAGCGGCATCGCCTTTCACGGGGTGTACTGGCACAACGACTATGGCCGGCCGCGCAGCCACGGGTGCGTCAACATGCTGCCCGACCAAGCGCGCTGGGTCTTCCGCTGGACGATGCCGACTTACCCACACACCGCACGCGCGACCCTGCGCACCCGCCGCGAAGAAGGGTCGCTGGTGCGCGTGTTCTAGACTTGCAATCCATGGACAGCCGATCGAGCCAGAGCTTCCGCGTCACCGGCATGGACTGCGCCGAATGCGCCCGAACGATCGAGTCGGGCGTGGCGCGGCTGGACGGCGTGCGATCGTGTGCGGTCAACTTTGCCGCGGGCACGCTGCGCGTAGAGGGCGAGGTCGCCCCTGAGGTGGTCGTCACGCGCGTGCGCGAGCTGGGCTACGACGCGCGGCCGGAGCAAGGCACATCGCGCACCGCAGACGACGATCCCTCGGATGCTCGGTTCTCGGTTCTGAGATTCCTCCTCTCGCGCCGCGATACCACCTTGGCCTTGGTCGGCGCCATCCTCATCCTTCCCAGTCTCGTGTTCGACGAGCTACTGCCGTTTTGGGGCGTCGAGAGCGTCGCGTTCGAGCTCGCCTCCATTGCTGCGCTCGTCGTCGCCGGCTATCCGATCGCCCGCAGCGCCTGGCGATCGCTCATCATCAATCGCCGGATCAACATCAACGTGTTGATGACGATCGCCGCCATTGGCGCCGTGATCATCGGCGCATACACTGAGGCCGGCCTGGTGATGGTGCTGTTCGCGCTCGGAGAGGCGCTGGAAGGATACACAACCGAGCGCACCCGCAGGGCGATCCGGAGTTTGATGGCCATCGCGCCCAACGAGGCGACCGTGCTCCGGCCTTGTATGGACTGTCGGGAGCACCTCGGGCGGGACGGCTACGGCGGCGGCCCTTGTCCGTTCTGCGGCCTGCACGAGCAGCGCGTGCCCGTAAGCGAGTTGCGCATCGGCGATGTCATTGTCGTCAAGCCCGGCGAGCGCATCGCGATGGATGGCCGCGTGCGCGCCGGCACGTCGTCGGTCAACCAGGCGCCCATCACCGGCGAGAGCATCCCTGTGACCAGACAACCGGGCGACGAGGTCTTCGCCGGGGCAATCAACGGCGAGGGTGCGCTGGAAGTCGAAGTGACGCGCCGGGCGGAGGACAACGTCATTGCGCGCATCATCCGCATGGTCGAGGAGGCGCAGGAACGCAAGGCGCCTACCGAGCGGTTCGTAGATCGTTTTGCCCGCTATTACACGCCGGCGGTAGTGGGGTTGGCCTGCGCGCTGGCCATCGCGCCGCCGCTGCTGTTCGGCGCGCCGCTCATGCCGACGGCCGGCGATCCGGGCTGGCTCTACCGCGCCCTGGAGCTGCTCGTGGTGGCCTGCCCGTGCGCGCTGGTCATCAGCACGCCAGTGGCCGTCATCAGCGCGATCGGCAATGCCGCGCGCCACGGCGTGCTGATCAAGGGCGGCGCCTACTTAGAGGCGCTGGCCGGCGTGCGCGCCGTGGCCTTCGACAAGACTGGCACGCTGACCGAGGGCAAGCCCAGCGTGATCAAGGTGAAGGCCGTGAACTGCACCGACCCAATCGCGCAGATGTGCGACAACTGCGCCGACCTGCTGGCGCTGGCCAGCGCGGTCGAGCGGCGCAGCGAGCACCCGTTGGCGCGCGCGGTCGTGACCGCTGCCGAGGACGGCTGCTTGAACGCGCGCTACCCGAGCGCGGAAGCGGTCAAGGCGATTGCCGGGCGCGGCGTTTCCGGCCGCGTGGCGGAGCGCGAGGTGATCATCGGCAGCCATGCTCACTTTGACCAGGTGCTGCCGCACGATCGGGCGCTGTGCGACGAGATCGAGGCGCTGGCAGCCGAAGGCGTGACACCAGTGCTCGTCGGCGCGGACGGCGCCCTAGCCGGCTACATCGGCGTCGCCGATGCCGTGCGGCAGACCAGCCGACAGGCCATCGGCGAACTGCACCGCAGCGGCATCCGAGCCACCGTGATGCTCACCGGCGACAACGCGCACACCGCGCGCGCCGTCGCCCGACAACTGGGCATCACCGAGGCACAGGCCGAACTGCTGCCGGAGCAGAAAGTCGCGGCGATCCGGGCGCTACGCGATCGCCACGGCGCCGTGGCGATGATCGGCGATGGCGTGAACGATGCGCCGGCGCTGGCCGCGGCCAACGTAGGCATTGCAGTTGGCGGCGGAACGGCACAGGCCATCGAAACGGCCGACATCGTGCTGATGAGCGACGACTTGCGCAAGCTGCCTTTCGCGCTCCAGCTCAGCCGCGCTGCGATGCGCGCGATTCGCGTCAACATCGCCCTGGCTATCGGCATCAAGCTGGCCGTGCTTGGTCTGGTGCTCCTGGGCGCCGGCACCATGTGGCTGGCCGTGCTGGCCGATGTGGGCGCGTCGCTGCTCGTCACATGGCTCGGCATGCGCCTGCTGGGCTATCGCCCGTCGGCTACGGCTGCGCCGAACTAACTCGTTCTACCCTTCCCTGTCGCGCGATGCGGCGGCCTGCCGAGCCAAATCCCTGCCGGCTGCGGTCAAGCTGAGGTAGCCGTTCGCCTGCTGCACGAGTTGATCGCGCTTGGCGATGGCGACGATCCAGCGGGCGAAGCGCGGCGACCAGCGCAGCTCGCTGCTGAGATGCGCGATCTCGGCCTCATGAGCCTCGGAGACCTGGTGCTCATGGTTGAGCAAGTGAACGACCAAGTTCTCCAGCGCCAGGCGCAACCGCTGGCGGCGCAAGCGACGGGCTCTGGCCACCAGGCCGTGGGAGGGCGAGAAGAACAGCGCCAGCAGGAAGAAGAGGCCGCTCATCGTCGCCATCGCGCCGGCGACCGAAGCATCCAGCGCAAGGGCGACGAACCAGCCGCTCAGCGCCGACGCCGCGCCAATCCCGATGGCGAGCGCGATCATCCTTCCTAGATCGTCGGTCAACAAATACGCCGCAGCAGCCGGCGCGATCATGAACGCGACGACCAGGATGGCGCCGACGGCGGTGAACGCACCGACCGTAGTGACGGAGACCACCGCCATCAGCGCGTAGTGGATGAGCACCGGCGAGAATCCCAGCGCCGCCGCCAACCCCGGGTCGAACGTCGCCAGCTTCAGCTCCTTGAAGCACAGGCCGACGAAAAGCAGGTTGATGACGCACAGCGCGCCCATGACCCACAACGACCGCGGACCTAAGTTCAGGTCGTTGACTAGCCAGACGTCGAACGCGGCGAACTCGATGTTGCCGTAGAGCACGGCATCGGTGTCGAGGTGGACATTGGCGAAGTACTTGGACACCAAGAGGACGCCGAGCGCAAACATGGCCGGGAAGACAATCCCGATCGCCGACTCGCCGCCGACCCGGCGCGTGTGCTGCAGCGCCTCGACCAGCGCGACGGTAACGATCGCCGCTAACGACGCCCCGGCGAAGCCGGCCGGCAGGCTCGGCCCTTGGGCCAGGAAGTAGCCGGCGACGATGCCCGGCAAAATGGCATGGCTGATCGCATCGGCCATCATCGCCATGCGCCGCAGCACCAGGAAGACGCCCGGCAGCGCGCAGGCCGTCGCGACCAGCACGCCCGTGAGGATCATCACGACGGAAGCGCTCATCAGTCCTCGGCCTTGATCATGCGCCGCTGCAATGCTCGCCGCATCGCATCCCACACCAAGCCGCGCTCCGGCGCCAAGCAGAGCGAGAGCAGCACGATGCCCGTCAGGCTCAGGATGATCATCGGACCGGTCGGGAGGCTTTCGTCGCTGACGCTGATCAGCGTGCCGATCAGGCCGGCCAGCGCGCCAAACAGCGCCGACAGGACGATCATCGCGCTCAGCCGACTCGTCCATTGGCGCGCCGCGACCGCCGGCCCAACCAGCAGGGCCGCCATCAGCACCACGCCGACCGTCTGCAGGCCGATGACCACAGCGATCACGATGAGCGACGTGAGCAACACGCCGAGCGCGTTCGTGTCGAACCCCAGGCTGGCCGCGAAGGGTGCATCGAATGCCAGCAGCTTGAACTCTTTGTAGAACAATGCGACGGCCAGGAGGGCAAACCCGCCGAGGACCGCCATGGTCACCACATCCTCTTCAACCAGTGCCGCTGCCTGGCCGAACAAGAATGCGTCCAGCCCGGAGTGATCGGCATCGCCGCGCTTGGTGATGAACGTGAGCAGCACGATGCCGAAGGCGAAGAACGTGCTGAGCACGATGCCGAGCGCGCCATCCTCGCCGATCCGGGTGTGCCGAACGATTTGCATCATCAGCAGGGCGGCAACCCAGCCGGCAGCGGCCGCGCCCAGCAGCAGAACGATGGGCGTTTTGGCGTTCGTGAGCAGGTAAGCGATGCAGATGCCGGGCAAGGCCGCGTGTGCCAGCACATCACCCAGCAGCCCCTGGCGCCGCAATACGGCGAAACACCCCAGCGCGCCGCTCACCACGCCCAACAGCGCGCTGCCCAGCGCCACATTGCGCAGGGTGTAGTCAAAGAGCCAATCGCGCAGAAGTTCCATCAGGAATTGTTCGCGTCGCGGTCGGCGCGAAGCCCGGCCGTCTCCATCGCCGCATCCGTCGGCAGGCGATCACGCTCATGCTCGAAGCGCCGAAGATGTTCGATGGCAGCCTTCAAGGCGCCGCCGTAGGTTCGGTGCAGGTTATCGGCGGTGAAGGTCGCATCGAGCGGGCCGCTGGCGACGAGCCGGACGTTCAACAGCGCGACCCAGTCGAAGTATTCCGGCGCGGAGTCCAAGTCGTGGTGCACGCAAACGACCGTTTTGCCCTGTTGCTGCAGGGCTTGAAGCAGCGTCACGATAGCGCGCTCGGTCACCGCATCTACCCCGTTGAACGGTTCATCCATCAAGTAGATGCGAGCGTCCTGCGCCAGCGCGCGCGCCAAGAAGACGCGCTGCTGCTGGCCACCGCTGAGCTGACCGATCTGCCGGTCGGCGTAGCGCGCCATGCCCACGCGGTCGAGACAGTGCATCGCGAAATCGCGCTCGGTTTTGCCTGGGCGACGAATCCAACCAAGCCGGCCATATGTGCCCATCATCACTACGTCCAGGGCGGTCGTGGGGAAATCCCAGTCCACGCTGCTGCGCTGCGGCACGTAGCCCACCAGCCGACGCTGCTCGGCATACGGCCGCCCGTAGATGCGCACGCTGCCCGCGACGATCGGCACCAGCCCCAGGATGGCTTTGATCAGCGTAGATTTACCCGCGCCGTTCGGCCCGATGATGGCGGCCAGCTTGCCTTCCGGGATCGTCAAGTCTATGTCTTGCAGCACCGGCGCATCGCGATAGGCCACCGTCAGATCATTGATCTCGATCGGCGCAGCCGAGGCAGGTAGGATCGGCGGGACGGGATGCATGCCTGAGACGGGCGAATGTTGCGCGGTGCGCGGCTCAGCGCAGCGCAGCGACGAGGGTATCCACGTTGTGCTTGAACATGCCGATGTAAGTGCCTTCCGGCGTGCCTTCGGCGCCCATCGCGTCGGAAAACAGTTGGCCGCCGATCGCTACATCCCAACCGCGCGCGCGCACGGCGGCCTGCACTGCTTCGATAGTGACCGGGGACACCGACGACTCGACGAAGATCGCTTTAATCTTGCGATCGGCGATGAGCGCAGCCAAAGCCTGCACATCGCGTGCGCTGGCTTCGGTCGCCGTGCTCACGCCTTGTAATCCGTGCACCTCGAAACCATAGCGTCGTCCAAAATAGCCAAACGCATCGTGCGCCGTGATCAACACGCGCGACTCCGGCGGGATAAGCGCGACTTGCTGTTCGGTGTATGCGTGTAGCTCGGCGAGCTGTTCGAGATACAGCTCTGCGTTGTGCGCGTAAAGCTCGCGCGAGGCCGGGTCTACGTCGCTGAGCGCCTGAGCCACGAAGCGCACGGCCTCCTGCCACAGGGTGACGTCGAACCAGATGTGCGGATCGTAGTGCCCGGGCGACTCCGGCAGCTCGATCAAGCGAGCGGGGTCAATCGCGCTCGTCACGGCGAGCGTCCGCCTGCCGGCCTGCGCCATCTTCTCGAACAGCTCATCCATGCGCCCTTCGAGATGCAAGCCGTTGTAGAAAATGACGTCCGCACGGTCGAGCTTGATGACGTCTCCGCTGCTGGGCTTATACAGGTGCGGATCCACGCCCGGCCCCATCATGCTGACGACTTCAACGCGCTCGCCGCCCACGTTCTTCACGATGTCGGCCAGCATCCCCGTCGTCGTCACCACCTGCAGCCGGCGCGCACCCAGGTCAGATGGCAGGGCCAGGCCGGCCGGCGAACACCCGACCAAACCGCTCGTGAGCGCTATAACGGCAATTGCAGAGAGCGTCTTTCGCCGCATCCTTGGCCTCCTCATTTAGGCTAGGCTAAATGGACGGCCAGATTGTAATTTAGCCGAGCCTAAAAAGTCAAGCCATTCGGAGTTGACAATTAAACAGTGTGAGTGTAGGATTTGACAGCGGTTAAACTACAAGTTTGCCGATACTTGAACTATGTCCAAGGCAACCTATACCGATCCGGTTGGCGTGAACGATGCGACGTTGCACTACCTCGACGTCATCTATCGCTTGACCCAGCAATCGGATGCTGCAAACACGACCGAGATCGCCGAGAAGCTCGGCGTCACGCCATCAGGCGCGAGCGTGATGCTCCGGCGACTCGCCGAGCGTAAGCTGGTGCAACTTACGCCTTACAAAGGCGCAACCTTGACGCCCGAGGGCCGTCGTTTGGCGCTGCGCACCATCCGGCGACATCGCCTGCTGGAGATGTTCCTGCATCAGGTGATGGGCTTCGCCTGGCACGAGGTAGACGATCATGCCCATGCCCTCGAGACGGCCATCACCGAGCCGATCGAGGATCGGATGGACGAGATGCTGGGATACCCCACGCGCTGTCCGCACGGCCACTTGATCCCGCGCAAGGATGGCACGCTGCCTAAGGTGAAAGATGTGCCTATCCTGTCTCTTGCGCCGGGCATGCGCAGTGTGATTCGCTGTGTGGACACCGATAACAGTGACTGGCTTAAGTATCTGGGCGAACAAGGTCTGAAGCCCGGTGCGAAAGTCACGCTGAAAGGCGTCGCCCCATACGGCGGGCCGGTGACCATCGAAACATCGGATGGCGACGTGGCCATCGGCCAAAACTTGGCCGAGCTCATCTACGTGGAACCGGAGTAGCGCCTAGAGGCATGGCCGCCCCGACGCAAGCCCAACCCTCGACGCCGACTCCCCCGGCGGATGCTGCTCTGTTGTTGCTTTCGCGCGCGCGGGCGTGGCTCACCCCGCTGCGCGTGGAGGCCATCTGCGTGGCGATCACGTTTGTCGCGATGATGGCCGGGTTGATCACCTCGAACACGAGCGTGAACCCGACGCTCCCGGCGCTCTTCTACCTGATAGCCTACATCAGCGGCGGCGCCTTCGGCCTGCAAGCCGGGGTCGAATCGCTGCGTCGCTTCCGCATAGACGTGGACTTGCTGATGATCTTGGCCGCGCTCGGCGCCGTAGTCGTCGGCTCGCCGTTTGAGGGAGCGATGCTGCTGTTCTTGTTCTCGCTCTCGAACGTCCTCCAGGCCTACGCCCTAGGCCGCACGCGCAGCGCGATTCAGGCGCTGATGAAGCTGCGGCCCGACCGCGCGCTGGTCAAGCGCGAAGGCGGGACCGTACTCATGCCGATCGAGCAGCTCGTCGTCGGCGATCACATCCTGGTGCGCCCTGGCGAGCGCGTGCCGTTGGACGGCATCGTCGTGGAAGGCGAAAGCACGCTCGACCAATCCTCATTGACCGGCGAATCCATGCCCGTGAACAAGCGCGTCGGCGATCCGGTCTTCGCCGGCACGGTGAATCAGTCCGGCAGCCTGGAGGTGCAGGTGACCAAGCTGGCGCGCGACTCGACGATCGCTCGCTTGATCAAGATGGTCGAGGAGGCGCAGAGCCAGAAGGCGCCCACCGAGCGCTTCCTGGACAAGTTCGAGCAGGTGTATGCCGTCGGCGTGATCCTCTTCACGCTGCTGTTGATCGTCGTTCCGCCGGTCTTCTTCGGTGCGCCGTTCGAGGCATCACTCTACCGCGCCATCACGGTGATGGTCGTCGCATCGCCCTGCGCGTTGATCATCAGCACGCCAGCTGCGATCCTCTCGGCGATCGCCAACGGCGCGCGCCGCGGCGTTCTCTTCAAAGGCGGCGCGCACCTAGAGCGCGCCGGCCAGCTCGACGTCATCGCCTTCGACAAGACCGGCACGCTCACCGTGGGCAAGCCGACGGTCACCGACGTGACCATCATCCCGATGAATGTGTCGGTTCACGATGACCAATCGCGGGAAGGCGCGGACGCGCCGCACCCACCGCGCATCCCGGAGCATATTCGCACGGAACAAGAGAACATCTTGCTCGCGCTGGCTGCGGCCGTCGAATCGAAATCCGAGCACCCGCTAGCGCTGGCCATCGTCGAGACCGCCAGACATCGCGGCCTGAACATTCCCGAGGCGACGGATTTCGTGAACACCGCCGGCAAAGGCGTGCGGGCGAAGCTGGCCTTTATGGGCGGGCTGACGATCGCCATCGGCAACCCGCGCTACTTCGATGGCTACCAAACCATCGGCATGGAGCGCGCCATGCGCGAGGTAGTGCGACTGCAAGACGAAGGCAAGACCTCGGTGCTGGTCGCTAAGATCAGCGACGGCGTGCGCGCGAACATCTTGGGCGTAATCGCCATCGCCGACGTCGTTCGGCCGAGCGCGCCCGGCGTCATCCGGCGCCTGCACGAGCTGGGCATCAAGCGCACCGTGATGCTGACCGGCGATAACGAGCGTGTGGCGCGCGCCGTCGCCCGCCAGACCGGCGTGGACGAGGTATATGCCGATCTGCTGCCCGAGGACAAAGTAGCGCAGATCAAGCGGCTGCGCGAAGGCGCTACTAGGCCCAATGCCGTGGCTATGGTCGGCGATGGCGTTAATGACGCGCCAGCCTTGGCCAGCGCCAGCCTCGGCATAGCGATGGGCGCCGCCGGCACCGATGTCGCATTAGAGACCGCCGATGTGGTCTTGATGTCCGATGACCTGCGCAACATCCCTTACGCGATCTCGCTCAGCCGCCAGGCGCGCCGGGTCGTCGTCCAAAATCTCGCCTTTGCGATCGCGGTCATCATTTTGCTCGTCATTGCTGCGCTAGGCCTAGAACTTCCTCTGCCGGCGGGCGTCGTCGGACATGAGGGCAGCACGGTGATCGTGGTGCTAAACGGGCTGCGCCTGCTGATGTTCTCGGAGAAAATCGAAAAGTAAAGCCCTGAGGCTCCGCGGCGAGCCTCAGGGCTTCCCCGATTCATGGCGCGTGGCTACTTCTTCGCCGCAGCGGCCGCAACGGCTTTGTTATAAAGCTTCATCAAGCGCGACTTGCGCCGGGCAGCGTTATTCTTGTGAATCACACCTTTGCCGGCGGCGCGATCGAGATAGCTGATCGCTTTGGCGAGTTCGATCTTCGCCTGCTCGAGGTCCTTCGCTGCGATCGCCAGGCGTGTCTTCTTGATCGCCGTGCGCGAGCGCGAGCGATGCAGGCGGTTATACTTTGCCTTGCGCGCGCTGTTGCGAATGCGTTGCTTTGCAGATGCAGTATTGGCCACGGGAAATCCTCTCC
>JANWVF010000087.1 GCA_025056965.1 Thermoflexales bacterium | reverse complement strand
AGGCGGCCCTGGAGAATGTCATCGTGGGGAACGGCGATGGTGTGAAAGGGTTTGCTCATGAGAACAGTTGTAGAGTAAAAATGATCCGGACGACGAATTCAGTTTCAGTCTGTTCCAATGCCAATGTCGCTCGGCCTGTGCGCTCGATGGCTGCTTTCGCGCGTCGGACGCCACTGCCTAGATGGGTCACTAGGCCGGCGCTGTAGAAAATAAGATATAGCTTCGGATTGCGCAACACATGCGCCGCGCCTTGTAACAAGGCGGCCTCCGTCACCGCATTCGGCAGCCGGCCGGGAGAACGAATCTCCAGACGATTGTCGAAGAGCAGCACGCGGGTCGGCGCCGTGAGGGTGTAATCGCGATGCACGAGCGCATTCACTAGCAACTCGCGCAGCGACTCGATCGGCAACACGGGATCAGGTTCAGGCTGTAGTCCGCGAATGCGATGCGCAATCGGCAGGTGAATGTTGAGGAATCGCATCGTCTCTTCGAGCGTGGTGAAGAGCGAGCCGCCGATCGGCTTGACGTCGCTCGGTTCTCCGGCGAGCTCGGTTCCGGGAATGCGCGCGGCAATCACCTGCGCGGCCGGTAGGTAACGCTGCGGCTCTCGGCCGAAGCACAGCAGGCCGGCGACCGTCGGCACAAGCCGGCCGTTGTCATCGGCGAGCAGGCCCAAATTCCTCAGGACGATCGGCAGATTCGCTTCGTCGGGCATAGGTTGACCTGCATACGCCTGCTCGAAAAACCGCCCGAAGTGCGAAAGGTCGAGGTCGCCCAAGCCGGCGCGCCTCACCGCTACCTCGTCGTAATACAGGCTTTCGGCGGCTTGAAACAGGCGCAGCAGCTCCTGCCGCGAGGCGCGGCGGCGGCCAGAGCTGGTGCGGATGAAGAAATGGCCCTGTCGCTTGGTTTGGTAGGGCCGCTGGTCGCCCTTGGGCACGTTCACCACCAAGACGGTGCGCCCCTCTTGGTCGCGCACGGTCTCTTGCACCACGGTGATAGGCGGCTCGCAGTTGTTGTAGGCGATCTGATCCACCTGCTGCGCTAGGCGGTCAGGGTCATCTACGCCGATGATGCGGCCGTCGTCGCTCACTCCGAAGATCAGCTGGCCGCCGTCGGTGTTAGCGAAGGCCACCAGCCCGGCCGCAATCTCGTCGGGATGCACTTCGGCCGCCTTGAACTCGGTGTGCAGGTTTTCGCCGCGGCGAATGCGCTCAAGTAGTTCCAGGAATGTCACCGGTCACACCTCCAGCCCGTACTTCTCAGCACGGCGGCGGAAGGCTTCCTCCCCGCCTTCCATCAGCCGGCGCACGGCATCCTGCACCTGCGGATGATCCATGCCGCCCTGGACGGCGACGCGCGCCCGATCGGCCTCCGCCTCCAACGCGACGATCAGCTCGGCGTGGGCCAGCACCGGGATGTTGGCGTTGTGCGTAGCCATGATGAACTGGCGCTCGTCCTTCTGCTTGCGCAGCAGGCTGACCACATCCTCGAAGACGAAGCGGTTATCCAGATCATCCTCGGGCTGATCCACCAGCAACAGGCGGCGCCGTTGCGTGAGCAGGATCAGCAACATGGCCGTGGCGCGCTGGCCGGCGGAGAGCTTGTCCAGCTCCAGCCAGCGATCGTTGACGTTGAGCGACACGCGCACCTCGTCGTCGGGCGACAGCAACTCCAGGTCGAACCATCGGCTCTCGTCCTGGGCGAGAAAGTCGAGCAGCCGCTGCGCCTGGGCGTCGCTCAAGCCCGTCTTGGCTTGTAGCGCCTCTTTGCCTTGCCGCGCCAGTTCGGCCAGCGCCCATCCGTCGGGGATGTCCTGATGATAGGCGATGCTCTCCAGGTCGCGGCGAGGGATGCGCGAGCCGCCGAAGAAGTTAGCCAGCGCGTCGGCGTAGTCGCGACGCTGGCCGCGATACACTACCTCTACCTGCACGCGGCTGCCTATCTCCGAGGTGATGGCTCGCGCTTGGTCGTCGCGCAGCTTGAACGCCTGCCGGCGCGCCTCTCTGAGTTGCCGAAGCAGCTCTCGACGTTCGGCTTCCAGCCGCTGCGCCTCCGCATCGGCCCGTCGCAGCAGGTCTAACTCGTAGCTCAGGCGCTCCTGCTCGGCCGTGAGCTGCATGAGGCGGTTGGGGTCGAGCGCCTGCGTCCCCAGCTCCTGGCGGATGCGTCGCAGCTCCTCGTCCAGGTTTTGCCGAGCCTGCTGCCAGTGCTGGCGCACGGTCGCGAGCCGGCGTTCGGCTTCGGCCAGCGCCTCGTCACCCTGCCGGAACAGCGCCTCGAAGCCGGCTCGCAGCTCGCGCACGACGGCCGCGGCGTCTTCCTGAAGCAGCGATCGTTGGCTGCTCTCCGCACGCGCCAAGTCGGCCAGGGTAGCCGACCAACGCTCGCCCCAGCGCGCCGCCAGCTCGCGCCACTCCTCGACGTAGCCGGGATGGTTATCCTCGGCGCGGCGCAGCCGCTCCTCGTCCCGCGTCAGCGCCGTCTCCTGGGCCAGCTTATTGGCGATGCCGAGCTCATCGAAGAGGCGAACGTCATGCTCGATCTCGCGCAGCCGTTGCTCCACCTCGTCGCGGCGCTGTTGCTGCGCTCGGGCTTCTATGAGCGCGCGCGCGTTGCGGCGCAGATCGTCGCGCAGCTTTTCAATTTGTCGGAGCTGTTGCTGTGCCACCTGCCCAACCAAGTCGTCGAGCAGTTGGCGACGCAGCTTAGCCGACTGGGTGATCTCGTAGATCTCGCGTTGGCCGAAGGCGAGCGGCATGTCCTGCTCGGTGAAGAGGTTGCGCGGGGCGAGCCCTACCGGGCGCGCATCTGTCGCCTCATCGCGCAGCTCATACACGCGCACCTCTTCGCCGACCACCCGCTCGACGCGATAGCGTCGCTCGAGGCCGGAAGCGACCGCCTGGCGAAGCATCAGCGTGGCTTTGCCGCCGCTGCCCAGCGCGTGTTTCACCAAGCCCTCGCGGTAATCCGTCGGCGCATAGGCCGGCAGATCGAGCGCGTAGCGCAGCACCTCCAGCACGGCCGACTTGCCCACGCCGCGCCCGCCGATTAGCACGTTGAGATCTGAGCTGAAGTCGAGTTGCAGATTGCCCAGAAAGCCGTTGCCGTCCAGCGCGAGCCGTTCGACGCGCGTATGGCGCAGCAGCGGCGGATCGCCGGCGCGCACCAGAATTCCAGCATCGCGCAGCGCCAGCCGCAGCGCGCGCAGGTCCTCCGGCGCGCTGAGCTTGAGATAGGTGGCGCGCCGCGCGCCGTCCGGCTGCGCCTTCGTCCCAATCTCGGCGAGAGAGTGGTTGTCGCTGCTCTGGATGCCGGCGATGCGATCGAGCGTCTGCCGCGCGATTTTGCCGGTGCTCAACAGGCGCTGGCGATCCTTCGCATCGAACTGCTCGATGGCGTCCGGCCGGATGCGCTCCAGCAGCTCGGCGGCCTCGGCCGGCGCGTAGGTCTTGAGCAGCCCGTTGTTGTCATTGGGGTGCGGAAAGATCAGCAGGCAGTCGGTCTGCCGGCGCAGACGAATCAAGCACTCGGCCAGGTTCTCCTTCGGGCATAGATCGCGATGCGTCCCGTCGTCGCGCACCAGCGGCTCTTGAGAATCGTCGTCGAGCAGCTTATCCACGGCGCGGTTGAGCGCGTCCGGATCGCCATCCCAGGAGAAGATGGCCAGCACGTGCAACCCGTGCTTGCCGCCGCAGCCGCCGCCGAATGACAACTCCACGCCTGGATAGACAAAGATGCCCTCTTTGTGCGCTGCCTCACGGATGGGCGTGAACCACGCCTTGCGGATCTGCTGGTAGTCGGTGATGGCGGCGACGACGATCCCCTGCGCCTTGAGCTGCTGCACGTACTGCGCCACCACCACATCACGCTGCGCAGCGTCCAGCCCGGCCGGGAAGGTGAAGCTAGGCGCGCCGGGTGAATGCAGGTGGAGATCGGCGCGCAGCCAGCGGGCGCCGCGATAAACGGCCTCGTTCATCGGCGTCACTCCTCCATAAAGCCGAGCCTACCCTGCCGCGCCGCCTGCGTCACCTCTTGGCGCAGGCGTTCGCGGCCGGTGAGCAGGCCGTCCAGCAGCTTCTTCTCTTTGCTCTCGTTCGGCAGGCACTCCGAGATGGCCTGCGCCACGCGGTAGAAGGCCTCCGAGCCGCCGAAGCCGCTCTCGGCCAGGCGCTGC
>JANWVF010000074.1 GCA_025056965.1 Thermoflexales bacterium | reverse complement strand
GCTGGGCGAGGCGCCGAGCGCGCAGAACTTCTAGGCCGCCCTCATCGTCGCGGCGAACGCCCGCGGCAGGACTCGAACCCACAACACGCGCCTTAGGACGGCGCTGTTCTATCCGATTGAACTACGCGGGCTTTGAACGAGCGCTTGGCCGTTTTCAGCACGCATTCTAGCGCATCTCGCGCGCCAGCCGATCCAAAAACGCTGCCGTGCGCGGCCGGCGCTCCAGGATGGCGCCGATGTAGAGCTGCAGCGCGCGCGCGATGTGCTCATGGAGCTCCGGCGCGACGTCGAGCATTTGCACAATCTCGAACGGCTGCGTTTGCAGCGTGCGCAGGAGCGCCAGGCCGCCGCGGCTCAGGCGGAAGACGTCGCGCGCCGACGACGCCGCCTCCTCGCAAAGCACGCCGCCCTGGGAGGGCGAGAAGGCCACCGGCGCGTCGCCCACATCGTTGGCCAGCGGCAACTGCGTGCGGGCACAACGAAACAGCTCCGGCCGATACCCCTCTAGGGTGAGCAGTCGCAGCTCGAAGTAGCGCGCCACCAGTTGTGGATCCGCCGATTCGCACAGCCGGTCCAACCCTTCGGCCAACAAGTCGTAGAGCGGCGCTGCGTCGCTGCCTTCCGGCGCGAACCGGTAGGCCAGCTCGCACAGGTAATGCGCCAGCGCGCCGCGCCCGATTTCCTCGCGCAGCAGGCGATGCGCCTCGATCAGCTCGGCTTGAGTGATCAGGTCAAAGGTGCGGCCTTTTGCCAGCAACAGCCGCGTGCGCGCGAACAGCTCGATGTGGCCGGCCTTGCGCGACGTCGGCTTGCGGGCGCCTTTGGCCAAGGCGCGCAGCTTGCCGTAATCCGGCGTCAGCAGCGTGACGAGCCGATCCGCCTCGCCGTAGTCCTCGCGGCGCACGACGATCGCCTCGGTGGCATAAGCGCGCATCCTGTGCATCGCGCGTAGTGTACCCCTATAATCGCGCCGCCATGTTCAACATCCTGATCCCAGATGATCTCTCCGCCGCCGGTCTGGAGCTGCTGCATAGCGATCCCACAGTGCGGGTGGACGTGGTGAAGAAGATGTCGCGCGCCGAGTTGCTCGAGCGCATCCCCGAATACCACGCGCTGATCGTGCGCAGCGAAACGAAGGTAGACGCCGAGGTAATCGCGCGGGGCAGCAAGTTGCGCGTCATCGGTCGGGCCGGCATCGGCGTGGACACGATTGACGTCGAGGCTGCCACCCATCGCGGCATCATCGTGATGAACACGCCGCAGGCCAACACCACAGCCACCTGCGAACACACCATCGCCATGATGCTGGCGCTGGCGCGCAACATTCCCCAAGCCGACGCATCCCTGCGCCGAGGCGAATGGACGCGCAGCAAGTTCATGGGCGTGCAGCTGCACGGCAAGACGCTCGGCGTGATCGGCTTGGGCAGGATCGGCACGCAGGTCGCCAAGCGCGCCCAGTGCTTTGGCATGGAGGTCATCGCCTACGATCCATACGTCAGCGAGGAGACCGCGCGCGCCAACAAGGTCGTCCTGGTCTCGCTGGATGAGCTGTTGGCGCAGAGCGACTTCATCACTTTGCATTCTTCCCTTACTCAGAGCAGCCGCGGCCTGCTGGACGGCGCGGCCATTGCCAAGATGAAGCCGGGCGCGCGCGTGATCAACGTCGCCCGCGGCGCCCTGGTGGATTCCAAAGCCCTGTATGAGGCGCTGGCGAGCGGTAAGCTGGCCGGCGCGGCGCTAGACGTGTTCGAGGAAGAGCCCCTGCCTGCTGACTCACCGCTCCTTACGCTGCCGAACGTCGTCTTGACGCCTCACCTGGGCGCCAGCACCGTCGAAGCGCAGCGCGACGTCTCGATCCAGATCGCCGAGCAGGTGTTGGATGCCCTGCACGAGCGCGATGTGCGCAACGCGGTGAACTTCCCGCCGATTGACCCGGCGGCATGGCCGATCATCCGCCCGTATCTGAAGCTGGCGGAGAAGCTGGGTCGCTTGCAAGCCGGGCTGATGGAAGGTCGGCTGTCGCGCATCGAGGTCGAATACCGCGGCAGCGACGTCGCTCCCCACGTCAAGCCGCTCACCGTCGCGCTGCTGCGCGGCTTGCTAGAGCCCATCCTCGGCGGCGAGAAGGTGAACTACGTCAACGCGCCGGTCATCGCCAACGAACGCGGCATCGTCGTGACCCAGGCGCTGAACCTGACCAGCAGCGACTACACCAACTTGGTCTCCTGCCGCGTCACCACCGACCATGAGGAGCGCACCATCGCCGGCACGCTATTCGACGGCAGCGAGCCGCACATCGTGCAGATAGACCACTTTCGCATTGACGCCGTGCCGGAGGGGCTAGTGCTGGTGATCTCTTCGCGCGACGTGCCCGGGGTGATCGGACGGGTCGGCACCATCCTGGGTGCCAACTACGTGAACATCGCGGAATATCGGCTGGGACGCACCAAGCCCGGCGACCGCGCGCTGTCGTTCATCAACTTGGATAACCCTGTGCCCGACTACGCGATGAAGGCGCTGCGCGATCTGCCCGAGGTCGTCTGGGCCAAACAGATGACGCTGTGACCGCGCCGGCCCATCCGCCGTTAAGCCTGCTCTTCAAAAAGCGGACGAGAATGCCAAGCAACTTGCTCGTCACACAGGATTGGTAAAACGATGACGCAACGTAAAGCCATCATCATCGGTTCGGGGATCGGCGGCCTAGCGCTCGGCATTCGCCTGCAAAGCTTGGGCTTCGACACTACGATCGTCGAGAAGTTGGACGCGCCCGGCGGTCGGGCCTACGTGCGCCGGGCGCACGGGTTCACCTTCGACATGGGGCCAACGGTCATCACCGTGCCACACTTCATCGAGGAGCTGTTCGCCCTAGAGCGCGGCGTGCACAACCTGGACCAGCCGGACTTCCCGCCGCACGTCCTCTCGCCGCAAAACGGCCAAGGGCAGGAGCTCGCGCATACGTCTCGCTACGTCCAGATCATCCCGATCAAGCCCTTCTACCGCATTTACTTCGACGACGGCACGTATTTCGACTACGACGGCGATCGGGATCACACGCGCGAACAGATCAAGGCCATCGCGCCGGACGACCTGGAGGGCTACGAGCGCTTCCATGCCGCAGCGCAGGCGATCTTTGAACGCGGCTTCCTCCAGCTCGGCTACAAGTACTTCGGTAGCCTCGGCTCGATGCTGGCCGTCATGCCGGATTTGCTCAGGCTGGACGCAGTGCGCACGCTGTTCTCGTTCACCAGCAAGTACTTCAAGAACGACAAGTTGCGCCGCGTCTTCAGCTTCGAGCCGTTGTTGATCGGCGGGAATCCGTTGGCGGTGCCGGCCATCTACGCGATGATCCATTTCGTCGAGAAGACGTGGGGCATCCACTTCGCCATGGGTGGCACGGGGGCGCTGGTGCGCGGCTTCGTCCGCAAGTACGAGGAGCTGGGCGGGACGATTCGCTACAACAGCGAGGTCAAGCGCATCCTGGTCTCCGGCCCGGACGGCGCGCCGCCGCGCGGTCGCTTCGGCCGCCGCATTGCGCGAGGCGTGGAACTGGCCGATGGGACGCAGCTTCATGCCGACCTCGTCGTCTCGAACGGCGACTACGCGCACACCTACATGAAGCTGATCGAGCCGGAATATCGGCTGTTCAACACCGACGCGCGGGCCAAGCGCATGCGCCAGTCTATGTCGCTCGTCGTGATCTACTTCGGCTTCCGCGCCGATAACCTCGATTTGCACTTGCGCCATCACAACATCATCCTCAGCCCACGCTACGAGGAGCTGCTGCGCGACATCTTCGACCGGCGCGTGCTCGCGCCCGACATGTCGCACTACTTGCACGTGCCGACGGTGACCGATCCCAGCCTGGCGCCGCCGGGTCATCACGCTGCCTATACCCTGGTGCCCGTGCCGAACAACCGCAGCGGCCTGGACTGGTCGAAGATCGGCGATGCGTTCGTGGACAAGGCGCTGCGCTTCCTGGACGAAGCCGGCTACATCCCCGGCCTATGCGAGCGCCTCGTTTATAAGAGCTACATCACGCCGGACTACTTCGAGCACAGCCTGAACAGCTACCTGGGCAACGCCTTCGGGCCAGAGCCAACCCTGCTGCAAACGGCCTACTTCCGCCCCCACAACAAGAGCGAGGACATCGAGAATCTCTACCTCGTGGGCGCAAGCACGCAGCCTGGCGGCGGCACGCCCAGCGTGATGATGAGTGCCAAGATGACCGCGCGCATCATCGCCAAAGACTTTGGCTTGATGTGATCCATGAAGGGCGCGAAGGACGCGAAGACTGTAAGGGCTACAAGGTAATCCTTTTGGCTCGCGTTGGTGAAGTTTGAGGACGTCTATCGTGTCGTGAAGCTCATCCCCCGCGGCATGGTGATGAGCTATAGCGGCGTGGCGCGCCTGTGCGGCAGTCCGCGCTCGGCGCGCTACGTTGGCTTTGCGCTGTACGCCCTGCCTGCGGATACGCGCGTGCCTTGGTGGCGCGTGATCAATGCACAAGGACGCATCTCCAACCAGTATGCGCCGGATGAGCAGCGCCGCCGCCTAGAGGCCGAAGGCGTCGTCGTCAATGATGAGATGCGCGTGGACATGCGCCTGTTCGACGCCGAGGCGATCGTATATCGCAAGCTAAGGCGCGCGGAGCACAAGCCAAATCTGCCGGCTTCGCTGTTCTCCTTAGCCTCTAAGGCAGTGCCCGTGCCGCGTCGGCGAGAAGAGCCTCACACATCCCCCAAGTAATCGCGCAGCCGGCGGCTGTGGTGTGGGTGGCGCAGCTTGCGCAGCGCCTTTGCCTCAATCTGCCGCACGCGCTCGCGCGTAACGTTGAACGTGCGGCCTACCTCCTCCAGCGTGTGCGTCTTGCCGTCGCGAAAGCCGAAGCGCATCTCTAAGACCTCGCGCTCGCGGTCAGTAAGGCTGGCCAGTACGTTGCGGATCTGCTGCTTGAGCATTTGCAACGAGGCCAAGTCGGAAGGCGACGGCTCGCTCTCGTCCTGGATGAACTCGCCCAGCAGGCTGTTCTGCTCTGAGCCGACCGGCGATTCGAGCGAGATCGGTTCGAGCGACACGCGCATGATCTGCTGAACGCGCTTCACCGCCTGATCGAGCTTGCGCTCCAGCGCCGGATCGAGCGGCTTGCCGTTCGCATGCGCTTCCATGATTGCCGCAAGCTCGTGCTCGTCGAGCAGGTTCATCTCCATAGCTAGGTCTTCGGTGGTCGGTTCTTGGCCTAGCTCTTGTGTCATGCGGCGTTGCAGGCGGGTGAGCTTGTTGATCGTCTCCACCAGGTGCACGGGGATGCGAATGGTGCGTGCCTGATCGGCGATCGAGCGGCTGATCGCCTGGCGAATCCACCAGGTGGCGTAGGTGCTGAACTTGAAGCCGCGCCAAGCGTTGAACTTCTCGATGGCGCGCAGCAGGCCCATGTTGCCTTCCTGGATCAAGTCCATGAAGGAGATGCCGCGGCCGATGTAGCGTTTGGCGATGCTGACCACCAGACGCAGGTTGGCGCGCGTCAGCGCGCTTTTAGCTTCTTCCGCTCGCAGCTGCACCTCGCGCAAGTGGTCCTCGCAGTCGGCTGCTGCGGGCAACCAGGCCTTCGCCTCGTCCCATTCAGGTAACTCCGGCGAATACTCGACGTGTTGCTCGAGTTGCTCGACGAAAGCCGGCGGCAGGACAATCGCCGCCAGGACGAAGTCGAACAGCGGCTTGCTGATCCGCTCCACCGTCTGATCCTGTCCCCAGCCGAGCGCACGCAGATACGCCTGCACGTCCGAGGGGAGCGGATCGCTATAGTGCCACGGCATGTTGCGCGCGTCGCGCAGGATCGTCGGCAACTCAGGCGGCGCGACGTTGCGGGCTGCGCATGCGTCGAGCACGGTCTGCCAGGCGCGGGTCAGGTGCTCGTAGGCGACTGACCAGAAGGGCAGGTTGCGCTCTTGCGCTTCGGCACGGATGTGGCGGGCAAGTTGCTCGGCGCTGAAGGTCGCGCAGGTCCTCAGCTCTTGATCGGCGGTCAGCAGCGGCGTCGAGCCGATCTCGCGCAGATACGTCCGCACCGGATCGGCGCTGTCCAAGTCATCCACCTCGGCCAGCCGTCGCGAGTCGAGAAGAGTGAGATCTTCTAGCTCGTCCTCGTCGTCGGCTTCGGCCAAGGCATAGGCTGCCGCTGCTGCCTCGTCGTCTGAGTCCTCCGCGGAGTCGGGTAAGTCGGCGTCGGTCACCTCCGCAACGGGATCATCCGGCTCGGAAGCGAAGGGCACACCATCCTCGTCGGCAGCGGGCGCGGCGGCCTCAAGACCGTCCACTTCATCACGCCTCAGCATGTCGCTTTGTGCCCGGCGATTGGCCTTCTGCCGAGCCGATTTCCCGGCCGACTTGGCCTTGCGCGAAGACTTGGCAGAGGCGTTAGATCGCGTCGGTTTGGTCACTGGCGTCATCCCTCTTGAACGTCAACACCGATTAGGTCACGTTGAGCGCGCTGCGCAGGTGCAGCGCTTTTTGTACCCGCAGATGTTGCGTAAGCACGCGATGCAATTCGAGATTATACCGAGCGGCTACATCGGCCTCGTTGGCGCGCTTAGCCTCTTCGATCATCAGGTTGATGCTGATCCGGTCGCGCGCCAGGTTGCGCTCGCGCAGACGCAGTGCCGTGCGCACTACCTCTTCGCGCAACCGAGCCTCGTCGTTTGCCGAGAGGTCAAGCCCGTCGTAGTCGGCGATGATGGTCAGCCAGTCCTCCGGCGCTGTGGCCTCGACCGGCGGCGAAGGCGCGCCCATCGCCACGCGGCTGAGCTGACGGAAGGCCTCGCGCATCGCCGGATTGGCGAAGTCGCGCTCAGCCAGCACGTCCAGATGAGCGCGTGTCAAGGCTACGTTGGCATCGAGCAACAACTGAGGGTTGCGCCACAGCGCCGCGATCAGGTGTGCCTCCAGGTCGGTCTTGTCTGTGCCGGGACGCGCCCAGTTCGGCTCGCCGGCGGTCGGCGTCGAGTCCTTGTTGCTGCCTGCCTGAGCTTTGTTGGATCTGCCTTCGCGCGCCACGGCGTTCACCGTCGCCAGGACTGCGCGCGGGCTAACCTGTAGGCGACGCGCCAGGTATTGGATGTAAAAGTCGCGCTGCAGCGGGTTGGCAGTGTCGAGCAGGATCGGCGCAACCGCTCGCACGGCTTCCGACTTGGCGTGGGGATCGGATAGCGGCCGGCTGCGCAGAATGACGTCTATCGCATGTTCCACCACCGGACGGGCGTTCTCCACGACCTCGCGCCAGCGTTGGGGCGATTCCAGCACCAATTCGTCTGGGTCCTTGCCCTCCGGCAAGACGGCCACGCGGATGTCGGCCTTCAGTTTCGACTCGCAGCGGATCACGCCGCGCGGATCGAAGATGGGCTGCGCTTCGCGCTCGAGGGCATCGCGCGCCACCTCGACCCCGCGCAGGACGGCACGGTCGCCCGCCGCGTCGGCATCCAAGGCCAGCACGATGCGTGTCGCCAGCCGCTTCAGCGTGCGGAACTGCGCTTCGCCGAGCGACGTGCCCATTCCGGCGACGACGTTGGCGAAGCCGGCCTGATGGCAGCCGATCACATCCATGTAGCCCTCGACCAGCACCGCGACTTGCGCGTCGCGAATGGCCTGGCGGGCGCGGTGCAGGCCAAACAGCAGTTGGCCCTTGTCGAAGACGGCCGTCTGCGGCGAGTTCATGTATTTCGGCTCGCTGCCGTCCAGCGCGCGCGAGCCGAAGCCGACCACCTGCCCCTTCGCGTCGTGGATCGGGATCATCAGCCGGCCGCGAAAGCGATCGTAACGCCGCCCGGCCTCGTTCTCGACCACCAGCCCGGCGTCAACCAGCTCCGTCATGCTGAAGCCGCGCGCCGTTAGATAGTTCGACAGCGCCTGGTAATCGGCCAAGCTGTAGCCCAGCTGCCAGGCCGCGATCGTGTCGTCGGTCAACCGGCGCTTCTCGCGCAGGTAAGCGCGGCAGGCCGCCGCCTGGGGCGCCGTGAGCAGCAGATGGTGAAAGTAGGCGGCCGCCTGGGCCAGCGCTTCGCGCAGGCGCGCCTCGTAGTCGGCCGACCGCTGCTGTTCCGGCGTCCGTGCCTCCAGCGGCACACCAGCGCGTCGCGCCAGCTCGCGCAGCGCCTCGCCGAACGTCCACCCCTCCTTTTTCATCAGGAACGAGAACACGTCGCCTTGCTCGCCGCTGGAGAAGTCCTTGAAGGTCTGCGTATCCGGGAAGACGAAGAAGGACGGCGTGCGCTCGCTCTGGAAGGGCGAGAGCCCCTTGTAGTTCCGGCCGCTGCGCGAGAGCTTCACGTAAGCGCCGATCACCTCGACGATGTCCACGCGACGCTTCACCTCTTCGACCACGGACATGCTTCCGATTGTAATCGCGCAAAAAAAAACAAGCGGGCCTCGCCTGAGTGGAGACCGGCTTATATTCCCTCACCCCATCCCCTCTCCCCGAGGGAGAGGGGCAAAGAAGCGAGCCTCGCCCAAGCGAAGACCCGCTTGTATTCCCTTACCCCATCCCCTCTCCCCGAGGGAGAGGGGCAAAGAAGCGAGCCTCGCCCAAGCGAAGACCCGCTTGTATTCCCTTACCCCATCCCCTCTCCCCAAGGGAGAGGGGCGGGGGTGAGGGGTGAGGGCTACGGATGCGGTTGCACGTCCGGCGGCAGCGGCGGGGAGACCGATCCGCTCCACTCGAAGGCCGGCGCAGCCGAAGCGCCTTCCGATTCGTCCCGCGCCGCCATCAGCGTGCCGCAGCTCACCTTGAGTGGCTTGGCGTCGTAGTACTTCTGGGTCGCACCTTGCATCACGCGCAGCCGGATGTTGTAGCCGCCCGCCGAATTGAACTGCAAAGTAACCGAGCCTTGCGGCGCCAAGGTGCCTACCAAGTGCCAGGCATTGGGATTGTTGAACGGGGGCGGCTGAATCGTCCCAGGATTACCTGGTCCGCAGCCATGCAGGTCGTTCACGCCGACGACCTGCAACTGGATCGCGTCATACGGCGATAGCGCCTGCATGCCGAACCAGTAGTAGGTCACCGACTGGCCAGCGTTGATGTTGTAGACGATGTCCAGCTGACAAGCGCTCGGGTTGCCGTGCGGGGGCGCACCACACGCCGGCGGCTGGTTGGGATTCGTGGTGAAGATCGGGCCGGCCGTGCCGCCGCTTGGGCCGGCGTAGTTCCACACGATCTGGTAGGGCTGGCTGTTGCCGGTGGCCGACGGCAGGCTGACGCGTATGTAGTATAGGCCGGTGGCTGTGATGTTGACCGTCACCGTCACGCTGCCGCCGCCACTCGGCACTGAACCGAACGGGTCAATGCGGCTGGTGCTGTTGATCGGATCGGCGCCGTTGCCGGGACAGACGTATCCCGGCTTGAGCGGTGTGCGCACCTGCACCTGCGTCCCGCCGATGGTGTGGCCGATCACCCGCACCTGCACCTGCCCGGTAGTCGTGATGTTTATAGCGAAGAAGTCATACTGGTCCTCGCTCCACGGCGCATAAAACACGCCCGGTTGGATCGTCGGCGCTTCGCAGGGGTGGTTATTCGGTTCCAACGGCCCGACGGTGGTATATCTCCAGCGAATCTGATAGGGCGGCGGCGCTTGGCCGCTGGTGACCACGCGGAAGTACACGCGCCCGACCGGCACGTTGTATACGGTGACGACCGGGTTGGGGTTGGTGGCGAAGTTGATCAACTGCGTGTTGCTGCATCCCCCCTGCTCGATGCGCACCTGGAGCTGGCCGGTGATGGTGTAGTTCGTCAGCGACACCACGATCGCCGCATTCGGGGTGGTGTTGTTGATGAAGAGCCAGCTATCCTGGCGCGTATGTGTGACGGTGTAAGTCGTGGACGGGGCAAGCGGACCACCGCGCCCGTTGTTGGCTGCGTCGCAGGCGCTCTCGCCGGTGATGAAGGCCGGCTGACCGAAGAACCGCATGACAACGGGAAGGTAAACTCTCGCCTCGCGGGTCAGCAGGTAACCCGGGCTGGTCGCCGTCCTGCTGTTATCCGCGGCATTGATCGAGAAGTAAATGCTGGCCCCGTTCGGAACGCTGTTGGGGTTGAGCGTCGCCGTCATCACGGCACGTTGGTTGAAGTTGGAGAGCGAGACCGTCGCATTGGTCGCCGGGCCGAAGCCCGAGTTGGGATCATGGATGTAATAGACCCCGGAATTGGCCAGCGCGTAGGTCGCGTCCACGGTGACCGTGATGACGGCGCTTCGCAGGATGTTGAAGCTGGCGCCGGCGCCTGGCGTCCAGACCTCGGCATGATTCGAGGCGCTCGGTCCGAGCGCACCACTCGGAGAGGCGATCTCTTCGCCTGGGGAATCCTGCTGCGCTAGGGCAGCCGGTGAATTCCCCGGCGCAGACGCGAAGACAGTTGCAATCGCCGTGACAGTTGCGAGCAAGTGGCCGAGTCGTCGTGTGTATTCCATATTGACTGCATTGACTGCTGCTACAGGCAGACCGGCGTGGCAGCTTGACCTGCGTCCGCACCGGTCTGCTCTATCGATCCGCTTGAGCTTCTCACTTCTCAACCCGCAGTTGAGTCGCATCCGCGTTGCGCGCCTCCCTCCTGCGGGTGCGCGGCATCCCACACAGGCGCGACGCACCGCTACGGCGCCGGCGTAATGGTGGGCTCGGGCGTGGCCGTCGGCTGCGGCACAGGCGTGGTCGTGGGCGGGGGCGCGCCGCCGCCACCGCCACCCCCACCGACGTTCACGTTGACGCAGAAGATCTTCTCACCGAAGTCGGCGCGATGGCCGGCGTTGGTGTCAATCCGCAGCGTGATCTTGTAGCAGCCATCGGCGAATTCGTTGCTGCGGAACGACATCGGACCGGTGCCGGTGGTCGGCCGCGACATGTTGGGCTGGTTGGCCGGTCCGGCCGGACCACGAGTGCTGTTCGGCTCGAACACGAGGTAGATCGCACGCGCGCCGTAGACCTCCCAGGCCATGGTGTAGACCTTGTCGTTGCGCGGCACGTAGGCGATGTTGCCCGGCGACTCACCCACGTACTCCAAGTCCTTGCGCTTGCAGAACGTCCATTCGGGTGGGTTGCCGTTCCGGCCGGCCTGCCAGTCAGGGTTGCTGGGGTTACAGTCCGGATAGGTAGTAGGCGGCGGGGCTTGGCCACCGATGTTAATCGTGATGCTGTCTTCAAGCACCTGGTTGTTCAGATCCACCCAGCGCAGCCGAATGGTGCGCGGGCCGCTGATGCCCGGCACGTCTACCTGCATCACCTGCGCTACCGGCCCCTTGTAGCCTTGGCCGTCGCCGCGGTCGAACTCGCCGCTCTTGAAGTTCGGGATGTTCCAACTGGCGAACACGGTGGAGCCGGCCGGCACTGG
>JANWVF010000017.1 GCA_025056965.1 Thermoflexales bacterium | reverse complement strand
GCGCGCGACACGGATGCCGATCGCGCCGACCTAGCCCGCATCGGCGCGCCCATGATAGATCTGGTCGTGGTTAACCTCTATCCATTCCAGAAGACCGTCGCCCAGAGATACGTCACGCTGCGCGACGCGATTGAGCACATTGACATTGGGGGCGTGGCGCTCATCCGCGCTGCGGCTAAGAACTACGAGCGCGTCGCCGTCGTGTGCGATCCGTGCGACTACGACCTGGTTTTGAACGACATCGCCCGCAGTGGTAGCGTCTCGTTGGAGACGCGCGAGGTGCTGGCGCTGAAGGCCTTTGCGCATACGGCCGCCTACGACGCAGCCATTCGTGATTATTTATTGGGCATTCAGTCAAGCAGCGCGCCGATTCTCACCCTCACGTTGCACAAGGTGCAAGACCTGCGCTACGGCGAAAATCCGCATCAACAGGCAACGCTGTTCAGCATCAACGGCAACAGCTGCATCGGCCCGCTGGGCGGACGGCTCCTGCAGGGCAAGGAGCTTTCGTATAACAATTTGCTCGACCTTGATGCGGCTTGGCGCGCGGTGATACAGTTTGAGCAGCCGACCATCGCGATTGTCAAACACCTCAGCCCGTGCGGGGTCGCTTGCGCCGATGAGCTGCACAAAGCCTACACGGCTGCCTTCAACGCCGACCCGGTATCTGCCTTCGGAAGCGTGATCGCCTCGAACTGGGAGGTGGACGCTGCAACTGTCGAGGCGATGGGCGACTTGTTCATCGAGTGCATCGTTGCGCCTGGGTTCAGCGATGAGGCCAAGGCCTTACTGAGCCATCGCAAGAATTGCCGCCTGCTGGAGATCGAAGACCCGGCGGCTACGATTGCGCCAACCTATGAGTATCGCAGCATCACCGGCGGCCTGCTGCGCCAGACGGTGGATCGCGGCGATCCGGCTTCGGCGCGTTGGCAAGTGGTCACTCGGGCACAACCCAGTGACGAAGACATGCACGCCCTGCGTTTCGCCTGGAAGGTCTGTCAGCACGTGCGCAGCAACGCCATCGTGATCGCGCGCGAGAGCCACGGCGTCTTGGCGACTGTCGGCATCGGTGGCGGACAGCCCAACCGCGTGGATTGTGTCAAGATCGCCGCCAAGCGCGCCGGTCTTAGGGCGAAGGATGCCGTGTTGGCCAGTGACGCTTTCTTCCCATTCCCGGACGGCATCCACGAAGCCGCGAAGGCTGGCGTAAAGGCCATCGTGCAGCCCGGCGGCGCCATGCGCGACGCCGAGGTCATCGCCGCCGCCGACGATGCAGGGATCGCGATGATCTTTACCGGCGTGCGGCATTTCAGGCACTGACGGCCTTTGATTTAGGCAGGGGTAAGCAAGCGTGTAGCGGAGTGAGTTGAGGGTGAGGAGTTGGGATATATGAATCGTCTGCATTTGCGCTACTTGATTGTTTCACTTGTCGCGACGGCCACGGTTGCGATCCTGGTGCAACTGTTTCTGCTTTCGCTGTTGGAGAGGAATAATGCGCTGATGGCGGGCGCGGCACTTTCTGCCGGTTGGTGGAGTAACCTCGCTACAGCTGCCACCGTCGCCATCATGGCAGGTCGGAAGGCCGCGACCGGCTTCACTGATCCGCGCATCGGCAGGGTCGTGGGTAGCATCATGGGCCTGTGGGTAGGCGCAGGCGCTATCATCGGGCTGGTGGTCTCCACACTAGTCCTCAGCGGTCAGGTGCCGGGAGCGGACATCCGGCCCGGCCTCATCTTGATCTTCGGGCTGGTGAGCTTCGGCATCAGCCTGGTCGCCGCGACAATTGCCGGCCGAGAGGCCGCGCATCCGCCTGAGGCAGAAGAAGAGGCCTGATGACCAAACGCGAAGACGTCGGTGCGTGGGGTGAGGCGATCGCGGCCAAGCACCTGACGGAGCGCGGTTACGTGGTGCGCGAACGCAATTGGCGTCATGGCCACGGCGAGCTGGATATCGTGGCCCAACGCGGTGATACGCTGATCTTCGTCGAAGTGCGCACGCGCCGCAGCGACGCTTATGGCCGTCCTCAGGAAAGCATCTCACCGCACAAGCGCGCTACGCTGATCACCACGGCCCAAGCCTATCTGGAGGCGCATGGTCTTCAGGACGCACAGTGGCAAATAGACGTCATCGCGATTGAGCTGGACGAGCGCAACGTGGCTTCGCAGCTCGAGCATATTGAGTGCGCGATTGAGGGCTAAACGGCGCATCCGAGCACAAGAGGATGGTTCGCGCTGCGCGATGTAAGGCTCAGGGGAGTTCGCTCAATTCCGGTGGCCGACGCCAACGTTGCACCTCATTACCCTGCGCGTCGTAGAGGATAAACGTCGGCGTAAATTCAAAGCCAATCTGAGCGGCGAATTCGCGCGTGCCGGGGTTGGCGATATCGAGCAACAGTACCTGACCGGTCTTCCATTCTTCTTCGATCCGGCGCACGGCCGGACGCGCGCTGATGCACGCGCTTCAGTAGTTGGAATAGATCTGCACCAGGGTAGGTCGGCCTGCCGTCTGGATTGCCGCGCGAATGTCGGCTGCAGTGTCTAACTTCACCCCTATTGTCTGCGGCACGCGGCTGAACAGACCGTAGGCAACGAAGCCCACCAGCACGGCTGCCCAGGCCACCCAGAAGACGGCCCTGGCCCGCCGACGGATTAAGGCTACGGCCGTAGCCAGCAGGATCACTACAGGCAGCAAGAAGAACGAATACTGGTTGAAGAGCTGAACTATCGTCATCGCGCCTCTGCTCGCTGTCGGCCGGCAGGTAAATCTCTCCTCCCACTCAAGCTTCCTCTTTACTCTACCACTCTTCTCGGATGGGAGTGACAAACGAACGCAACTTGTGGCCGGCAGCCATCGCGCGCGGGTCAGGGGTTGGCTGCAATCGCGGGCGACATCAGCGAGGGTCGAACGGAAGTGCTCTCGGTCGAGGATGGTCGCAGAAATGCGATGCCCGCGTAAGCTGAACTTTGATGCGTTTCGCCTAGATACTTTTCGGCAAACTCATTGACATTTGCCATCTGCTCATTCAAACTCCAAGCCGTATCTGGCGAGACCTTTGCAAATTTCAATAAGGAGGCAAGTCATTATGGACTGGCTACCCACAGCCATAGCTGTCATCATCGGCGGCGTCGTTGGCGTGCTTATCACAGTAATCCCCTACCGCCGCCGCGTTGAAGAGGCGGAGAGCCGCATTCGCGACTTGGACGCGAAGTATCGAAACGCCGAGCGAGAGTTGAACGACGCGCGCAGCCGCGTGCAGATGCTCCAAGCCAACATCCGCATGACCGAAGCCAGCCTGATGGACGCGCGCAACACCATTGCGGCGCTGGAGGGCAATGTGCAAGCCTTGGAGAGTGAAAAGAGTGCCCTCGAAGCCGACATCCGATCGTTGAAAGACCAGAAAGCTGAGCTGGAGGAGCGCCTGAACGAGCGCCTAGCCGAGCTGGAGCGAACGCAGTCCGACCTCGCCGAACTTCGCACACAACTCGAAGCGGCGACCACTCGCGTTGCCGAGTTAACTACCCAGCTGGCAGGTGCGCATGCCGAGATCGCCACGACAAACGCTAACTATGACGCGGTCATCAGCGTCCTGAACAGCCAAGAGGTTAAGTTGAAAGCGCTGGATGCCGAAGCCCAGCAGTTACGCCGAGACATGCAAGCAAGCCGCGTCGCGCGAGAAGCGCTGGTAGCCGAACTGGCTCGCATGCGCAGCGAGGTCGCTGCCCAGTTGGCGCGCCATGCCTCGACTCTGCTCGAAATAAGAGAGGACTCGCTCAACACCGCGAAGGCTCATCTCGATCGGCTAAAAATGCGGCTGAGCGAGGCTCGATCGTCCGGCATTTAACAAGCGATCCTTAAGATAAGGCTACTAACCCACCCACCCTAGGAGTAGAACTTATGGACGCCAATATTTTGTTGCTGATTGCCGCGCTCATCATCGGCTTCTTCATCGGCTGGTTGCTCGCGCGACGCCAGGCCGGCGCAACCATCGCTGAGCTTGAATCGCGGGTGCGAACGGCGCAGTTAACCGCGGAAGACGCCAAGCTTGACTTCACCAACGCTCAGTCTGAGCTAGCTGTCAAGGCTTCGCACATCAATACGCTTAACGCTCACATCGGCATCCTTGAGGAGAAGCTGCGCCGGGTCGAGCAAGAGGGAGCAGCGCTTAGCGCCACCATTGCTCAATTGCAGGACGAACTCCATACAGCGACGCACAACCGTCCGATTCTCGAGGTCGAGCTTCGCCAATGCCAAGCAGAGCTTAACGTGCTGAAAGCGCAACTGTCCAAGGCGCTAGCGCAGGCTGACGACTTGCGCGCGCAGATTGTGGCCGAAGAGACCGAGCGAGAAATCGCCATGCTGCGCGCCGAATTCGCGGCCCAGACAACCCAGGGAGATGGCGCTCAGCTCCAGGCTGCGCCGATGACCTCGCCTGAAGAGCCCGCGGAAGGGCGCGCTGCTGCGGCAGAGCCGGCGACCGTTGCCGAAGCTGAGTCGGATGCCGATCAAGCGATGCAAGCAGCCAAAGCCGAATTCGAGGCGCACGCCGCAGCGCTGCAAAACGAGATCCTCTCGTTGCGCAGTAGTCTCGCTGAATTAGCCCTCGCCGGCGAAGAAGTTGTCGCTGCGTACGATCAGCACAAGAAGGAGTACGAGGATCGGCAGCGCAGGACAGTCCTAGAACTCCAGGCTCAGCTTGCCGCGGCCAAATCCGAACTCGACGCCATCGTCGCCGATAAGTCGGAACTGGAGGCTCGTCTCGAAGCGCGCGCGGCAGAGCTAGAAGCACTGCGCGCCGATCTAGAAGCGGAGACCGAAGCCAAGGCCGAGCTTGCCGCCCGGGTTGACGCCCAGCGCGCCGAACTCGGCGATCTGCGCGCGAAGCTGGCCGAAGCCGAGGCCGACGCTGACGGCTGGCTGCGCGCCCAGCTCGGCCTGTCCGAGGCCGACATCCCCGCCGATCTGGCCGGCAAGCTGGCCTTGTTCAAGTCCGGCTTCGCCGCGCTCAAGCAGGGCAGGGAGGAGGCCGACGCCCGCCTGCGCGAGAGCGACGCCCGCCTGGCCGAGCTGAATGCTCAACTGGCGCGGCTGCAGGCCGACCTCGATGCCACAGCGCAGGCCAAGGCCGAGCTTGCGGCCCAGGTTGACGTCCAGCGCGCCGAGCTCGGCGATCTGCGTGTGAGGCTGGCCGAAGCCGAGGCCGACGCCGACGGCTGGCTGCGCGCCCAGCTTGGCCTGTCCGAGGCCGACATCCCCGCCGATCTGGCCGGCAAGCTGGCCCTGTTCAAGTCCGGCTTCGCCGCGCTCAAGCAGAGCAAGGAGGAGGCCGACGCCCGCCTGCGCGAGAGCGACGCCCGCTTGGCCGAGCTGAATGCTCAGCTGGCGCGGCTGCAGGCCGACCTCGACGCCACAGCGCAGGCTAAGGCCGAGCTTGCCCTCAAGTTACAGGAAAGAGATGCCGAGATCGGCAGGCTAAGCGAACAATTGGCCTCAATCCAAAGCGAGCTAGACGCGGCCAAACAGGCCAAAGCTGATCTCATGGCGCAGCTTGATTCACTTGTCGCAGCGAAGGCCGATGTAGAGACTCGGCTTGGCCAGATCGCCGAACTCCGCGCACAATTGACCGAACTACAAGATCGGCTGAATGCAGTGATTGCCGAGCGCGATGCCCTCAAGACGGCGACAGAGACCCAAGCAACAGTGGCTGCCGAGGCATCCCCGGACAAACCAACTGCGCTCATGCGCGAGTATGTGAAGCAGGTCAAAGAAGCGGCCATGCGCGCCGCTATCGAGGCCGGCGGAGAAGCACGTGTTTCGGAATGCCCACAAGACCTTGCTGTGGCCAAGGGGATCGGCTCAGGTTTCATGCAGCGGCTGTATGCAGCCGGCATTGGCACCTTCTGGGAGCTGGCCAACCTCACCGATGATGACTTCAAGCGCGTTCTCGAGTTAGATGAGCGTCAGCTGCGGCGCATGAACCTCAACGCAATCCGCAGCGATGCACGACGGTTGGCGGCCGAGACGGACTCAATTGGCCGCGTCTGGCAAGGCACGGAGGCCGATGACCTCAAGTCAATCAAGGGTATCGGGGAAGTGTACGAGCGCCGACTATACGAAGCCGGCATCTGCACATATGAGGCGCTGGCCAATGCATCAATCGAGCGGCTGATGGAAATCTGCCCCCCTAATCGGCTGCGCAAGCCGGATTATGCCGATTGGATCGCTCAAGCGCGCGCGCTGGTTCAGAAGAGGAGACAACGTGGCTAACCTTTCTCGAGGGTCTGCTCTCATCATAGATGGCCGTGCTGAGAGATGAGCAGGGTCACACCGGTCGAACGACTTGAGCCTCACCGGGCGTTCCTTCGGATAGCGTTTAAGCCCCTAAGGGGTGATGTTGGGGTAGGCGATGGCAATGCCGTCGTCTACCCAGCTGTTTAGCTCGACCTATTTAGCCCGCTGGGTTGGCAACTTGATCGCAAGCAGCGCTCTGATGCGTAAGCCCTGAGCCTTGCAACATACATCGTTGACGTCGGCTTCACGGTACAATATGCAGCGCGCAGCGTCCCTAGTGGCAGCACAGGCGCGTTCGAGCAGGGGCGATAGCTGCTTAGAATCACTCGACGTTGGAAGCGCACTGAACTGATTTGTGTTCGCGCCCGCGAAGCGTGCGACGAACGAACCAGGAGGTCTAAAGTGTCGAATGATCGAAAAATCACCCCCCAGGTTGGGGTGCTGAAGGCACTGATCAACCGCGCTCGGCTGGTTTGGCGCCTGTTGCGCGATCCACGCGTGCCGATCTATCTCAAAGCGCTGCCGATCGCCGCAGCGCTCTACATCGTGTCGCCCGCCGACTTTGTGCCCGACCTCGCACCGCTCCTCGGTCAGTTGGATGATCTCGGCGTGTTGCTCGTGGGCATCGAATCGTTCATTGCGCTGTGCCCCCCCCACGTCGTCCAAGAGCATCGCGCCCAGATCGAGGGGGGCGAGTTCTACTCGCCTACCGACGCCGGCCGGACCAGAGAATCCGAGGCGGCTCAGACAATTGATGGCGAGTGGCGCGTGAAGTGATCTCCGCGGCTCAAGCGCGGCGGGTGTGTGCTCCTGAGAGCCGGCCTCGGTGCGCAGGCGATGCGCGCTGAATGTGCTGTCGTCTCAGTGGGTGATGCCGCCATGCCAAAGCGACACCGCCCAGGTGCTGGTTTGGGTCAACAAGTCGCGCAGCTCGCGTAGGCCGTCGAGGGCCGCACGCTGCGATCCCCCAATCGCCGAAAGAGGCGGTGGCAACATCGGTCGGCGCGGCGGCGCAATGATGATAGCTGCTGCGCGCTTGTCGCCCGGCAATCCGGCTAACTCGCGCGCTCGCTCCAGCGCCACGGTGAAGTCTCCCAGCGCATCCACCAGTTGGTGATCCTTTGCCTGGGCGCCGGTCCATACCCGCCCACCACTGATGGATTCCAGAACCTCGGGCGCAATAGCGCGCCCCTCGGCCACCACACGTTTGAAGTCATCATATGCTCGTGCGACCAACCTAACGAAGGTCGTGCGCGACTCCTCATCCATCGGCTCGACATCGCTGAACAGGCCGGCGCGCTTGCCGCGCTGCAGCGCCACGCGATGCACCCCAAGCTTCTCTAACCCAGCGCGTGCGTTCGGCTTCAGTGCGATGACGCCGATGCTGCCGGTGATGGTCAGCGGCTGCGCAACGATGTAATTTGCCAAGGCCGATACGTAGTAGCCGCCCGAAGCAGCTGTCCCACCCATGTAAACCACTACCGGCTTTTTGGCGCGCAAGCGGCGCACCTCACGGGCGATCAGGTCGGATCCTAGAACAGAGCCGCCGCCGGAATTGACGTAGAGAATCACTGCGGCGACGCGATCGTCCGCTTCAGCATGCCGGATGGCTTGTGCGATGCTGTCTGCTCCGGCCGTCTCTTCGCCGATGCGCGGTATTGGCAACGGGAGACGACGACTGACGCCTGGCACGATCAACCCTTCCACCTTAATCACGCCGACCACTTTGGGCGCATACTCGACGATGGGGACGAGCAGCATCTTGCGCGCTTCCTCTAAGTTGATCCAAGCGCGCCGCGCGCGCGCGTCAGCAGCTTGCTGCGCGCGACGAAGGTCATCGGCCAGGTTGGGGGCGATCTTCTCGATGCGCCGGGCCAGCTGCGCGATGCGCCCGTCCGTCGCGGCCGACGGCTCGGGGACGAGAAAGCGTTCGAGCTGATCTTCGTAAAGCACCGCGTCGAGCAGACCGGACTGCAGCGCCTCTTGGGCGCTCAGGGGCGCGCAGTCAATCAGCTCACGCACGCGCTCCGGGCTGAGTTTCCGACCCTCGGCGATCCCTTGCACCAGCGCGTCGAAACGCGCGTCCAGCAGCCACTCCGCCTGCGCGCGCGAATCAGGGGAGAAGTCGTTCCGCGCGAAGATGTCGCCGGCAGACTTGAACGGTGAGACGTTCACCACGTCCACACCCACCCCCAGCCGGTCTAGGGCGTCCTTTAGAAAGGTGTATTCGTCGCGCAAGCCGAGCACGTTCCATTCGGCGCTGGGGGGCATAACGATCTGATCGCAGGCGCAGGCCAAGTAATACTGAAAGGGGCCGAACGACTCGGCGTAGGCCACCAGCCGCTTGCCGCTGTTGGTGCGGAAGCGCTTGAGCAGATCGCGCAGGCTCTGGTAGACCGCCGGATTGGCGACGCACCCAATCTTGAGCACTACGCCCTTCACCCGTGGATCATGCGCCAGCTGCTCGAAGGTGCGGCGCAGGTCGCTCACGCTCAACGGCGCGGGCAGCGCCGGTATCAGCCGCGTGAGCAGACCGAAGAACGGCAGCTCCGGTCGCGCAGGCGGCAACTCGACGACCTCGCCTTCTAAGGAGACAATGACGAAAGGCGGCAACTTGTGCCGCCCTCGCCAACGATTGCGCAGGTTGAGCCGCGCGCGGCGGATCGAGGAACCGAGACTACTCACGCGCCGATTATATTTCCGCTTCGGCTCGCCGTTCAGCCGCGATCCAACCGGGCGCCCGTTAATCCTCTTCCGATTCGGTCATGCTGCCGAGCATCTTGTCAATCTCGTACAGGCCGGTGGCTTCTGTGCCAATCACCTCGATGCGATCGAGGATGTTGCGCGCCTTAATCTCGGCTTCGCGCTGCTCGGCCACGAACCATTGCAACCAGTTCCACGTTGCGTGATCCTTCTCGGCGATGGCCAGATCCACGATGCGATGGATCTTGCGCGCTACGTCCATCTCTAGCTCCAGCACGGCCTTCATGATGTCGGGCAGCGAGTTGAACTCGTGCGGCGGCTCGGCCACGGCCGGCACGCGCGCCGGGCTATCCTGATCCACGACGTACTGCAAGAACTTCTCCATGTGCTCGCGCTCCTCCCGTGAGCTGGCCGCGAGGTAGCGCGCCGCTCCCTCGTAGCCCTGAGCGTCACACCATAGCGCCATGGAAAGATAAACGCTCGACGCATAAGCCTCCTCGGCTGCCTGCTGGTTCAAAGCGGTTGCCATTTGCTCGGAAATCATCGTCTGCCTCCTGAAAGCGCGTCGCGTTGATCTCTATCAACTCAATTTTGCGACGCGCATTAATTTAGATTTGACAGCCATTATAAGCTGTAGGTGAGCTTAGCCAAGTCGTAGGCCAGCGCGCGCGCCATCGCAAAGGCATCGTCCTCGTCCACGATGTGGCGTGTGACTAACCCGGCCAACCAGTCACATGCGGCGCGCCGCCACAAATCGTGTCGAGCAGGGATGGAGCAGAACGCGCGCGTGTCGTCGTTGAATCCAGCGGTGTTGTAGATTCCCGCCGTCTCCATCACTTGGTCGAAGAAGCGGCGCATGCCGTTAAACGAGTCATGAAACCACCATGGCGGGCCGATCCACACGGCGGGATAGTGCCCGGCCAATGGCGCAAGCTCGCGCGCGTAGGTCGTCTCGTCGAGCGTAAACAGAACCAACCGGAAGCGTCGGTCGTTGCCGAAGGCATTCAACAGCGGCAGTAAGTTGCGCGTGTATTCGGTGGCGATTGGAATGTCGGCGCCTTTATCCGACCCGAAGCGTTCGAACACGGCGCGGTTGTGGTTGCGCCACGCGCCGACATGCAGTTGCATCACCAGACCGTCTTCGATGCTCATGCGCGCCATCTGCATCAGCATGTGGCCGGTGAAGCGCGCTGCGTCGTCCGGCATCGTCTCGCCACGCAGCGCGCGCTGGAAGATCGCATCGGCCTCGCGGTCGCTTAGTGCGATGGTAAATGGGGTGAGCGCGGCATGATCGGTCGCTACGGCGCCCATCGCCTTGAAGTAGGCGCGGCGCTGCTCCAGCGCAGCCACGAACGCTTGATAGTGGGTAATCGAAATGCCGCTGACTTCGGCCAGGCGGGCGATGTTGGCGCGCCAGTTCGGCGTGTCTATGTTGATCACGCCATCGGGACGGAATGTGGGCAGGATACGGCCGCACCAACCGGAATCCTTGATCTGCTGGTGATGCGTGAGCGAGTCGGTCGCGGCATCGGTGGTGCACAGCACCTCGATGTTGAAGCGCGCGTAGAGGGCGCGCGGTCGAAAGTCCGGCTGCGCCAAGCGCTCGGCGATCCGGTCGTAGATGCGCTGTGCGTTTGTGCCGCTCAACTTCTCCTCGATGCCGAAGATGTCGCGCAGTTCATCCCGAATCCACATGCCGGTTGGTGTGCCGCGGAAGAGGTAGAAGTGATCGGCGAAGGTCTGCCAAATCGCGCGGTGCCGCCGGTCTCGCGCTTCGGGCTGCTCTTCTTCCTCGCTGGACGAGGGAAGCAAGGCCTCCATCGGCACGCCCTGCGAATACAACAGGCGCACCACGTAGTGATCGGGGATGATGAACAGGTCAGCCGGCGTGCCGAAAGCGTAGTCGGGGTCCGCGAAGACGCGCGGGTCTACGTGGCCGTGCGGACAAACCAGCGGCAAGTCGGCGACGGATGCATAGAGCCTGCGCGCTACGTCGCGCACGGCGGGGTCGGGTGAAAAGTAGCGGTCGGTATGGGTGGTTCTGGTCATCGCGCGCCCTATTAGAACACCGACCGGCCTAAGGTCAGGCGCGCGTTTTGTTCGCCCACTTAAGCAGCTTCGTCAGCGGCCAAGCATTGATGACCGAGTCGGGCGTCACCCATGCCCGACGCGCTACCAGCACACCCAGGATCATGTTGTTCAGCCCGTCCGGCGCGTGCGCATCGGTGCTGATGCTGAGCTTGCAACCCAGCTCGGCGGCGCGCCGCGCCAGCACGTCGTTCAGGTCCAATCGGCTAGGATCGGCGTTGATCTCCAGGGCGACGCGGTATTCAAGCGCCGCCCGGAACAGCGCCTCCCAGTCATAGTCCGCGCCCTCGCGCTCGTTAAGCAGCCGACCGGAGGGATGGCCAAGGATGTGCACGTGCGGGTTTTGCATCGCCTTGATGGCGCGCGCAGTGATCTTCTCGCGCGGCTGCGTGAGCGCCGTATGCACCGAGGCCTGCACCAGGTCTAGCTGCGACAGCACCTCATCGGGCAGATCGAGCGAGCCGTCGCCGCGCACTTCGACCTCGGCGCCCTGCAACACGCGAAACCGGACGCCCTCCTTCCTGAGCTGCGCGTTGACCCGGTCGATCTCTTTGCGCTGTTCGGCGATGCGCTCGGGCGTCAATCCGTTCACCACCCCTAAGCCGGCGGTGTGGTCGGTGATCAGGATGTATTCGTATCCCAGCGCGATCGCGGCGCGCGCCATGCTCATCACGTCGGTGGCGCCGTCGCTCCAGGTCGTGTGCATCTGCAGGTCGCCTCGCAGATCGCTCAGCGCGATCAAGTCCGGCATCACCACGCGCCCCGGGCCCAACTCTAGCGCCTTCTCCACCTCGCCCCGATCCTCGCGCAGCTCGGGCGGGATGTATGCCATGCCGAGGCGGGCATAGAGCGTCGGCTCATCCTCGAACGTCTCCCCGCCATCCGCGCTATCCTTGCCGCCCAACTTCGACACGGCATACTCGTTGAGCGTCAGCCCTTTCTTTTGCGCCAGCTCGCGCACCTTGATGTTGTGCAGCTGGCTGCCGGTGAAATACTGCAGCGCCGTGCCCCACACGCGCGGCTCAACCACGCGCACGTCTACCTGGAGGCCGTTCTCCAGCCGCGCGCTGCTCTTCGTCTCGCCCGCGGCGAGCACCTCGGCGATGCCCGGCTGCGCGAGAAAGGTTTGCATCACCGGCTCGGGGTCGCTTGCGGCGACGATGATGTCCACGTCGCCGATGGTCTCCTTGCCGCGGCGCAGCGAGCCGGCGTATTCGGCCTTGTGCACGCCCGGCACTTGGCGCAGCGCCGCAACGATGCGCCGTGCGATGGGCAGCGCGTCACCCAGGCGCACGCGACCAGTGGCGCGACGCTTCATAGACTCGATGCCGGCCAGGATTTTCTGCTCGGCCTTTTCGCCCATGCGCGGCAAGTCGCGCAGCTTGCCCGCCCTAGCTGCCGCCTCAAGTTCGTCTATGCTGGTGATGCCCAACTTCTCCCAGAACTCCTTGACGCGCTTCGGCCCGACGTTCGGCACGCGCAACATAGCCGCCACGCCATCGGGCACTTCGCGGCGCAGGCGTTCGTAGAACTCCAGCCGGCCGGTGCGCATCAGCTCGTCAATCTTTGCGGCGATCTCTTTGCCGACGCCGGGCACTTGCTCGAGTACGCCCTCGCGCCATAGGTCGGCGATTGGTCGCGGTGCGTTCAGGATGTTTTCGGCAACCGTGCGATAGGCACGCACCTTGAAGACGAGCTCGCCTTGGATATCGAGTCGGTCGGCGATGTCGTTGAAGATGTCGGCAAGTTGTTGGTTGGAGAGCGGCATGACAGACGACGGCGCCGGCTACTCCAGTTCCTCGCGGTTGACGGTGGGCCTCTTAGCCGGCCTAGGCTGTGGCGGGATGCTGTTGGCGGTATTCGCGCGCGCGTTCGCGGGAGGTGGTGCCGCCGGAACATCCTCCTCGACCTCTGCGTAGTCCATCTGCCCGTTAGCTGTAGGCGGCGCCGCCAATGAGGTCACCCTTTCTACGATCCCACCGATCGCCTCGCTCACCCGATCCAGCATGCTGGGTCTGGCCACGCGTGCTGGCGTTACGGCTGCCATCGCCGGGGCGGAGACTTGAGGTGCGTTCGCCACGGCTACCCGTTTCGGCTGCGGCCGCTTCACCATCGCCGTGGGGAGTTCCGGCGTCAGCTCGCCGCCGCAATACGGACACAGGTCCCATGAGAGGTGCACGGCGCGTCCGCAGCTCGGACAGGCGTTGCGCAGCTTGGTGTGACAAGACGGGCAAAACTGCATGTCGGCATCCACTCGCCGGCCGCAGGTCGGGCAGAATTCTTGATTCTCAATGCTGGCCAGCAGCGATTCCTCTTCCAGCGCGCGCACGTACTGTTCGCTCAGCGTCTCGCGCGGGCGAAGCATGAAATACACGAGGATGCCGGCGATGGGAATCACACCGACCATGACGGTGGCGAGAATCTGCACGAAGGGGTCACGGGTGCGCGAGCGAATGTCGCGGAAGGTCCAGATCGTCATGCCGGCGAGCAGGGCAGCGACGACGGCTCCGCACAGGCTCACGGCAGCGACGATCAGGCTACTGATGTTTTCAGCCATAGGCGAGAATCATCCGCACGGGCTTCCAAAGCCTTCAAACCTCGGAGGCCTCAGGTGGGTCTCGATCGTTTAAGGATTATACTGCCCCTGCTGTGAGCGATGCTTCGACCTCATCGCCGGCTAACGCTAAGGCGACTGGTGGCTTGCCGGAATACCGCACACGCATCTGCGACATCCCGGAGGGCGAGCGTCCTCGCGAGCGATTCCGGGAGATCGGCGCGACGGGCATGTCGCAGCGCGAGCTGCTCGCTATCATCCTGCGCAGCGGTGCCGAAGGGGTGAGCGCACTCCGGCTAGCCGAAGACGTGCTGACGAAATTCGGCGGCCTGAACGGCGTGGCGCGCGCTAGCCTGGACGAACTGCAACAAGTGCACGGCATCGGCCCGGTCAAGGCAATCGAGATTAAAGCGGCTCTGGAGCTTGGGCGGCGCTTGGCGCTCAGCGCTCAGGACACGCGCCCCCAAGTGAGGACGCCGGCCGACGCTGCACAGCTGCTCATGCTAAGCATGAGCTTGTTGGAGCAGGAGGAAGTGCGCACGGTGCTGCTCGACACGCGCAACCGCGTGCTGGGCACGCCGATGATCTACCGCGGCAGCTTGAACGCGGCGAGCATGCGCATCGGCGAGGTATTTCGCGAGGCAATCCGTAGCAACTGCGCCTCCATCATCGTGGCTCACAACCATCCTTCCGGTGACCCCTCGCCTTCAGCTGAGGACATCGCCGTCACGCGCGCGCTGGTGCAGGCGGGCAAGCTGCTGGATATCGAGGTGCTCGATCACATCATCATTGCGCACAACCGCTACCTAAGCTTAAAGGAGCGCGGCCTCGGCTTTGACTAGCGCTCCCCGGCACTAAAACGCCAAGCCATCACCCCGGATGAACCACTCCTTCCGCATCGGCGCGCTTGCCTGCTTGTCAATCGTCCTCGGCGCTTTTGTCATCCGCATCTGGGCGCTCGGCGAACAAAGCCTGTGGTTCGACGAAGGCTGGTCGTGGCACCTGGCACGCATGCCGCTAGCCGACATGGCGCTGACGACTGCCCGGGATCGCAGCCCGCCGCTCTATTACGCGGTGCTACATGCTTGGATCCAGCTGGCCGGACGGTCGGAGTTCGCCATGCGGTTTGTCTCGGCTGCGGCCGACACCGCCACTGTCGCGCTGGTCATGGTTTTCACACGCGCTCTCCTGCGCGGTCTGTCGGTCGTCCCCTCGGCGAACCGCGCGCCCGGCGTGCTTGGCGCACCCGCGCCGCTAATGGCCGGAGCGATCTACGCGGTGTGCCCATTCGCCGTATGGTATGCGCAGGAAGCGCGCATGTATGCGCTCGTCGCCGCGTTGTGCACTGCGTCGAGCTATTGGTTGTGGCGCTGGCTGCGGTGTGCAACGCCACAGGCGCTCGTCCCGCGTCATTGCTCATACTTCGTCGTGGCCGTCCGGCATGCGGCACACCACGGCTCTCTCATCGCGTCTGCGTCCCTGCTGGCGATGGCGATCTACAGCCACTATTACGGCATCTTTCTGCTTCCCGCTCACTTGCTGGCCGTCTCAATCGGCGCGTGGCGCAGCGACCCTGGCCGACCTTTCGCCCGCGTCTTCCAGTTTCTTGTCGCTGCGGCGTGCCTCGTCGTCTCGCTCGTCCCCTGGCTACTGATCGCTTCGACGGGCTTTGCCTATGACGATGGGTTCTTCTTCCCGCTGAACACGGTCGGCGGTCGGCTGTTGGAGTGGGTGCGCAGTTTTGCGAGTGGCGGTCTGGGCTGGCCGCTGCCGGAAGGTTGGACCTGGCTGCTGTTCGCAGCCGGCGCGCTAGGCATCGCCGGCTTGGCGTCTTGCCGCCGCTGGCGCGAGCTGGCTGTGCTACTAGCGCTGATCGTCGGGCCGCTGCTGGCTGCGACGATCGCCGTGCGCATCGTCTACCCCTATCGCTCGGTGTTTCACCCGCGCTACCTGATCTACGTCGCGCCGGTGGCATGTGTGCTCTTCGGCATGGCCGGCGCGCTGACCGTCCGGCATCCGCTGTCCGCTGTGCATCGCTGGTCATCTTTGGCCTTGCGCCTGGCGTCGCCGGTCTTGATCGGTGCATTGTGGCTGCCGGCGCTTCACGGCTACTTCACCGATCCGGCGCTGCAGCGCGACGACACGCGCGGCGCGGTGCAGCACGTGGTCGAGGCGCTCGAGCCGGGCGACCTCGTTGTGATGTCGCGCGATAACTTCGCCGTGACGTATTACTGGCCGCCGGGGCGCGCCGACGCCCTGATCGCCCTGCCGGCAGGATTACACGGAGTGCTGCGGAGCGATGCAGCAGTGCTCGACGCGCTAAACCGCAGCTCGCCCCAGCGCGTGCGGCTGATGCTTTGGCAGGACGACGTCGTAGATCCTCAGCGCCTCGTCGAATCCACGCTGTGGCCGAATGGGTATGAAATCGGTGAGTTCAACTTCGCTCAAATTCGCCTACCGCTCTACCGCATCGAGCGCTACCCGATCACGCGGCCGGAATTCCAAGATGCGGACGTCGTCTTCGGCTCACCTGCCGGCGAGCACCTCGCGCTCGAGCGATACTGGCAGCGCACGCATGCCCGAGCCGGCGACTGGTTCTACGTCATCCTGGAGTGGGCAGTCCGGCAACCGATGCGCACCGATTACAAAGTCTTCATCCACGTGACCGGCGCAGACCACCAGCCGGTCTTTCAGAGTGATCGGCTGCCGCTGAATACGCTCCTGCCGATGACGCGCTGGCGACCGGGCGAGACGCTGCGCGATGCCCATGCGATGGTCGTCCCGGCCGATTTGTCGCCCGGCGTCTATCGCGTTCTGGTAGGCGTGTATCATCCGCAGAGCGGCCAACGCTTGCTCGCCTATCGAGGTGATCGCGCCATCGGCGAGGCAATCGCCCTGGGCGAGGTAGAGATCACTGCGCCATGATGGCTTGGAGGATTGACACGGGAGGTGCGCTGAACAAAGCGGCACGGCTTGGGCTGTGTGCGTTGTGCGCATCCCTTCTGATGTATGCGTGCACCAATTCCCCTTTGCACGCCACTGCTCAAGAGCCGGAGAAGCTGGAAGTATTGGCCAGGCTGAACGAAGCGCGCCGCAGCAATGGCCTGCCGCCGTTCGCATGGAGCCCGCTGCTGGACAAGGCGGCCCAGCGTCATAGCGAGGACATGGCCAGCAAAGGCTTTCTGGACGAGACGGGCTCGGACGGGTCTTCACCGCGCCAGCGCATCGAAGCGGCCGGCTACGCGGCCTGGCCACAGCAGCGTGTGTGGGCCGAGGTCGTATACGCCGGGCAGGGGACATTCGACGAGGGGCTGGCCTTCTTTCTGAGCGATGCCGCGCAGCGGCGTATCTTGCTCAGCGCCAAGCTGCGCGAGGTCGGCATCGGCATCGCCAAAGATAACCTGCGCACCTATTGGACGCTGACGTTCGGCGCGCAGCCCAACCTGTTGCCCATCTTCATCAACGAGGATGCGGCAGTGACGAACGAGCGACAGGTCGCGGTGATGT
>JANWVF010000139.1 GCA_025056965.1 Thermoflexales bacterium | reverse complement strand
AAATGAGCGGCGCAGCCGGGGCCAGCTATCAGTTTGAGGATGTGACGCCCGACGACGGCATCTGGTGGTACTGGCTGGCCGACGTAGATACTTCCGGCACAGAGACGCTCCATACGCCGCCTGTCCGTGCGACGGTCGGCCCATACCGGTTGTGGCTGCCGCTGGTGATGCGTGCGGAGTGAGCCATGTGCGAGCGAACAACGCACGACACATGACACACCTATCGAGTAAATGTCAATAACGATGAAACGGCTTACATCGAGTCTCTCGCTGATCGCGCTGATCGCCGTCGCGGCAGCCATCTTCTTGGTGGCGCGTCCTATACCGCTTGATCCTCAAGCGCCGGTGGGCTTCACCGAGACGCCGACGCCCACCGAGACGCCGACGCCAACGGCAACTAACACCAACACACCGACGCCGACGGCGACCAACACCAATACGCCGACGCCGACGGCTACTGACACCAACACACCGACGCCGACGGCTACCGCGGCAGCTCAGTCCACGCCACTGCCGCCGGCACCGACCAGCACGCCGCTGCCTTTGCTGGTTGACCCATACATCATCAAGCAAGTCAACCTCGCGCAGGCTCAAGTGGGCGACATCGTCGTCTTTACGATTGATGTCATCAACCCCAATCCGGTTGCCCTGGAGAATGTGCTGGTTGGCGATGCCCTCTCGCCGCTGGTGGATTACTTGAGCGCCAGCGTGCCGCGCGGCAGCTTCAACTTTGATCCCGTCTCGCGGGCTTGGACGCTCTTCCTGGGGACGATGGGACCAAACGAAATGGTCACGATCCGAATTACGACGCGCGTGAACGAGCGCGCCCAGCCCCCCAATACGCTGCTGAACACGGCAGTCTTGACCAGCAGCCGAGGCATCACACAATCTAACACGACGAACACGTTGATCGTGCCTAAAGATCTGCCCGGCACCGGGCGACGCTGATACAAGGCGAGCGGCCATCCGGCGCGAGACCTTGCGTGCCGGATGGCCGCCGTGCGTACCTCGCAGAGTTGTCTCCCTTAGCGTGCTGCCAGCTTCACGCTCAAGTAGGCTGCCAGCGCCTCGCGCCAGTGCCGCATCTGATCTATGCCTAGTGCCTTGAGCCCAGCGTTCTCCAGCACGGAGTAAGGCGGGCGGCGCGCCGGCGCGTTGAATTCGGCGCTCGTCACCGGACGCACGTCGGGCTGCAATCCGGCCAGGCGAAAGATCTCGCAGGCGAACTCATACCACGTGCATGCGCCGGCGTTGGTGATGTGGTAGGTGCCATACGCCTCGGTTTCGATCAGCCGGGCGATCTGTTGGGCGAGGTCTTGGGTGAACGTGGGGGTGCAGGTTTGGTCGTTCACCACGCGGATAGGCTTGCCCTCCTGAGCGAGCCGCAGCATGGTGTTGACGAAGTTGCCGCCCTTGCCGCTTGCGCCGGCCAGCCCATACAGGCCGCACGTGCGCACGATGTAGTGCTTGCGCCACGCCGCGCGGATGAGCAACTCGCCGGCCAACTTGCTGGCGCCGTAAGCGCTGAGCGGATTAGGTGGGTCGGTCTCGACATACGGCGCGCGCTTGGCGCCGTCGAACACGTAGTCGGTACTGATGTGCAGCAGCGCAGCGTTGACCTCTCGACAAATGAGTGCCAGCCGCTGCGCGGCCAGCGCGTTCACCGCCAGCGCTTGGGACGCATCCGACTCGATGTCGTCCACGCGGTGATAGGCAGCGCAATTGATGACGATAGCCGGCAGGAAGCTGGTGAGGGTGGCGCGTACCTCGACGGCATCACACACGTCGAGGGCAATCGGCGAGAGCCGATCGGTCTCGAGATCGTTTGCCGTGACCCCGCCGCGCGTCGTGCCCAGCACGTCGTGGTGGGCCAGGGCCGTCATCAAGTCGCGTCCGAGCTGGCTATTCGCGCCGATCAACAAGATCTTCACGGGTTTTCACCGGTGATTTGAGATGTAGGCAAGGGCGTGCCTTCACCGGGCATTTCCGGCTTTGGCACACGCGCCATACATTATCGCCGAAAGGACTGCGGTATTATCTTTGTGTATGTCCGCCAACAAAGTTCCTGTGGCCATCCTCGGCGCGACCGGCGCTGTTGGGGCGCGCTTCGTTCAGTTGTTGCACAATCATCCCACCTTTCAGATCGTCGCGCTCACGGCCTCCGACCGCAGCGAGGGAAAGCGCTACGCCGATGCCGCACACTGGGTCGTGGAGGGCGAAATGCCTCGGATGGTGCAGGACATGACGCTACTGGCGACCGATCCGGAAGCCGTCCGGCGCGTTGCGCCGGAGGTGCGCGCGGTCTTCAGCGCTCTGCCCAACGAGATCGCTGCGACGGCGGAGCCGGCCTTCGCTCAGGCCGGCATGCTGGTCTTCTCGAACGCATCCTATCATCGCATGGCGCCGGACGTGCCGCTGGTCATTCCGGAGGTCAATGCTGATCACCTGCGCCTGCTCCAACACCAGCGGCAGACCCGTGGATGGAGGGGCGGCATCGTGTGCAACACGAACTGCACGGTGAGCGGGCCGGCTATCACGCTGCGCCCGCTCTATGATGCTTTCGGCGTGCGGCGCGTCTTCTGCGTCTCGCTGCAAGCCATCAGCGGGGCCGGGTATCCGGGCGTGCCATCATTGGACATCACCGACAACATCCTGCCGTATATCAAAAACGAGGAGGAAAAGATGGAAGCCGAAGCGCGCAAGCTGCTGGGCCGTCTAGACGGAGGCGCCATTCGCGAAGCCGACTTCGGCCTTAGCGCGCACTGCAACCGCGTGCCGGTGATTGACGGCCACACGGTGACCATGTCGGTGGAGACCGAGCGCCCAATCACGCCGGAGGAGGCTGTGCGCGTGCTGCGCGAGTTTCGCTGCGACGCTCTTGCCGGGCTGCCCACTGCGCCTGAGTGTCCGATCATCGTGCGCGAGGAGCCCGATCGCCCTCAGCCGCGCCGTGACCGCATGGCCGGCCGGCCGGTGGGTGGCATGAGCGTGGTGGTGGGGCGAGTGCGCCGCGAACCCTTGTTCGGCGACTGCGGCATTAAGCTCGTCACGCTGGCGCACAACACCATCCGCGGCGCAGCCGGCGGCAGCGTGCTTAACGCGGAACTCACCTGGCGCATGGGGCTTGCGGAGGGATGAGTGAATGCTAAGCGCGATCGGCATCCGGAGATCGAAGATGAGCGACGGATGGCCGCTCGCCGACGACTAAAGCCTAGGAGGGGACATTCGACCATGAAAAGTATCGCGGTAATCGGCGTGGGCTATGTAGGGTTGGTCACGGGGACGTGTTTTGCCGACCTGGGCAACCGCGTCATCTGCATGGACGTGGACGAGGAGCGCATCGCCAAGCTCAAGCAAGGCATCATGCCGATCTACGAGCCGGGCTTGGAGGAGATGGTGCGGCGCAACATGGCCGCCGGACGCCTATCCTTCACGACTTCCTACGCTGAGGCGCTGAACAATCCGGAGTGCCCTGCCGAGTTGGTCTTCATCGCGGTGAACACGCCGGCCGGCGTGGATGGCGAGGCCGAGCTGCGCTACGTCCGCGCCGCGGCCGAGGCCATCGCCCAGACCATGGATCATCCGCTGATCATTGTGAACAAGAGCACGGTGCCTGTGGGCACCGGGGATTGGGTGGCGGACATCGTCCGGAACAAACAGCCCAAGCCGATCCCGTTCAGCGTGGTCAGCAATCCGGAGTTCTTGCGCGAGGGCTCGGCCATCAGCGACTTCATGAACCCCGATCGGATCGTGCTCGGCTCGCTGGACGAAGAGGCGGCCCAAAAGGTAGCGCAGCTTTATCTGCCGTTGCGCGTGCAAGGGCCAATCATGATCACCGATTTGCGCACGGCCGAGATGATCAAGTACGCCAGCAATGCCTTCCTAGCGACGAAGATCTCGTTCATCAATGAGATCGCCAACATCTGCGAGGCGCTAGGCGCCGACGTGAAAGAGGTGGCCGCCGGCATGGGCTACGACAAGCGCATCGGGCGCGCCTTCCTGGACGCCGGCCTGGGCTATGGCGGCTCATGCTTCCCCAAGGACGTCAAGGCGCTGGCGCACATGGCGAACGTGCAGGGCAAACATCCTCAGCTTCTCGAGGCGGTGATGCAGATCAACGCCGACGCCCGGCGCAGCATCGTCGCCAAAGTGCGGGCATTGGTGGGCAACAACAGCACGCACCTCAACCGCCTGGAAGGCAAAACCATCGGCGTCCTGGGCCTGGCATTCAAGGCGAACACCGATGACATCCGCGAGTCGCAACCGATTGACATCATTCGCATGATCCAAGCCGACGGGGGGACGGTGAAGGCTTATGACCCGGTGGCAATGCCAAACGCCGCTAAGGTGCTCCAAAACGTGAAGCTGTGCCAAGATCCTTACGAGGTGGCCGAGGGCAGCGATGCGCTGATCTTGGCGACCGAATGGAATGAGTTCAAAAACCTCGACCTGGTGCGCATCAAAAAACTAATGAAGCAGCCGGTGATCGTGGACGGTCGCAACCTGTACGACCCGCCTGTGATGCGCAGCCTAGGGTTCATCTATCGAGGCGTGGGGCGTGGCTACTGAACGCGTGCGGCATCCGCGGGTCGCTCCGGACAGAGCCTCGCTTCGCCCGGCCGCTTTCGTTTTGCGGCAAAGCCGCACCGCAATGCGATGGCCGGATTGACTCCTCACCGTGCCTCGAACGTGCGCGCGCGCCGCGGCATCTTGCGCGCGACTCTGCCGAACGGCCTGCGCGTGATCATCAAGGAGATGCACGCGGCGCCGGTCGTGGCGCTGTATGTGTGGTATCGCGTCGGTTCACGCAACGAACACGGCGGCATCACCGGCATCTCGCACTGGGTGGAGCACATGATGTTCAAGGGCACGCGCAAGTATTCCGAGTCGGACCTCGACCGCCTGATCAGCCGCAGCGGCGGCGTGAACAACGCCTTCACTTGGCTCGACTTCACAACGTATTACGCGACCTTGCCCGCAGACAAGCTCGGCTTGGCCCTGGAGATCGAGGCCGATCGCATGGTGAACGCGCGCTTCGACGCCGGCGCGGTGGCGCGCGAGCGCGATGTCATCTTGAACGAGCGGCGCATGTACGAGAACAGCCCCAGCTTCCGGCTGAGCGAGGAGATACAAGCGGCGGCCTTCAAGGCGCACCCATATGGGCACGAGATCATCGGCTACGTGTGTGACTTACAAGCGATCACGCGCGATGCGTTGTATGCCTACTATCAGCAATACTATGCGCCGAATAACGCGCTGATCTCCATCGCCGGAGATTGCGACGCGCGTGACACCCTAGCGCACATCGAACGCCGCTACGGTCGGCTCAAGGCGCGCCCCTCCGCGCCGCCGGTAACCGCCATCGAGCCGCCGCAACAGGGCGAGCGCCGCGTCGTGCTGCACGGGGAGGGCGACACGGATTACTTGGCACTGGCCTTTCATGCGCCGGCAGCGACGCACGAAGACTACATCGCGCTGGTCGCGCTCGATGCGGTGCTGTGCGGCGCGAACGGTCTGACGTTCCTGGAGGGCGGCGCTTGCCATCGCAGCAGCCGGATAAGCCGAGCCTTGGTGGACACCGGGTATGCGGCCGACATCGCCAGCAGCCTAGTTCCGACGATGGATCCTTTCCTCTATACCCTTCAAGCCACGGTCATGACGGGCCGCGACCCGGCTGAGGTGGAGGCGCGGATGTGGGCCGAGCTTGACCGCGTCCGGCGCGATGGCGTGACGAGCAGCGAGCTGGAGAAG
>JANWVF010000040.1 GCA_025056965.1 Thermoflexales bacterium | reverse complement strand
GCCGGAGCGTCGCCCTACGGACTTCGGCCCGCCGCTGTTGCGTGCCGGCGATGCATCTCCGGTAGTCGTGCCCGACGAGGACAACATCCTCCTGCCGCCCGTCGGCGGCGATCAAACTTCGGCTGCCATCCTCATCGCCATCGGTGCGGCCCTGATGGTCGCCGGGCAGTGCGTGCGGCGGCGCATAGCCGTTCGCCCTCAGTCGCCAGTCAGGGCTGACTGGATCAAAGAAGGAAGCACCGGCGAGGCGGGTGTTTGAGTGGTGGCGCGGTTGCTGGCAGATTGAGAACTGCGGGCACTGGGTGCGGGATGCGGAGATTGGCGAAGATCGCTGTCCGGCGCGCCGACGCCAGGCGCCACGTGCATGGGCAGGCTTGCGCGACATCGTGATCGGCCTGTTGCGCTTCTGGGGTGCTCGTTGGATCGCTCAAGCGCGCGCCGCGCTCGGGTTTAGCCCTGAGCGGGCTGCTTCGATCATTGGTATTCCACTAGATTGAGCCAGCCCTGAAGCTCAATATGTAAACCGGGCGAACTCGACGTCGTCTTGGTTGAACAACGAGGCGCGTGCGCCGCCGTTATCCGGCCAGATGGGCTGGTTGCTGGCGAATCCGCCGGAGAAGCCGCAGTTATCGGGCGCAACAAGCACGTTCGTGTATATGCGGCAAAGCTGACCGGCGGCGATGACCGCGCCGTTGCCAAAACGGAAGGTAGCTATAACCGTGTTGTCGGACGTGCGGATGGCTTTCAGGGTCCAGCCGGTCAAATTAACTTGCTGCGGCCCCTCGTTATACAACTCGACGAACTCATACGCTTGATTCGGCCCACCCCCTAGCGGCTGGACGGACAAGATGCGCACCGTGCCCTGAAAGATAACCGGACCCATGACGAACGGGGTCGGGGTCGGCTGAGGAGTAGATCCAGGCGACAGCGTCGGAGCAGGCGTCACCGTTGGGGTCATCGCCTGATCTTGCGGCGTAGGCAGCGGGGTGGGCGTCGGGTCGCTCGCGGCCAACGTCGGTGCGGCGTTCACGGCAGTGGGCTGCAGTTCAAGCGGTGGGGACGGTGTGAACGTAGGCGGAAGCACAATCTCCGGCTGGGGCAGCGGGGAACTCAGCACGATGTCAGGCGCCGGCGGCGCGGCAGTCGGATTCGGCTGCGGAAGGTCTGGAGGGAGCATGGGCGTTGGGATCGGTAACGCCGCGACCTCGCCCTCTGAGTGATTCGTTGGAAGATCGGCAGGAACACCGGCAGGTGGCGTCGGTTCGGGCAGAGGAAGCCAATCCGATGTATCGGTGACGGGTATATCTGTCCCCGCCGCGAGTGCAAGAGGGGTGACCGTCGCTTGCAGCGTCGGCTGATAAGCCGCCGAGATCGCCCGTCGTGTGCGCGCGAGGCTGGGACTGAGGACGAGCGCAGCCGCAATCGCGGCTAGGATGATGAACGTCGCAATCAACGTCAGAGCGACGATGGCAGTCGGACCGAGCCAGGGCCACCCATTCGGATATTCCCCTATCGTGTGCGCTCGATGGGCTTTCTCGGCTCGCTCAAACATTTCACGCCGCGTTAGCCATGCCGTCCCTATGCTGCTCTCGAAGGCGGCATAGTCATCCGGGAAGTGCAGGATGCGTGAGCGCAGCGTTCGCGGATCGAACTCTAGTTTGCACCCACACGCACGGCAGTGCCAGAGCACCCCTGAGCGGTCGAGCGCAACCTGCCGACACAGCGGGCAAGTGTCTTTTGGAATCCGGCTCAGATCCACGTTTGGATCACGGTCATCGTCGCGCCAACGCTTCTCCATACTTACATGGCCAACGCCAACGCACTCGCAGTCACGCGCCGGCCGATCCTAAAACGGCTCCGGCGTCACCACACGCGAAGGGCGCAGGCGACGATCAATCTCCCAAGGATAGACGATGTAGGCGTCCGTGACCGCTGCGAAGTAGGTCGGCTTATGATGAGGGAAGAGCGACGCCGATGGCTTATAGTGTAGAACCGCGGTCTCCGTGCGCGCGCCGCTGGCCTCCAAGCGCCCGCGCACGGTCATAATGTGTCGGCCGTGCGTCCAGACGTCGTCCACGATGAGCAAGCGCCGCCCGCGCGTTAATTCCTCATCCGGAAATTGTAGGAAAGTAGGCCACGCCAGCAGCCGAGGGGCGTCTTCGGCCGGAAATTCCACTGCAGCAGTCAAGATGTGTTTGATGTTCAGTGCTTCGGCGATCAATCCACCCGGTATGATGCCCCCGCGGGTGATCATCACGAGGGAGTCGAATGATCCGACCATCTGAGGCAGCAGTTGATCTATGAGCGCGTCTACGTCCGCCCATGTCAGGACTTCCTGGCGTGGTGATTCTTCTCTGCGCATGGCGTGACCCTTTGCAATTTCCGCTTGCGTAGTGTACCTTAGCCTTATGAACATCGTGAAGGCAGGCCGGGCGAACATCAGGAAGATCTTGCCCGTGATAGCGACCGGCGCAACCTTGACCTTAATCGTGCTCCTGCCGTTGATCGTATACAGCCTCGGTGGGTTCAACCCCTTGTCGGCCAGCGTCGGCCTACCGGATGCAGCCCTTGTCGAACCACGACTTGCGCCCACCGCAGCGCCGCCTCCGACTCCTGAACCTCAAGCGCCACCGGCAGAATCCGCACCTCCGGCAGCACCCCCTCAGCCTGAGCAGGCAACTCCGACCGTAGTTGAAGTCCTGCCACCGCCTACCGAGCCGCCGCCCCAGCCAACTGAAGTTCCGGTCCTGCCGGTCGTTCCCCCGGTGTTCCCCAGCGACGTCGAGCCGGTGCCGGTGGATGGTCAAACAGACGACGGCAGCGGGGTCTCAGGCGGAGCATCCGCCGGCTCAAGCGCAAGCCCTGGGACGAGCCGCGGAGGCAGCAGACGCATCGGGTGTGGCGTGCGCGTTGTTCACGTCGTACGACCCGGCGAGAACCTCTTCCGCATCGCCTTGCGCTACAGGACGACCATCGCGTCTATCGCCCGTCGCAACGGCATCGCGGACGCGCGCACGATCCGCGTCGGCCAACGATTGACGATTGTGACCTGCCGATAAGCGCCCACCGAGATCAACCTCCCTTCCGTCTGCGTCTACCGCGCATTCACGACGATATCGCTCATCGGCACCAGTTGAATCCAAGTATTGCCGGGTTTGAGCGGAATCTTGTTGCCGTTCACATCCAGCAAATCGAACATGCCGACTTCCGGCACACGTCGCCAACGGCCGCCGATTTCCGCACCGTCGCGGAACACGCGCAGCGGGCCTTCGCCCCACAGCTGTATTTCGATGGAGCGCGCGCCGGTGACGTCTTCTTGGATCAACGTGGTGACGTGTGGCGCATGCACAACCAGCACGTTCGCGGCGAAAATCTGCTCGCCCGTCAGCGCATCTATTTGCTTCTCATTGCGCAGCGACTTGAGCCATCGCCCGGAGCGCGGATCGTACGACCAAATGACGCTACCAGATTTGTAGCCGACCTCAAGGACCGTCGTTGGCTTGCCCGGCGGCGGGTTCGAGTCGAACGTCCAGGCGCGAAAGGTAGAAGGGACATTTTTGCCGCGCTTATCCAGCTCCTGCCACGCGCGCACGGGGTTGGCGAACAAGTTATGTGGCGGCAGCCGATCCGACGTGCGGAACATTGGACAGGTGGGACATTCGGTGCCCCCCATATCGCTGATCATGGTGAGGTTGTTGCGATGTGCCCACGACGCGCGCATCAGCGGCTTCACGCCGGGGCTGGTGCCGGAGCACAATAACGCCGCATCGAAGATCACCGGCAGCTCGATGTCAATCAAGCGACAACTGCGCACCGAGCCCACTCGGGCGGGCGCGTTGGTGAGGAACAAGGCGGTAAAGCGAGTGATGCTGCCTTCCGAGTAGTGCTCAACGACGATGTCGGCGCTGTTCAAACCGGATTGCGGGCGCACATCCGAAGTGTTGGCCACTTTGATCAGCAACGGACGGCGCTGCAAGACGGCAGGATCGGCGACGGCCAGGCCGGTGAAAGGGTTGACGTTCTCGGCGATCTGACCGGACACCGAAGCCGGCGCATCGGCCACGGCGGCGGCTGCTTGCAGCGCTTCCGTCGCCGTAGGCTGGGGCAACGGCGTAGGCGGCGCAGCCGTCGGAGAAGGCACGACGGTCGGCGCATAAATCGTGACGACCGGTTGGAAGTCCTCAGGCGCCGCAGTCGGCTCAGCCGAGCCACAGGCAGCTAGGAAGAGGGCGCAGATGAGCGAAAGCGCAACAATTGCACGGCGCGGATTGACGATACGCATAGGAATTTAAGGCACGGTCATTATAGAAAGCGACTCTGTATGTTACAATGCCGACCGCTATACGCGCCCCCATCGTCTAGCGGTCCAGGACGCGGCCCTTTCAAGGCCGAAACACGGGTTCGAGTCCCGTTGGGGGCACTCCTCGCGGATTCCTCGAGCCGCTCATCCTCGGCACTTACCGGCTCTTCATGTCGCGCAGCTCGAAATGACCGCCTTGCCGATCAGCTCTAGGGCGCGATCGTCCTGTGGCGGATGCATCAAGCCAGCCCGCGCGTCGCGGAAGTGCCGTTCCAGGGGAAGGCGCCTGTCTAGGCCACCGGCGCCGGCCGTGCGCAGCGCGATGTCGGTCGCGGCGATCGCGGCATTGGTGCACAGATACTTCGCCGCTGCCAGGTCTGCCTCCATCTGCGGGCGCTGCGTCGGTTGCTCTACCCAGGTTCGAGCCGTCGCATACAGCACCGCGCGCGCGGCGCGCAGCGTCACGTCCATTTGGCCGATGCCGCGCTGAATATGGGGCAATTCAGCGATCGGCTTGCCCAGTGCCGTCGGCGTGCGCTGTTGCGCATAGCGCGCCAGCGCGTGGAGCGCGCCCTCCCCTACCCCTAAGTACACCGCCGCAAACGCGCAGGTCGGCCAGCCGGCTGGCAAGCCGCCGCGGCGCGCTTGACCCGGTATGCGCTGCTCAACGTGCCAGCACTCCGGCACGAATACGTCCTCCAGCACGACATCGAACGAACCACTGGCGCGCAAGCTCAAGCTTGCCCCCCAGTTATCCACAAGCGTCAGACCGGGCGAACCATTGGCTACCGCAAACACGCCGATCCCATCGTCTAGGGTTGCCGTGACCAGAAAGTAGCGCAGCGCCGGCGCATAGGTCACCCAGCTCTTGCGCCCGTTGAGCAGATAGCCGCCGGCCGTGCGCGTCGCAGTCGTAGCAGGCAGTCCCCCTCGCGATGGGCTGCCCATCTCTGGCTCGCTAGCGGCGCTGTTGACCAGCGCACCGTCGCGCACGATCTCCTCACACAGCCTAACGTAGGCAGCCTGCGGCCAAAGGCACTGCTCCGCCAAGGAGCCCACCACATGAAAGTGCATGGCCAGCCCGAGCGCGGTGCTGGCGTCGGCGCGGGCAAGGCGTTGCAACACGCAAACGCACTCGAAGAGGTTGAAGCCGTCACCGCCCAGGGCGATCGGCACGGGCAAACGGGGCAAGCCAACCGCGCGCATGTCGGCCACATTCTCAAAGGCAAACGAGCCTTCACGATCGTGTTGGTCGGCGCGGGCGGCAAAAGCCTCAGCCAACTGCTCCACGCAGGCCATGACCTCGTCAAATGAACGCATGCAGGCTCTATTCTAGGGCGTGCCGCTATGCTCAGCGCACCTCACAACAAGCCCGCCTGGCTGTAATCGCCGAGCAACAAGCGGTAGCCGCTGGGTTTGGCTGCCGCACGGGTGATTACCGAGCGCCGGCCGATCAGGCTGTCATGAATGCGCGCCGGGATGTGGGCGATTCGACACCCTTCCAGCACGATGCTGCGCTCAATCTCGGCGTTCTCGATCACGCAGTCGCGGTCAATGCTGGTGAACGGACCGATATAGCTGTTCACAACGCACGTGTTCTCGCCGATGATGGTCGGACCGCGGACGACGCTATTGATGATGCGTGCGCCTTTCTCCAAGGTCACCCGCGAGTCCACCGTCGAATCGGCGTCCACCTCGCCCTCGCAGCGCGGGGTCAATTCCTCAAGCACCAGTGCGTTGGCTTCGAGCATGTCTTCGCGCTTGCCGGTGTCCACCCACCAGCCGGTGTGCACATACGGATACACCCGGTAGCCATGCGTCACCAACCACTGAATCGCATCGGTGATCTCCAGCTCGTTGCGCCAGGATGGTTTGATTGCTTCCACTGCCTTGAAGATGTGCTTGTCGAACATGTAAACGCCGACCAACGCCAAATTGCTGGGAGGATCTTTGGGCTTCTCGATCAGGCGCTCAATCCTGCCGTCCGGACTCAGCACAGCTACGCCATACTGCCGCGGGTCCGCCACGCGCGTCAGCACGATCTGGCTGTTGTAATCCGACGCCGCATACTGCTCGATCAGGCGATGAATGCCCCCTTGGATGCAGTTATCGCCGAGGAACATGACGAAGCGGGAGTCACCGAGGAAATCCCGACTGATCTTGACGGCGTGCGCTAGGCCGCGCGGCTCGTCTTGAAGGATATAGGTGATGCGCGCATTCCAGCGCGAACCGTCGCCGACGACGTTTTTGATCTCGGCGCCGGTCTCCGGAGCGATGACGATGCCGATGTCTTCGATGCCGGCATCGCGGACTGCCTGGATGACGCGAAAGAGCACCGGTTTGTTGGCAAGCGGGATCAGTTGCTTGGCGCTGGTGAAGGTGAGCGGGCGCAGGCGTGTGCCTTTGCCGCCGCTGAGGATAAGACCTTTCATGGTGTCATGGGCTCGAGTGTTCATGTTTGCAGGTCGCGTTATAGCAGTTTGTTAAACATCGGCGCCGTTCGTCGTATCCGGCTTAGTCTGTTCTAGCCATCCCGCCGAGCGCGCGAGGGAGCCGTCACGTAACACCTCGCGCATGGCAAGCGCGAGGCGATTATCGCGCTCCATCCGCCGACGGCTATAGCTGATAAACAGATCGCTGCGCGCCCGCGTGATGCCGACATAGAGCAGGCGCAACCGCTCGGCGATGTATTCGAGACGGGCTCGCCGGAGCAGATCGGCTTCGGTCCACCCGCTCGCGCCGCCGGCGAGCGCCTCGAGCTGCACGCGCGCCTCTAAGGCCGGGTCATGCCCGGCGAGATACCACACCTGCCCGCGAAATTCGCCCGAGGCGTCATGGGGAAACTCGACTTCGTCTACGCACGTGAGATATACGCGATCCCATTCCAGCCCCTTGGCTTTGTGCATCGTCGTTAGCGTGATCTGGCCGGCCGCCGGTCGAAAGCCGGCCTCGATGAGCGAGCTGCTCAGATAGCGCTGGCGATTCGCCGCGATCGCGTCCAGTTCGCGCGCTGCATCGGCCAGAAGCGCATCGGGATGGAGCATCATGTAACGCCGCAGGCTCGCCGCCAGGCTGTGCGCAATGGCCAGGTCGTTCTCCTGCGTAAAGAGCTGCTGAGCGATCGCCAGGATGAGTTGATCCACCGGTAGCACGCTGGCGCGCAACCAGTGCGCGGCAAGCGCGGCGAGCGCATACACTTCGCGCGCCTCGTCTTCGCGCAGGGTGAGGCCGGCCGGCAGTGGCGGCGCTGCGTCGGGCAAAGGGAAGAGCAGCCGTTCGGGCCGCGCGCTGCGCAACAGCGCCTTTACGCGATTGTCGCGCGCGTCACCGCTCGACCCAATGCCGGCTTCGGCCATCGCCGAGCGCAGCTCTACCAACGCGTTGGTATTGGTCGGTTGGCCACACAAGCGCACGGCTTGCGCCAACACGCGCGCCACATTGCGCACCGGTTGGGCGTTGCGCAGTTGATCTTGATACAGCGCGCGCTGCGGATGACGCGCCTGAATTTCCGCCAGCGCCCGCAAAATGCGATGGCCAAAGGCATGGGTTGGGGACAAGATGGCGCAAGTCTTATCGGGCGCGCTCAAGACGAAGCGGACGGCGCTCTGAGCCACTTTCTGCGCCTCTGCATCTTCACTGTCGAACGCTTGCAGGCGGATGCGCCCTGCGACGGGATTCGGCTGCGGATCGCCGGGGGGCGTGGGCTGGATGATCCCGTCGGCGCTCAGCGCCTGGCGCCACACGTCCGGCTCTGGGTGCGCGCGCGTCGTCCAATCCACTAGGCGATTGGCCAGCGCGATGATCTCCGGCGCGCTGCGCCCGCTGACCGTCAGCGGCATCGCCCTCACGTCGGAGCGCTGCTTGAACGCGCGGAAGAAGCGCACGTCCGACGCCGTAAAGGTCGTCATGATCGCTTGATTGGGGTCGCCGACGCGCACCCAGTTGCCGTGTTCGCGCGAGAGCAGCGCAAGGATCTCTTCCTGCAGCGGCGTGCTATCTTGCGCCTCGTCCTCCAAGATGAAAGGCCACCGCCGGCCCAAGCGGCGGCAAAAGTCGTCGTCGTTGTTCAAGGCGCGGATGGCCGCCCAGATCAGGTCGTCGAAATCCAATCGGCTGCCGGCGCGCAGCACGCGGTCGTAGCGTTCGTAGATTACTGCGCCGATCCGCAGGAATGGCGAGATACCCTCCCGTCCGGCATCGCCCGCCCCCAAGATAAGCGCACGAACCTCGGCAGGCCTCAGCCGCAGATGCTTGGCCAGCTTGGTCACTTCTGCGGCGACCCGCACCGTCTCATCAAACCATTCGCTTTCGAGCTGATAGCGCTGCTGCTGTGTTAGGTCCGACGGCAGAAAGCTCAGCCAGTAGTCTCGTTCCTGTTGGGTGAACCAGCGCGCTGCATCGGACAGGGCGCGCCCGCTGCTCAACTCATCGTCTATGTGGTAGTCGGAGGCAACGCCGGCCAGATCGGGCCGCTCGCGCACGACCGCGTTGGCCAAGCCATGCAGAGTGAGCACGCGAAAGCCGTCGTCGCCCAACCCCAGGTCGCGCAGCGCAAGGCGAATGCGCGCCTTGATGTTCTCCACTGCCGAATTCGTGAAGGTCACGACCAAGATCTCGGCGTCCGGACCGACCATGCCACGCGCCAGCAAGTGCGCGGCCAAGGCAGCGAGGGTCTGAGTCTTGCCGCTGCCCGGCACGGCTGAGACAGCCAGCCTGCCACCGGCATATGTGTTGACGATGTGTGCTTGCTGAGGTCGCAGATTCAGCGGATTCATAGGTCTCGTAGCGCCCGCGCAAGCATGCCGCGCTCTTCTTGGCCGGCGACGTTCAGCTCGCTGGCAGCCAAGTAGATTTTGTCTCGGCAGCGGAAGGCAAGCCCACCCATCACGCGCGCGAGCAGGTCGCGGCTGGCGCGCTGCTCATCCTCGTCCGTCCAGCGCCTGCCCGGCGCCCAGTCGCGCGAGAGGACGTATGGGTGAGTGAGAGGTTGATAGAAGCGCTCGTGCCAGCTCAGGGCATTCACATCAAGCCAGAACTGGTAGCGCGAGCGATACTCACCGGTGAGGTAAGTGTAAGCCGGGGTGAGCAGGACGCCGCCGCCGGACACATCCGGCGCTCGCTCGGGGACGTATTCGGCCGCAAGCGTGCTCTGCGCCAGCGCAGCGATGTAGGCTCGCCCTACATCCACTTTGCCATCGCTCGGCTTGGCGCTCAGGCCCAACACCGACATCTCGCTCTCGTGGAATGCCTCGTCGCCCGCCGACGACGCCAAGTCAGCCTGCTCGAACACCTCTCGAAAGGCGCGCGCCGAAGCGATCAGCTTGTCGCACGCCAACCAGGCCGCCGCATCCTCGCTTTGGACGAAGCCCGGCTGCGATAGCACCTCGGCCATCAGCCCCCGCCAGAATACGTCCAGCGGCGCGGCCCGCGCCCGATGCGCGACGACCCATGCCGTCAACCAGTCGCGCAGCGCGTCGTAGGGGCCGCGAAATGTCGCCCCCACGCGATCCCACAGCGCGGCCTCGTCGAGCACCGGCAAGGCTAGAATGCCCGTGGCGCCACACGCGCGGCGCGCAGCATCGGCGATGAGCTGCGCGCGCACCACATCCAGCCCCGCGATTACTAGCGCCAAGGCGTGCGCCAGCTCTTGGGGCGAGGCCGGTTGCTCCCAGTCAGGATGTCCCAGCCGAGCCAAGGTGACCAGGGCGCGGACGAGCGGTTGATCGTAGAGCGGTCGCGAAGGGCGCACAACGCGCAGGCCAACGCCATATCGCTTCAAGCGCTCTTCCAACTCAAATCGCAGCACATCCTCCACCACCGGCGCGACGACCGCAATCTCATGCGCCTGCGCGCCGGAGCAGACGAGCGTGCCGATCCGGTCGGCGACGGTTTGCACCATAGACGCCCAGTAACGGGTCGGCACATCGCCTCCATACAACTTCTCAACGGCCGTGCTGCGCAGCGGAATGCGCGACTCGCGCTCGATGATCACCCGCATCAGCGTTTGGCCGAAGCGAGCGGGCGAATCCGGCGCGTCCGGTTGTAAGCGCGGATCTGGCACGGGCATCACCTGGCACATCGCACGCAGCGACCGCGCCGATTGCGGCGACGCGCCTAGGCTGACTCGGAAACCGCCGGGGTCATCTTCGACCAGCATGGCGCTCTCAGATGTTTCCAGGAGCAGACGCAGCAGGTCGTGAATGATCGGCGCGGCTTCCTCGATGTTATCGGCTAGCACATGGCGATAGCGTGCCGCCACATACTCGCGGTAGAAGTCGGCCGCCAACAGATGCGTCGCAAATAGCTCCATCCCGAGCGAAAAGTCCACCAGCGTGTGCTGCAGGCAAAATCGTCGAAAGTCGAGCGCGACGTCCTGCGCGGCGCGATAGGCGCGTTCGCGCGGCTCACTGCCGTGCCAGGCCGACGCGAGCCGCCGCGCCAGATCTTCCAACGGGAAGCCGGTCGTCGCCGCACGGTTAAGGTTGTCTAGGATTTGGATCAGCAGCCGCGTGCGCGACATGCGCAGATCCTCGAACTCGGCCATGCGCGGCGACATGAGGCGCTCTAGCAGATACTGCGCCGCCTCAACGTTCATCCAAACCGGCTCGCGATAGGGATTGGCGAAGCCGGCGCGCGGCGCAATACGTGGAAAGAACAGGCTGACGTGCTGCTGCGCTAGCCCGAAGAAGGTATGAATCTCCGGCGCGCGCCGCAATCGGCGCTCCTCGTGCGGCGCCGAAGCGGCGCTGCGTGCCGGCGCCAACGCCGACTTGAATCGTTGGGCGTGGGACTCTTGAGGGACGAGGACGAGGATGCGGTCGGGGCGGACGCCACTGCCGATCAGCTCAGTGAAACGAGCCACTAAGGCGGCTGTTTTGCCGACGCCTGGATGGCCGACAAGGTAATGCTTGCTCATGCGAAGCCGGTGCCGCTACACGGTGAATTATCTGGATTTAGGCCACCGGCCGCCGCTGTAGATCATTTGTTTGAGATGTGAGTGACCTTAAACTTAATCTCGCCCCCAGGCGCCTGCACGGAGACGATGTCGTTTACCTTGCGACCGAGCAAGGCGCGACCGAGCGGCGACTCATTGCTGATCTTTCCGCTGGTCGGGTCGGCTTCGGCCGAGCCAACGATGATGTAGTGCTCCTTGCTGCCCGAGCCGACTTCGGTGATCGTCACCTTGCTGCCCAAGCGCACCTCGTTCGATGGGCCTTTGTTCTCGATCAGCACGGCATTAGCGAGGATGGTCTCGATCTCCAGAATCCGCCCCTCGACGAAGGCCTGTTCGTTCTTGGCATCCTCATATTCAGGGTTCTCCTCGACCTCACCCTCGGCCATCGCCTCGTGCAATCGGCGGGCGACTTCAGACCGCCGAACGGTCTTCAGGTAATCCAGCTCTTCTTCGAGCTTCTTCAAACCTTCTGGAGTGAGATATTCTTGTTGGATCATAACGATACCTGCCTTCTTGGACAATTCACGCATCGCGGCGTGATTGGTCTAACTAACATGGCGTAGCCATGTCAGAATTAAATTAAAATAGAGGCGTCTCATGACGCCTCTATTGGTCTGTCCGCCGTAGATTATACAGCCTCGCGTTCGGCTCGACAACATCGGGGAGTAAATAAAATTGGATACATGAAGTGTCCAAGATGCCAAAGCGAATCGGTGGTCAAACGAGGCAAGAATCACAGCGGCAGCCAGCGCTACCTGTGCAAGGCCTGCAATCGTCATTTCACCCCTCAGCCCAACCC
>JANWVF010000009.1 GCA_025056965.1 Thermoflexales bacterium | reverse complement strand
CACGATGATGCCGGCCTCCCCGACCGTCTCCGGCAGAGCATAGCGATCTGCCACCACCGGCACGCACCCACAAGCCATGCCCTCGGCCAATGAGACGCCGAATCCCTCGTGCGCCGAGGCCTGCACATAGACGCGCGCGCTCTGAAGGAGTTCCACGTATTCCGGCAAAGGATGCCGCTTCATGGTGAAGCGCACGTTTGGCGCGGCGATTTTCCGCAAATAGTCCGCTGTGTCGTCCACGAATTCGCCGGTCACCACAAACTCAGTATCCGGCAGATGCGCTGCGGCACGCACAAACGGCTCGACGCCTTTCTGCAACAGCGCGTCGCGCGAGATGGCATAGCAGGCCGTGACGGCGCGCTGCGCGCGAGGCTGATTGCCCGGCCGGAACAGATCGGCGTCCACTGCTAGGTAAGCCGTGCGCATGCGACGCGGCCGGCCATAGCGCAGCACTTCCTGCCCTGACGTATTGGAGAACGGCAGCGCCAAATCCGTTAGTCGCATGACCAGCGCAAACAGTCGGCGCTTGAGCGGATCGCCCATATCGCCCCAGCGGATGTCCGGCACCCAGGTTGCGTCAATGCCGCCGGTCACTACGATCAACTTGCGGCGCAGGGCTTTGGTAAGGAGGGCTAATAGGGGCGTGTATTTGGCGAGCACGAAATAGGCGAACACGCCATCGGCGCACCGGCGGATCAGCGCATTCAGCAGCCGGGTGTAATATGTGTGGCGCTGAAAACCGCCGCACTCGGACAAGTCTAGCGGGATCACCTCTGCCCATTCCGACAACAGGCGCATGTCGGTGGTCATGAAGCCCTGGGTGATGCGTGGGGCGGTGAAGACAAGGGTTAGTCGGCGCATCAATTCATGCTCTTCGGCAGATTCAGCTCTTGGGCAACTGCGCGGCTTGCCAATAAAAGCGCAGTGAGCGCAGAAAGCTCTTTGGAAAGCGCACCATGAAGGCCAGGAAGGAGATGCGGGTCATGATGCGACGGCGAATCAAGCTCTCTGGCATGCCCGTGCCGCGCAGGTGCCAGTACGACTGCGGGATATCATGAAAGATGATGTGAATCCAATTTGCTCGACTGTAAGCTAGGTTATCCGTCAAGCACACCGGGGCGCACACTGCCATTGCCCCGCGTGCAGCAGCGTAACCGGCCAAGTACAACGGGAAGGCTAGGTTATTCGACACGCCGGGCCAGTGCTGGATGGCCGCTTTGGCCACAGCTGTGGAATAGATATTTGCTGTAATGAGCATCATCCAATCTTCGTAGATGTCGGCGCATTGTCGGAAGAGGTCAGTTCCGGATGCGGAGAACAGATCATCCTGGAAAGGATAAACACCTGCTCTTACGATCGCGCCATCCGGTGTGGCCTTGTTGCCGTTCAGGTGCAGAAATGACAGCCGGCACCCATGCTTGCGGGTCAGCCAGTCCAGTACGCGATTCAATGTGTGCGGCGCGATGCGGTCGTCGTCCGACACTAGCCAAACATATTCGCCGCGCGCCTGCTGCACGCAGAATAGGCAGTTGCGGACGATACCAATATTATCCGGCTGGCGGAAGACACCCAAGTGATTCTGGCTACGATACTGCCAACTCTGACAAATCTGAGGCGTCTCATCGGGCGAGGCGTTGTCTGAGACGATCAATTCAACTTCATCCCAACGGCCGTCAATGGCGTTCACGGCCCACGCAAGCTGTTTGTCTAGCTCATGCGCGCGGTTGTAGGTAGGGATGGCGATGGTCAGTAACGGTTGTTTCATCCTGTCTCCTCACTCCGTAACCATGCCAGCATGTTCGCGATCCCCTCATGAGACTGCACCTGAGGCGCCCAGCCGAGAAGTTGCCTCGCTTTGTTAATGTTGGCCACGAAGACTTTTTGGTCGCTTGCCCGCGGTGCTAGGTGTTGAGGACACAGCTTTACGCTAAGCGACGCTTCCAAGTGGCGCAGTAGCTCCAGTATAGAGAGGCTTTGAGCCATGCCGCCGCCGATGTTGAAAACGTGGCCGGCAGCGGCGTCCGCATGCGCCGGCGCGCACTCCACATATAGCCGCACCAGATCATCCACGTGCAACACGTCGCGCACTTGTTTGCCGTTGCCGGCGACGGTGAATGTGTGATTGGGGTGTCGAATGGTTTGCAGTGCTTGGATGCAGAACCAGCCCACCCAACCCTGGTCGAACGTAGCATACTGTCGCCCGCCGTACATGGACGAATGCCGGAAGACGAGTGTGCGCAAGCCGAACATCCGCGCGTAGTCAAGCATGTACTGGTCGGCGCTGCCTTTGGAGCAACCGTAGGGCGACTCAAACGACAGCGGCAGGCTTTCGTCGAACCCCTCGGGGAAGTCCGGCGCGATGTACCGCGTTGGCGCTTCCTCATACCGAATCCATTCCAGACTACCGTATACCTTATTAGTGGAAGAATACAGCACGATCGTTTCGGGCGAGTGGAGACGCACGGCCTCTAGAACATTCACTGAACCCAGCGCGTTGATCTCGAAATCCAAGCGCGGGTTGGCCAGGCTGGTCGTCATCGCTACCTGACCGGCCAGATGCGCGATCACCTGCGGCCGGTGCTCGCAAACTAAGGAGGCCACGAGACCGGCGTCCCGAATGTCTCCCTGAACCATGCGCCAATCCGCGCCATGCCGGGCGCGCAGCCAGCCCAGATTCTGCTCGCTGCCGACGCGGCTCAGATTGTCCAGGATGATGACTTCATCGCCGCGCGCCATGCACGCATCGGCTATGTTGCTGCCAAGAAAACCGCATCCACCTGTAATCAGCCAGCGCATCGCTTCGTCTCCTGAAGATGGTTCTGCCACCAGGCCACTGCGCGGCGCAGGCCGCTTTCCAACGTGTGGCGCGGCAGCCAGCCCAGGCGCTTCCAGGCCGATAGATCGGCTTGGGAGAACATCGCCTCGTGAGGCCGATAAGGTACGGCGCCGAAGTCGAGCTGGGTAGACGCGCCGGTGATCTGTTGAATCATGCTTGCTACGTCGCGGATGCGCACAGCGTTCCCGCTGCCAAGCGGATAGCGGGCATAGCCGTTCATGCGCGCCTCGGCCTGCAGACAGTACCGCAGCAGCAACGCAAAGGCTTCGACCACATCTTCAATGTAGATGAAGTCACGTTGCTGATCTCCGGCAGTCAGCGGTAGGCGCTCAACGTTGCGCAGGCACGCCAGGATCACGCGCGGGACGAACTGGTTCTCGTTCTCATCCTCGCCGTACATGTTCTCCAAGGCTACGTCCGCGATGCGCATCCCCACTGCTTGGTCGAGGCGCTGAAGCCATGCGGAGAGTTGATGCTTGCTCAGTGCGTAGGGACTGACCTTCGGCGGTAATGCGCTACCGACGTTGATGAAGCATGTCGCGCCAACGGATTGTGCGGCCTCGGCCAGTCGCAACCCAAACAGAACATTCGTTTCGACGAGTTCGCTCAACTTTGTGTCGGCGCGCCCGTAATTGACTGCCGCGTGGATAACGGCTGCTATTGGCGTCAGCTTGCGTAAAAGCCCATTCAGTGTCTCCTGATCGAGGCAAGCGATATGAATGCGGCCGGTCAGATCAGCCAGTCGGCGCAAGTTGCTGTTCGCACGCACCAGGGCTACGACGTCGTAACCCGCGGCGGCCAACCGCCGTGCCAGGTGGCTGCCCAGAAAGCCCGATGCTCCACTGATGACGACCCGCGTCATGCCGGTTTCCTTCCTGCCTGCCGCACAAACTCATGAATGCTCTCGATGACGTAGCTTAGCATCGCCTCGTTCAGGCCGGGATACACGCCGACCCAGAAGGTGTCGCGCATGATGCGGTCGGTGTTGCGCAAGTCGCCAACGACGCGGAAGGGGCAACCTTGGTAGGCCGGCTGGCGGGTGAGGTTGCCGCCAAACAACAAGCGCGTGCCGATTTTGCGTCCCTCCAGAAACTGCACCAGTTCGTTGCGGCTGAACGGTGCGCTCTCGGCAACGGTGATCGGGAAGCCAAACCAGCTTGGCTCGGTGTATGGCGTAGCCTGCGGCAAAATCAGCACATCGCTCAGATCGCGCAGCCCCTCATATAGAAACGCGAAATTCCTGCGACGCGCCTGAATGAAACCCGGTAGCTTAGCGAGTTGAGCTACGCCGACTGCTGCCTGCATGTCAGTTGCCTTCAAGTTGTAGCCGATGTGTGAGTAGGTGTATTTGTGATCGTATCCTTCCGGCAGCGTACCCAGTTGCCAGCCGAAGCGCTTGCCACACGTGTTATCTTTGCCAGGTTCGCACCAGCAGTCGCGCCCCCAATCGCGGAACGACTCGACCAGCGTCTTGAGCCGGCTCTGATCTGTCAACACGCAACCGCCTTCGCCCATCGTAATGTGGTGGGCGGGATAAAAGCTGACGGTGGCCAGGTCGCCGAAGGTGCCGACTTTCTTTCCCCGATAAGTTGCCCCTACCGCATCGCAGCAGTCTTCGATCAACCAGAGATCATGCCGGCGCACGAACTCCACCACTGCTTGCGCGTCGAACGGGTTGCCTAGCGTGTGGGCGACCATGACGGCGCGCGTGCGCTCTGAGCGCGCCTGCTCCAGGTGCTCGACGGCGATGTTGTAGGTGGGAATGTGCACATCTACAAACACCGGCACGAGGCGATTTTGCAGGATCGGGTTGACTGTGGTGGGGAAGCCGGCTGCCACGGTGATCACCTCGTCTCCCGGCTGCAGAGCACGTTCGCCCAGCTTGGGCGATGTTAGGCAGCTCAGCGCCAGCAGGTTGGCCGACGAGCCGGAGTTGACGAGTATGGCATGTCGCAGACCGAAGAACGCAGCAAAGGCGCGCTCGAACTGGGCAGCGAAGCGGCCGGTCGTTAACCAGAAGTCCAGCGCCGCTTCGGTTAAGCGTTGCAAGTCGTCAGCGTCGAACACTCGTCCGGCTACCGGCACCGGCGATATGCCTGGCTGAAAGGGACGCGGGGCGAAGGCTTCCTCATAGTATTCCACGACCAGCTGCAAAATCTGGTCACGCAATTGATCAGCGCGCTCGCTCATGGGCAAAGGAACTCCCGATACCACGCGATCGTGCGCTGCAGGCCTTCGTCCAGCGTGAACAACGGCTGCCAACCCAACACCTGCCGCGCCTTGGCTGCACTGAGGAACTGGTGGCGGATCTCGTTGTTGGCTTCGTTGCGGATCTCCGGCGCCAAAGTAGCGTTCATCTGCGCCAGGATTTTGTTTACCAGCTCCAGCACCGTGATCTGCAATTCGTTGGAGAAATTGAACGCTTGTCCGCGCAGGTCGGGGTTTTCTCCCAGCCGCTCGGCCAGCAGCATATAGGCGGCTGCGCCGTCTTCGACATAGAAGTAATCGCGGATATAGCTGCCGTCCGAGCGGATGACCGGCCGCTGGCCGCGCAATACGGCGCGGATCGTGCCAGGCACAACGCGATTCCAGTTCAGGTCGCCGCCGCCGTATAAGTTGCCGCAACGGGTGATAACGACCGGCAACCGGTAGCTGTGTGCGTAGGCATGCGCAATCAAGTCGGCGCACGACTTACTTACATCGTAGGGATGCCGGCCCTGCAGCGGTGCATCTTCGGAATACGGCAAGTTGGGTTGATCCCCGTACGCCTTGTCCGAGGAGGCGACGACAATTTGCTGAACCGTCGGGCTGCGTCGGCAGGCCTCAAGCAGCGCCCAGGTGCCTTGGATGTTGGTCTCGAAGGTGGACACCGGATTGCGATTGGCGACGCCAACGATGGTCTGCGCAGCCAGGTGCATTACGGTGACGATTTCGTACTCACCAAGCGCGCGTTCGAGCAGTGCCTGATCGCGCACATCGCCACGCACAACTTTGACCCGCTCAAACAATCCTTGGCGCGCCAGTTCGCACTGTGGCACCCAGTCGCGCACCAGGCACACTACATCGGCCTGATAGGCGACCAGCCGCTTGACCAGCCAGCCACCTAGCAAGCCGGTGGCGCCGGTCACCAGCACTGGCCGATCCTGCCAGAAGTTGCTCATGTCACCTTCCATGGCGCGCGGCCACTTTGCCAGATCTCTTCGAGTAGTTGTTTCTCACGCAGCGTATCCATCGGCTGCCAGAAGCCCTCATGGCGATAAGCCATCAGCTGACCATCCTCGGCTAGGCGCTCCATCGGCGTGCGCTCCCAGATGGTGTCGTCGCCGGCGATGTAGTCCAGCACTCTAGGATGAAGGACGAAAAAGCCAGCGTTGATCCATCCTGCGCCGGCTTGCGGCTTCTCGGCGAAACGCAGTACCTGATCGCCATCCAGTTGAATATCGCCAAAGCGCGCCGGCGGGCGAGCAGCAGTGACCGTGGCCAGTTTGCCGTGTGCGCGATGAAAGTCAAGAAGTGCTGCAAGGTTGACATTTGCTAAGCCATCGCCGTAGGTCATCATGAAACAATCCTCATCCAGCCAAGGCCCTAGCCGTAGCAACCGTCCACCGGTCATAGTATGTAAGCCGGTATCCACCAAGTGCACAATCCAATCCTTGCGCGTGCCGTCATG
>JANWVF010000112.1 GCA_025056965.1 Thermoflexales bacterium | reverse complement strand
GGCAGGCGCCCCCACGATGTCAACACGGGGCCGACGCTCACATAAATTGCCAGCAGGGAGAATGGGATTAAGAAGAGCAGCGTGCCGAGGAAGTCCACCAGAGCGCGTCGGCGCGCGTCCCAGCGCGAATAGAAGAAATCCACGCGCACGTTCACATTATGCTTGAGCAAATAGGGGAAGCCGATCAAAAACAGCAATGAGAATAGATACCACTGCGTCTGAATCAGTTCGTTCGAGATCAGGGTGCGCTGTACTGCCTGACCCGAATAGCGCAGGGCGGCGTTGAGGAAGCCGGCGAGGATGGCCAACACGACGATAATGCTGATCAGACCGCTGAGGCGATCGGTGATCAAGCCTATGACTGACGAGATGCGAAGCAGCGTCTTCACTTCACCCTCCTTTACATAATACTTTGCATTTTCCTTGTCGTGCTCATAGGGTTATAGGCGCGCATAGTAGCTACCTTGGCAGATTTGTCAATTTAGGTGGTATGTGGGCCCAGGGCTTACGCATGTTGTGTGCAGTGCAGGCCAAGCGCATGACCAGAAGTCATCATGACTACGTATGGTGCGCAAGCAGCAGGCGCGGGAATGACGATCACCGGCAGTGAACCTCTGCTGGGCGGCTACATCACGAGCATCGGCGCGCATGACGGGCAGGGCGGGTAGGCGAAGGTACTGCCTTCGCCTACCCGCCCTGTTTGGCCGGCAACGGGTGGACTTAAGAGCGACTTAAAACGGCAGCAACTCGTAACCGGTTGCCTGGGCGCGCAGGCCGAACGCTGAGATCAGCAGCATCACGGCGGCATACAGCAAGACGGCGCCGCGATCGTCGCGCCCGCGCGTGAACGCGAACGTAGCCGGGACGCTAATAATGACCAGCGCACCGTATAGATAATGTACGAAACGCACGTTCGCGCCTAGACCCATGCTCACCAAGGCCAGACCGACTGCCATCTGCACCAAGCCGAGGATCGGGCTGAGCGCCACTGCGCCGAGATAGTTGCCGTCCAGGCTATCACCGCGAAAGAACTTGACCATGCCCCACAGGCCGAGGATCGCATTGAAGAGGATGACCGCCGTCGCCAGATTGGCGTGGATTTGTATAAGCCCCATAGCGCTATGCGATTATAGGTAAATGTCTTTGTGGGGCTCGGCCAAGCAAGTGATGTAAATCCGCGAGTACAATTCTCGCCGCATGAAATATCACATTGCCACCTTCGGCTGTCAGATGAACGAGGCCGACTCGCAGCGCCTGGCATCCGAGCTGGAGAAGCTTGGCTTGCGCGCCACCGACGACCGTCTGGCCGCGGATGTCCTGGTGCTGAACACGTGCGTGGTGCGCCAAGGCGCCGAAGATAAGGCGCTCAGCTATCTGCACATGATTCGGCCGATCAAGCAGCGCAACCCAAACGTGGTCGTTGGGGTGATGGGCTGCCTGGTAGGCGTGCGCGGCAACACGCCGCTCAGGAAAGCCTTCCCCTGGGTGGACGTATTCATGGCGCCCAGCGAGCCCGGCCCGATGGTGGACTTCTTGTTGCAGCGCGAAGGCAAACGTTTGGCCGAGGCCGAGACGCAGGCGCGCTTCGCCCTGCAAGATGGCGACGCACTGCCGGAATTGGCGCTGCGGCTGCCGGCTCATGAGATCGGTAAGCGCGTGACAGCCAACGTGCCGGTCGTATACGGCTGCTCACACGCCTGCACGTTCTGCATCATCCCCTTCCGGCGCGGCGCCGAGCGCAGCCGGCCGATCCCTGAAATCGTGCGCGAGGTCGAATCGCTCGTGGCGCAAGGGGTAAAGGAAGTCACGCTGCTCGGCCAGATCGTGGACCGCTACGGCTATGACCTTCTCGGCGACGATTACGCCATCAAGCGCTACAACCCGGGTGCGGCCTCGGGCATTCCCTCGCAGAACATCCCCGTTCATACGCCGCTGGTAGATCTGCTGCGCGCCGTGAACGACATCCCAGGGCTGCTGCGCGTGCGATTCCTGACCTCGCATCCCAACTGGATGACCGATGAGCTGCTAGACGCGGTGAACGCGCTGCCGAAGGTGATGCCGCACATTGAGGTGCCGGTTCAAGCCGGTGACGACGAGGTGCTTATGCGCATGCGCCGAGGTTACACCCGCGACGACTACCGCCGGCTGATCGAGCGCATCCGCGCCAAAGTGCCGGACGCGGCCATCGCCACCGATGTCATCGTCGGCTTTTGCGGCGAGACCGAAGCCCAGTTCATGCGCACCTACGAATTGCTGGAGGAACTGCGCCTCGACGTAGTGCACCTGGCCAAGTACTCGCCGCGCCCGCAAACCGTGGCCGCGCGCGAGATGGCCGACGACGTGCCGGAGGAGGAAAAGGAACGCCGCTTCCGCCTCCTCGAAGCACAGCACGAGCGCATCAGCGGCGAGATCAACCAGCGCTACCTCGGTCAGACGGTCGAGGTGCTGGTGGAAGGCAAGCACAAAGGCAAGTGGCGAGGGCGGACGCCGCAGAACAAGCTAGTGTTCTTTGAGGATGCGACGCAAGATTGGCGCGGCAGGCTGGCCGAGGTGACGATCACCTGGGCCGGCCCGTGGAGCATGCAAGGGACGGTGGGGGCAAGTTCCAACATGCCACATCATCCCGCGTATACAGCCCAGGCGGCCTACCCCGCTTGATGACCATCCGCTTTGACCTGCGCGGCTATCGAGAGCGCCCAGTCGAATGCGCATCGGCAGCCGCTCCCAGCCGCGTCCTCGAAACTTCCCACTGCTGAAGCGCGGCGATCGGCAGGGCAATGCCCGGCGCCGCGATCGCGCGCCTTGGCCATAACCCTCGGGCGCTGCCTCGACCGATCCATTCCGAACGGCGCAGGGTTCTGCAATCCGGCCGGCGAAGCGCCTAGCCGTCGGTGGCTGATTGCCGCCAACGCCGGCGGCCGAGCAGCCGATGAGCAGTTGCCTGTTATCGGCTCACGACATATCCTAGGTTACGCTATGGGCACACGATACGGCAAAGACCTCATCGCGCAGATGGACGCGCTGCATGTGCCGTCGGGCGCGCTGGCGATTTGGGCACTGGGCCAAATGGGCTTTGCGCTCAAGGGCAGTGGCGACGGCGTGATCTATGTTGATCCGTATTTGACCGGCAAATCGAAAGAAGAAGCCGAGCCGGGCGAGATCTTCTACCGCGAGTTCCCGCCGCCGGTCGCGCCGGATGAGATCACCAACGCGCGCGCGGTGTTGTGCTCGCACGAGCATCTCGATCACACCGATGCCGGCACGATCGGCCCGATCGCGCGCGCCTCGCCTCAGGCGACTTTCGTCATCACCGGCTGGTCGCATCCGATCGCTGACCAGGCCGGCATCCCGGCGGCGCGACGCATCACGCCCGAAGTCGGCCGACCGATCACGATCGGCGACGCTCGCGTGACGGCGCTGCCCTCAGCGCACTACCAAGTGGAAGACGATCCGGCCAAGGGACAGCGCTGGCTCGGCTTCTTGATCGAGTGGAACGGCGTGACGCTCTACCACAGCGGCGACACGGTGATCTACCCTGGCTACGTCGAGATGCTCAAGGCGCAGCCACGCGCCGACGTCGCCATCGTGCCGGTGAACGGCCGCGATGCCTATCGTGACTCGCTGGGCATCGTCGGCAACCTGCTGCCGTTGGAGGCGGCCTGGTTGGCGCGCGAATTAGGCTGGGACGTGCTGCTCGCCGGCCACAACGACCTGTTCATCGGCAACTGCATCGGCGCAGGTGAGCTGCCCGATGCCATCCGGCGCTTCAACCCGCGCCAGAAGATGCACGTCCTGCAGCCGGGCGAGCTATACCTATACGTGAAGTAGGGCAGACCATCCTCGGTGAGGCGGTCATAACCGGTACACCCGCTTGGCGTTTTCGGCCCACAGTTTGCGCTTGGCGACGTCGCTCAGGCCGGCCGTCAGTTCGTCCACTGTCTGCACCCAGCGCGCGTAGCTCGAGGCGAGCAACACCACCGGCCAATCGCCGCCGAACATCACGCGATCTTCGCCAAAAGCGTCGAAGACCGTCTCGAAGTACGGCCGCAGGTCGTCGGTCGTCCAGCGCGCGTGATCGGCTTCGGTGGCCATCCCGCTGATCTTGCAGACTACGTTCGGCAGCGCGGCCAGCGCGCGGATGTGCGCCTGCCACGGGTCGCGCAAGCCGGCTTTGATGTCCGGCTTAGCGATGTGGTCGAGGACGAAGCGGACGTTCGGGCAGCGCTGCACCAGCTCGATAGCCGCTGGCAGCTGGCGATGCACGATGCAGATGTCGAACGACAGGTCGTAGTCGGCCAGCGCCTGAACGCCGCGCACGAAGTCGGGGCGCACGGCGAAAGCATCGTCCGATTCGCCTTGCAGCAGCCGGCGCACGCCCTTGATGCGCGGCCCCAACGCTTTCAGCGCGTCCAGGTAGCTGCGGACGCAGTCGCCGTCCTCCAGCGGCGCGCTGGCTACGATCCCGCGCAGGCGCGGCTCGCCCTCGGCCAGCGCGTTGACCCATTGCGCCTCAAGCAGCTTGTAGCTCGGCGCGACGTCCACTTCGAGATACACCATCGCCTCGACGGCGATGCCCTGCGTGTGTTCGGCGTATTCCCTCAGCTCGTATACGCGGTCGAGCAACGCGATCCCATCGAGCCAGGGCATGCGAAAACGGCGCGGGTTCCACAGATGAACATGGGTATCAACGATCGGAAAGTTCGGCATGTCGGGAAGATAGCGCCGTTTGCTCGGCTGCGCAAAGCTGTCCGGGGCTGCTATGATCCTCCGTGTGACGCCGGACCTCTTCGACCACGCGCGGCTTGAATTGGACAAGTTGGAAGCGCCGCTGGCCGCGCGCATGCGGCCGCGCACGCTCGATGAGTTCGTCGGTCAGGAAGACATCGTCGGGCCGGGCAGGTTGCTGCGCCGCGCGATCGAGGCCGATCGGCTGTTCAGCTCGATCATCCTGTGGGGTCCGCCCGGCACAGGCAAGACCACATTGGCGCGCATCATCGCCAACCGCACGCGCTCGCACTTCGAGACGCTGAACGCGGTGATGGCCGGCGTCGCCGACATCCGCCGCGTAATACAAGATGCCAAAGAACGCCGCAGGCTCTACCGCCAGCGCACCATCCTTCTGGTGGACGAGATCCATCGCTTCAACAAGAGCCAGCAGGACGCGCTGCTCCCTCACGTCGAGGACGGCACGATCGTGCTGATCGGCGCGACCACCGAGAACCCTTACTTCGAGGTGAACAGCGCGCTGATCTCGCGCTCGCGCCTGTTCATGCTGCGTCCGCTGACCGAGGCGCAGATCATCACCATCCTGCGGACGGCGCTGAGCGACCCGGAGCGGGGCTACGGCAACCGCCGCACGCCGGACGGACGACCGCAGGTATGCGCCGACGAGGATGCGCTGCGTCACCTGGCGCGCGTAGCCGGCGGCGATGCGCGCAACGCGTTGAATGCGCTGGAGCTGGCGGTCGAGTCCACGCCGCCGGATGCCGAGGGCGTGATTCACATTGACCTGGCCGTGGCGCAAGAGAGCATTCAGCGGCGCGCCGTGCTCTACGACAAGGAAGGCGATGCGCACTACGACACCATCAGCGCGTTCATCAAAAGCGTGCGCGGCAGCGATCCGGATGCCGCGCTGTACTGGCTGGCCAAGATGCTATACGCCGGCGAGGACCCGCGCTTCATCATGCGCCGCCTGCTGATCCTGGCCAGCGAGGATGTCGGCCTGGCCGATCCGATGGGCCTGGTCGTGGCGGCCGCCGCAGCGCAGTCGCTGGATTACGTGGGCATGCCGGAGGGCATGTATCCGCTGGTCGAAGCGACGCTCTATCTAGCTACCGCGCCGAAGAGCAACTCGGCCACGCATTACTTCCGCGCCCGCGCGCAGATCGAAGCCGAAGGCGCCGGCGAAGTGCCCGATCACCTAAAGGACGCCAGCCGCGACGCGCGTGGACTGGGCCACGGCCAAGGCTATCTCTATCCCCACGACTTCGAGGGACACTGGACGCCGCAGAACTACCTGCCGCGCTCGATCGCCGGCCTGACTTTCTACACGCCGAGCGACCAGGGCTACGAGCGCATCGTCTCCGAGCGGCTGGCGCGCTGGCGTGAGGCGCAGCGCCAAGCCTTGGGCATCGTGGGGCGTGAGGCCCCATCGCTCAGCCATGAGGACATCGAACGCATGAAGCGCGAGCGATGATCCCTAACCCGATCGGCGATAATCCGCTGGCATGAGCAACGACGCCCTCAACATCTTGGACGAGACCGTCGTCACGGCGCAGAACGAAACTCGGTCGCTGCGTGACTTCGCCGGCAACGTGCTGCTGATCGTGAACGTGGCCAGCCGGTGCGGCTACACGCCGCAATATGCCGGCCTGGAAGCCCTCTACAAGAAGTATCGCGACCGCGGGTTCACCGTGCTGGCCTTCCCGTGCAACCAGTTCGGCGGCCAGGAGCCGGGGACGATCGAGCAGATCCTGGATTTCTGCAACACGCGCTACGGCGTGAGCTTCCCCGTCTTCAACAAGATCGAGGTCAACGGGCCGAACCGCGCACCGTTGTACGCGAAGCTCACCCGGGCCATCCCGCCGGAGACCATCGGTTGGAACTTCGAGAAGTTCTTGGTAGGGCGGGACGGTCGGGTGCTCGCGCGCTTCAATTCATCCACGAGTCCAGATGCCGAAGTGCTGGTGCGAGCCATCGAGCAGGCGCTGGCCGCACCACGCATATGAGGCAGGCGGATGCGCCCGAGCTTGTATGGCTACGATGCACTGGCGCACGGCGTTTGCTTATCGTTCTGGTTTATCCATCCCTCAGACCTGAGCTCGTGCTTGAACTTTTCCATTAACCACATCAGTACCGCGTACTGATCGTCTCTTTTTGCGCGTCGAATCTGAGACAGGAGATGAATGCGTTCTGGCTTAGGCAGCGATGTGTTTTGTAGTCCCTCATTGCAGTTCGTGCAAACCGCGCGAAGGTTTTGAGGGGAATCGTCGCCGCCCTTGGATTTGTCAACGATATGACCAATGGTCAGGCGTACTGTGCGCGAGGGGTTGAAGGGGTCAGGGTCACCCGCCGCAAGGCCACACATTTGGCAAGTGTAACCGTTGCGCTCTAGCACCCAGGCCCTTACTTCCTTCGAGATCCCGCGCTTGAAAGCAGGCAGGCGATGTGTCGTCTCCATCAGATATTGGCCGGGCTTTAGATCAGCGCGGTCTCTATGAGTGAGGATTTGATATCCGTCCTCGTTGCGTAGTTCGCGCACCCGCCGTGCCCACTCGACGGCCCCGCCGCTTGCGGCTTGGATGTCCTTGGAATTGAGAACCTTACCGACGTTAGCCAGAAAGAAATCCAAGATGCGTTCCTTAGATCCCTTCGGTCTGGTTCTTTTCTTCGATGACATACTGGATTCGCTTGCCGATGATTTCGGAGTATTTTGGGTTCAACTCGATCAGGATAGCGGGTCGCCCCAACTTCTGCGCAACTTCGCCGGTCGTTCCTGAGCCGGCAAACGGATCGAGGACAATATCGCCTGTGCGACTGCCTAAGAGAATACATCGGCGCGCCAATTCGCGAGGGAATGCTGCCGGATGTCCTCTGCCGCTGCCTTCTGGGCTCAACACCCAGAAATTCCTCAGATTCGCGCCCGTGCTCTCTCGCACGGCGTTGGCATCGTAATAGTAAGTCGGAGATTTTGCGAACAGAAAGATTTCTTCGGTTGCGTTCGTAGGCCTATTCTTTACGCTTTCAGGCATTGGAGCCCTCTTCACCCAGGTGATCTTGGAACGCAAGATCCATCCATCAGCCTGGAGCGCGAAAGCGACGCGCCATGGGAGCCCCATCAAGTCTCTGTCTTTCAATCCCCAGCAGTTAGGCACTTTGCAGTTTCGACGTTGTATCAGCTTTCTCGTGTTGCCGACGATTGCGTTTGGACCATGTCCGCCCGTCCCCCCATTGCGCGCGTAGCCATCGCCGATATTGAGCCACAGCGTCCCGTCCTTACGTAGCACGCGCCGCACGTTGCGGAAGACCTCGACGAGATTCTCCACATACTGCTCAGGTGACGGTTCTGCGCCAATCTGCGCAGGATGCTCGTAATCGCGCAGCCCCCAGTACGGCGGCGAGGTGACGCAGCATTGAACGCTCTCGTCGGGCAAGCGCCCCAGCAGTTCTCGGCTATCCCCTATCAGCACTCTGACTTCCGGCAGCGGAAAGAGCGAGTTACTCTGCATCTCAGCCTCTATAATAACCTCAATAGCCTTGACGGCGATCGGGCATGTTCTCCAAGGGGGGCAAAAAACTTGCCCCAGCGTAAATGCCGGGGCTAAATTGGCAGGCAGCGCAGCCACCTGCGACTAAGGCTGTCTAACCAACACGTTGCCCGTATGTCTCAGCGCAGCCGTGCATGACTGCGACGGCCTCACTCGCTGTCCTTGAAGATGTCCCCTAGCGCGTCTTCCCAGACGTCATCCAGCTTGGTGAAGGGCATCTCGACGAAGTCGGCCGCCAGTTTAGCCAGCCACTCTTTGATCGGCGCGTGCGGCAGCTGGCGCGCCAACTTCTCGATGGCCTCGCGCATCTGAGCGGTTGCCTCGGCGCTCTTCTCGGCCAGCTCGGTCAGATCTATGCCGAGCTTGAACATGTGGTTCAGCCGGATCATGGCGTCGTGCCAGGCCTGATAGTCGTTCTCGACGGCGACCGGCTGCATCTGCTCGCGATGCATGAACTGAGAGAAGTCATAGGCCGGTACGAAGGCATACATGGCGAAGTATTCCTGGCCCACCTGCTCGGCGCGATCCTCCAGGTATGAGCCAATGCTCACGCCGCCCTCGTAGTTCGAGAAGCTCACGGCATAGTCGGCCAGCTCCTCCTTCATGTGCGGCATGGCGTAGGTGACGGAGAAGGTGCGGTGCTTGTCGAACGGCACTAGGGCATACACGCCGCCGACGGCAGCGATGCGCCGCACATTCAGCGCCTTGGCTAGGTCGAAGAATGCCTCGGCGTAGCGCTCGACGTTCATGTGCGGCTCGTCGCCGATGAAGATGACCAGGCCGCGCGGGCCATTCTCCCAGTAGTAAACGTCGTTGCGGTGGGCAATCACTTGCTTGCGATAGCCCTCCTCAAACTTGAAGTGCGGCCGGAAGAGAAACTGCGAGACGGGCGTCTGGAAGAGATAGAAGCCGTCGGGCTTGATCCGCCCGATCTTCCGAGCGCTGAGCTTTTGGATCAAATATTGGGGCAGGCCCGACGACACGTTGCCGGCGTCGGCCCACTGTCGCCAGCCGGCGATCATGTACACCTCTTCGGCTTCCGGCCTCTCGAACAGTTCCAGTTGATCCAGCATGCCTACAACTCTACACGCAAACGTTAAAACAAGCTTGGCGCAACCATTTTCTTCCATTTGCGACTTTATGGAAAGTCAATCTCCCAGATCGCGCCCCTTCCGCCGTAATCCAGCACGTAGAGCTTGTCGCCGATCAACGCGCTGTCTATCGGATTATGGAAACCGACGACGATCTGTTCGGCGCTCATGCGATAGGCGTTGCCGGCCTTCGTCAGCCGGATCAGAAGCAGGTCTTGCCCGTTGTCGGTCTGCGGGCCGCCGACCGCGCCCCAGCTCAGCAGGAAGCCGGCGCCTTTGAAGTCGCCGCCGAGCCGGTTGTCAACGTCGAACGCCAGCCCCAGCGGCGAGCGGTGCATGGTCAAGCCGCTCAGTGGCCGCCCCAGGTCACTCGCGTCGCGCACCGATCCATCGGCGCCCTGAAACTGGTCGGCGTCCGGGCCGAAGTTGAGGATCGGATCGGTGAAGGCCATCGGCGGCTTGGGGAAGGCCGGGTCGTTCCGATAGAGGTTCATCTGCACGGCCACGAACTCGCGGCTCAAGCGTTTGTCTTTGGCCGGGTCGTAGTCGGCGAACCGCCGTGGGTTGTCCTCGCCGCCGAATCGCCATGGGAAGCCGTAGTGATGGCCTTCGCGCAGCCAGTTGAGCTCATCGGAGTAGTTCGCGTCCGGCCCATTGTCCACGGCGATCAGGTCGCCCGCGGCATTGAAGGCCAGGTCGAAGGCGTTGCGCAGGCCGGCGGCGAACAGATAGCCGCCGGCCTTCAGCTTGGCCTCGTCGTTCGGCAGCACCAGGTCGGCCGCGTTAGCCGGCACGCGGAAGACCGACGCGGTGAGCGGAATCTCGCGCAGGCCGGGGAAGGCCCCCTCGGCCGTCTGCACTTCGCCGTGGTCGGTGCGCGAGCCGCTGTTGAAATACACATACTGGCCGTCTGGGCTGACGACGATCGCGTTGCACAGATGGTCGTATTGCGTGTTGCTCTTCGCGTACCACTCGGTGCGGACGAGCGTAGACCACTTCCGCCCGCCGCCGACGACGACCCCTTTGCGGATGACGCAGCGGTTGCGCGCGCCCTCGCTCTCGTTGCCGACCACGTAGAGCGCGCGATCCGGCCCGAAGGCCAGCCCCAACGCGTAGGGCGCGCCGCCGATCTCGCCGCGACTGTAGGCAAGCGCGCCGCGCACCTCGCGACCGGGTTGCGGGGAGAGAAAGAACACGTCGCCTTGCGGGCTGAGGTAATACAGGTCGTTCGAGCCGGGGTCTTTGACCAGCCGCACCATGCCCGGCCCGACCTCGGCGACTTTGCGAATGTGAATGTCGCCGCGCAGCGGTTTGGGGTAATCGGCCGGCAGCGCCGTCGCGCGAGCGGTGGGCGCAGGCGGGCGCGACTGCGACTGCGCGGTCGCACATGCGGTGATCGTCGCGCCCAGGCTGAGCGCGACCATGAGGCGAATGAAGGGCGTCATGCCTGCATCTTACGATAATTTGAGGGGTATAGTCCGCGCACATGATCGTCGTTGATGTATCGCCCGCGGTGCACCGCAAGGCGGGCTTGGGCCGCTACGCCCAGGAATTGATCGCGGCGCTGGCGCTGCCGCCGGGCGCGAAGCGGCCGAGCGATGAATACGTCGCCTTCTATCACGACGCGCGCAACGCCGCGCCGGGCAAGCTGATCCAGTCGCTCACCTGCTTGGCCACGATGCAAGGACCATACGCATGGCGGCTGCGCGCGTTGCTCGCGCATTTGCTGAACCTGCCCCAGGACAGCCTATTCACGCAGGTGGCGGCCAACACGCGCGAGCGGCTGCCGGCGCCGACCCTCTTCCACGCCACCGAGCATCTGCTGCCGCGCTTCAAGCGCATCAAGACCGTCTTCACGCTCCACGACCTGATCTTCAAGTTCTTCCCGAGCTACCACCTGCCGCGCAATCGCCTCTTCCTCACCCTGGCTATGCCGCTGTTCCTCAAGCGCGCCGACGCGATCATCTGCGTGAGCGAGCACACCAAGCGCGACGCGATAAAGGTCTACGGCGTGCCGGAGGAGAAGCTGCGCGTGATCTATCAGGGGGTGCATCCGCGCTTCCGGCGCGTAACGGACGCGAAGGCGCTGCAGGCGGCCAAGGATCGCTACCGCTTGGCGGACAGGTTCATCCTGGCCGTCGGCACGATCGAGCCGCGCAAGAACCTGGTCACGCTGTTCGAGGCATTCAAGGCGCTGCGCGAACAGGACGACGGCTTAGCCCAGGAGGTGATCGTGGTCGGCCGGCAGGGCTGGCTGCACGAGGCCACCTACCGCGCCGTGCACGAATTGGGGCTGACCGGCCGGGTGCGCTTCCTCAGCGCCGTCGAGGATGACGACCTGGTCGCGATGTATTCCCTGGCCACGGTGATGGCCTTCCCGTCGGTCTACGAAGGCTTCGGCTTCCCGCCGCTGGAGGCGCTGGCGTGCGGCGCGCCGGTCGTCTCGTCTAACGCGGCGTCGTTGCCCGAGGTGTGCGGCGATGCGGCGCTGCTGATCCCGCCGCTGGACGTCGCTGAGTGGGTCCGCGCGCTGCGGCGCGTCCTGGGCGACGAGGCGCTGCGCCGCGAGCTGGGCGCGCGCGGGCCGCGGCAAGCGGCAAAGTTCACCTGGGCCGCGACCGCCCAGGCCACGCAGGCCGTGTATCGTTCTCTTTTGCGGCGACCGGAATGACGACCATTGAACCTCCCGGCTACAACTGGGCCGGCAACCTGCGCTACCGCGCGCTGCGCTTACATCGCCCCGCGACGCCGGACGAGCTGCGCGCCATCGTCGCGCAGAGCCGCAAGGTGCACGCTCTCGGCTCGCGCCATTCGTTCAACGACGTCGCCGACTGCGAAGCCGACCTGGTGTCGCTGGAGCGCATGCCGCACGCGCTGACGATTGACCGCGAGCGGCGCACGGTGACCGTGAGCGCCGGCATCACCTACGCGCAGCTCTGCCCGGAGTTACATCGCGCCGGCTTCGCACTGAGCAACTTAGCGTCGCTGCCGCATATCTCGGTCGCCGGCGCGATCGCCACGGCGACGCACGGTTCGGGCGACGGCAACGGCAACCTGGCGACGGCCGTCGCGGCGATCGAGCTGGTCACGGCCGAGGGCGATCGGGTGACGCTCTCGCGCGAGCGAGACGGCGAACGCTTCAACGGCGCGGTGATCGCGTTGGGCGCGCTCGGCGTCGTCACGCGCGTCACGCTGGATCTGCTGCCGGCGTTCGAGGTGCGACAGCGTGTCTATCGGCGCCTGCCCATGGCTCAGATCGAGGCGCATTTCGACGCGATCATGGGCAGCGCCTACAGCGTCAGCCTGTTCACCAACTGGCAGACCGACTTCGTGGATCAGGTCTGGCTCAAGCAGCGCGTCGGCGACCCGGCGCCCGATGCCGCCGACGAATTCTTCGGCGCCGCGCCGGCGACTCAACCGCAGCATCCCATCGAGGCGTTGTCGGCGGAGCCGTGCACAACGCAGATGGGCATCGCGGGGCCGTGGCACGAGCGCCTGCCCCACTTCCGGCCCGATTGCGTGCCCAGCGCCGGCGACGAATTGCAAAGCGAGTATTTCGTGCCGCGCCGGTTCGCGGTCGAGGCGATGCGCGCCGTGGCCGCGCTGCGTGACCATCTCGCGCCGGCCTTGCTCATCTCCGAAGTGCGCACCGTCGCCGCCGATCGGCTATGGCTCAGCCCGTGTTACGACTGCGCATGCGTTGGATTGCACTTCACCTGGAAGAAAGACTGGCCGGCAGTGCGGCGCGTGTTGGCGCTGGTCGAGGCGGCGCTGGCGCCGTTCGAGCCGCGGCCGCACTGGGGTAAGCTGTTCACGCTACCGCCGGCGCAGGTTCAGGCGCGCTATCCCCGGCTGGCCGATTTCCGCGCGCTGGCACGCGAGCTTGATGCACAGGGCAAATTCCACAACGCCTTCACCAGGCGATACCTCTTCGACGCAGCGGATTGACGACGCGCCGAGCCGTGATTAAATGCAGCCATGTCCGGCGCTAAGGTCCGCCTGGGCTTCGTCGGCACCGGCATGATGGGCCAGGCGGCGCACCTGCGAAACTTCGCGGCGCTCGCGGAGTGCGAGGTGGTGGCGATCGCCGAGCTGCGCGAGGAGATGGCCGGCCGCGTCGCGCGGCGCTACGGCGTGCCGCGCGTCTAT
>JANWVF010000003.1 GCA_025056965.1 Thermoflexales bacterium | reverse complement strand
GCGCCTACTCGTAAGCTAACACTTCGCGCACGGTGAGCCGTGAGGCGCGCCAGGCCGGCAAAAAGCTGGAGGCAGCCGCTACGGCCAGCACCGCAACCAGCCAGATCCCCACGCCCTCCAGCGAGTAGGCGAAGTCCAGCGTGCGGCGTAGCAGGGCTTCGCCCACCGCGTCGCACAATAGCTTGCCGATCGGCAATGCCAACACGATGCCGATCGCCCAGCTCAGCGCGCCGATCACCATGCCTTCGCCGATGATGATGCGCCGGATGGCGCCGTCGCTCGCGCCGATCGCGCGCATCACCCCGATCTCGCGCGTGCGCTCGAGCACGTTGATGCTCATCGTGCCGGCCAGCCCCAGCCCACCGACAACGGCCAGCAGGGCAGCCATGATCAGCAGGAAGATGATGAGGATGTTGAACTGGAAGGTGATCTGCTCGCGCCGCTCGCTCAGCGTCTCGGTGGTGTCCACCGGCATGTTGACGGCGCGGAAGTGCGACTCGATCGCCTGGGCGACTTCCAGCTGGAAGTCGGCGTCGTGCCTCTCGGTGACTACGACTAGGTTGCTCACTTGCCGGCCGGTGATGAGCGCGTTGCGATACCCCGATAGGTTCATATACAGCACGCGCGGGTTGCGAATTTGGCCGGTGAGCACGCTCTGCGTCACGCCGACGACCTGCACCGGCACTCGGCGCGTGCCGAATTTCAGCACAATCGTGTCGCCGATGCGGATGTCCGGCTCGTCGGCCAGCACGTCGGCGTTGATTACGGCGGCATTCGTGTCTTCGGGCAACAGCCAGCGTCCCTGGATCATCACCGGCTGGATCAGCCGACTGTCGGCCGGTGGCGCGATTACGCTGATGGTGCGGCTCTCGCTGCCGTCTTCGCGCACCCGACGCGCGCTGCCGGTGCTCCATGCTTCCGCGTAGACGACGCCAGGCACCTGGCGTATCTGGCTCAGCACCTTGTCCTCGCCATGGGTGTTGCGCAGGTTGACCTCGATGTCGTATTGCCAGTAGCGCAGCGAAGTGGCCAGCGTGCGATTGAGCGAGTCGCGCACCGTAAACACGGAGACGAAGATGGCGCTGGCCAAGGTGAGCGTGCTCAGCGTGAGCATCAGCCGGCCCTTGCGCCGAAAGGTGTTGCGGATCGAGAGCAGGAACGGCCGCGACAGCCAGCGCTCGATGAAGACGAAGCTGGCCAGCCATTGTTTGAGCGCGTCTATGCGCGGGTTATGGTGGCCGGGTGTGTCGTCGCTGATGCCGGTCGAGGTGATCGCCTCGCGCACGGTGATCCGCACGCCGGTCGAGATGGGTGCGAGCGAGGCCAGCAACGGCAGCACGATGCCTACGGCGACTTGCGCCAGCAACACATCGGGCGGCGGGACGAGCGTCAATACGTCGAAGTTCAGCAAGCCGGCCACGAAATTCACCAGCCCGACTGCGCCCAATGAACCCAGCGGCATGGCGACGACCAACGAGATCACGCCGAATGCCGCGACGTTGGTGAGATACATGCCGGTGAGCTGGGACGTGCGCGCGCCAATGGACTTCATGATGCCGATCTGCTTGATCTGCTGGGCTAGGATGGCGGTGGTCGTGTTGATGACGAGGAAGGCGCTGAGGAAGAGCGCCAGCACGCCAAGCGCTGCCAAGATGAGCGACAAGGACTGGATCTGGTCATGAGCGTAGTGTTGGCCGGGCAATTGGGGGATGCTCGCGCCGAAGAAGGTGCGCCCACTGTCTTCTACGCGCTTCTTGATCGCGTCGGCTACGCGCTGGATGTGCTCGCGGTCGGTAGGATTCTCGGCCACACGCACGCGCACCTGAGTGTAGGCGCGCGGGAAGCCCAGCCATTCCAACGTGTCGGGCGTAATGTAGGCGCTGCCGAAATTGGCGAAGCTCACCGGCGGCGCGTTCACGTCGAAGACCGTGCCGGCGATGCGAATGTCGCGCGTCTTGCCGTCCGGCAGCTCCACGGTCAACGTATCCCCGATCTGCTTGTTAAAAAGCCGCAGCGAGCTGCGCTCCAGCAGCATCTCGCGGCGCGGCGGCGTGCGCGCGCCCTGTTCATGTCGGAAGCGATCCAGGCGGATGTCGTCGAAGTCCCAGTGGGTGTAGAGGATCAAATTGCTCCGCGACTCCCCCAGCCGCACGCGCAAGACGTAGATGGCGCGCCCTTGTGCGTCGGCCACCTCCGGCATGCGCGCGATCGAGCGCACGAATTGCTCGTCCAAGTCCGACGCCGAGATGCTCATGCTGGCCTCGTTCGTAGCGGCGTATTGCGCTTGTAGGTCGCGGGCCAGAATCGTGCGCGCGCCGATCACTGCGCCCACGGCAAACACGCCGACGGCGATGGACAGGATGACAAGCAGGGTGCGCGTCTTATTCAGCCATAAGTCGCGCATCACCTTGCGCCAGCGGGGGGCAAACACTGCCAAGATTATCTCCGCCTTCCTGAAAGCCAAATGAACGCGGGCGCTCGCGACCCGCCGTCCATTAGCCGAACAAGGCGCGCACGATCGCCAGCGCCTTGGCTTCGCCGGAGGAAGGGTAGAACTCCAGGCCGATCTTGCCGTCGAAGCCCAACCGACGTAACTCGTGCGCGATGGCGGCAAAGTTGATCTCGCCCGTGCCCGGCTCTTGGCGCGTCGGCACGTCGCCGATGTGCACGCTGTCGTATAGCCCCCAGCAATCGCGCAGCCCCGCGATGAGGTTGCCGGCCGTGCGTTGCTGGTGGTAGCAGTCGAACGCCAGCCGGAGCTGCGGGTGGCCGATCCGCCGCACGACGTCGGCAGCCAGCTCGTGCGTGCTGACGGTGATTCCGCCGTGTAGATGGTATGTGTTCAGCGCCTCGAACCACACGACGACGGGCGTCTTCTCAACTAGTTCCATCACCCGCGCCGCGCCGTTCAACAGGTTGGCGTATTTCTGCTGCGGCGTGTAGTCGCGCGCAGGCGGCTTCACGCGGCCTTGGAGGTGCGGCAGCCGAGTATCGGACGCTGGGTTGATCTGCTCGCTGAACATGAACAGGTGTTGCACACCCCAGCGCTGCGCGCGCTCCAGCGACTCAGCCCAGGCGTCTAGGCACAGCGGCAGGTCGTGCGCATCGGTCAGCGAGCCGCCGGCTTCGTCGAAGGTCGAGTTGATGATACAGCCATGCATTCGGCAAGCGTCGGCCAACTCATCCATCAACGTGCCTTTGCTGCGCCAGGCCCACACGTCCAGGTGACGGATGCCCAGCGCGGCGAACCGCGCCGCGCGTTCGGGCAGCGGTGAGTCCAGGAACCAGAAATCGGCGTAGCCGGTGTAGATCACTGCCATGGGCTAGCGAAACGGGCTATGTGTGCTTCCTGCCGGTCTGGACATCTCTTGTCCCGGCGAGGCGACGGGTTTGGATGCACGATGCGCGGGTATTTTGGATGCAGTGCTGTCTGGGAGTGCGCGACCGAAAGCTAAAGGGTGCCTTTGCTCCCGACAAGTGATAGGCAGCGATTCGCCCGCGCTTGGGTTGTTCGATGGGCGCGCCGCCTGTGGATCTCGGCGCGGCCTCCTCAGGTAGTCCGTCATGGACAGCGCCTCAGTGCGATCTCGCCTATTCTCACCGCGCCGTCCGGCGTGCGCGCCGGGGATTCATCCACCCGCAGGCGTTCACCTGTGTGCGGATCGTATAGGCCAACTGCGATAACGTATGTGCCTGCCACGATCCCCTCTGGGATGGCGACTGCATGGCCGTCGGGGATCACCTCGCCGAGTGACCAGACCGATGTCGGATAGCTGCCGTTGCGCGGTTGGCCGTCGTGTTGCGCAACGACGTTGCCGGCAGCATCGCGCAGGTGAACGAAGGCGCTGTAGTCCGTCGCGAGTGGGTTGCCTCCCCGCCAGTGAACCGTAATGGTCGTGATTGCGCCGATGCACGCTTCAGGTAGTCGGTCGAGCAGCTCAACGCCAAGGCCGCCGCTCAGCGGCATGACGCGAGCATCCTCACTCGGCGTCTCGCCGAGCGGCACCTTGATTCGCCCGGCGATTACTTCTGTCTCGCCGTCCAGCCATCGCACACTGATATCGTAGGCGCCTTTGCGCGCGTCGGGGTAGGGCATGATCGGGAAGTCGTACCAAGCTTCTTCGCCCGGGTAGAACAAGTCGGTATGAATGACGCGCGAGCGCACCGGCAGGCCGTCGCCGCGTTGGACGACGATGGGCTGCACGCGCAGCTCACGCTTGCCCATTGGTGAGCCGGCCTTTAGGCGCACGCTCACGATCAGCGGCGTCGTGGTCACCACCTCACGTGCGCTAACGGCGATCCCCGTCACTTGCCAGCCCTGGCCGAGGTCATAAGCGCCTTCGGCGATCATCAGCGCCGGCGTGATCGGCGCGACGACGCGCCGCCATACCGTCATCGGCGAACCCCAGAAGCGCGCATCGCTGAAAGTGGCGACCGGTGTGTAAATGGCGCGAAACCAGTCGTCCGCCTGCGGGTTGGCGTCGTAGAGCGCGTTGAAGTGCGTCAGCGCCAGATAGTCAGGCTGCGTGCGCAGCAGGCCGCCGATGAAGTCGCCGCGACGAATGGCACTCGAGCGGGAGGGTTGCGTTAGCCCTAGAAAATCATCCGCCGGCCGATCGGCATAGTAGCTCATCACACCCAGCTCGGTCACACCGATCGTTGCGCCGGACGGCGTGTTGGCCTTCAGCCAGCGCCCCACGCGCTCGTAGATTTCCACCTTCGTCTCCGGCAATGCCTTGGACGCGACTTCGGATGGATCGGGCGGGGTCATGCCCTGCAGCACACGGATGATGTTGACGTCGCCGATGAGCAACGGGATGACAGCCAGCGCAACCAGCGCTTGCGCCGTTCGCCGCGGATGCGTCGTCGTCGAGGCGACCCAGGCGATGCCGATCGCAACCAGCCCGGCCAAGCCGGGGGTGATCGGCGCGTAATACCACCCATACGGCGCTACACCCAGCAGGGAGTAGCCGATGAAATGAAGGATTGCCCAAGCGATCGGCATGCCGAACGGCAGTTCACGAAGCCAGCCGAGGCCGTGCTTGTGCGCCGCCTCGATGCCCAGCCAGACGGCGCGGTATGCGCCCAAACCGGCGAGGATGGGGATGAGGATGAACAGCGCCGACTGTTGCAGATAGGCCTGGATTAACAGCAACGCACCTTCGGCGAAGGTCGTGCCGGGATAGAAGCCGGTCAGCCCCGAGGCGCCTTGCGCCGACTTCACCTGCAATGTGGCAGGGATCGGCGAGCCGAATTGCGCGATCAGGAAGACTGCTAAGGGCGCATAGGCCAGCACCGCGGCCGTGAGCAAGGCAGCAGCCGGTCGAATCGTTTCGAGCAGGCTATGCCTGTTGTTGAGCTTCAGCGCGAACAGCGCGCACAGTCCGGCGACGATCGTGCCATCGCCGCGCAGCCCGATGCCGATCCCGGCCAATAGCCCAGCCAACGCCGGCTTGCGCGCGTCCACGCACACAAACGACCACAGAGCAGCGGCGATGAACAGCGGCGTCTCGAACCCGACCGTCAACCACAGCAGCGGGAAGGTCAGGCACATCAGGCCCGCGGCGAAGCCGAGTGCATCCTCGCGGTGCTGCCGGCCCATGATGTATAGCGCGCAGGCTGCGCCGATTAACCCTCCGACGCCAAGCGCATGGCCGACCGTCGGGATGTCCATCCCCAGCGCCGCCGGCAAGGCCAGCAACAGCGCATAGAGCGGCGCGGTCGTGATCAGCGCATTCTCGGCGGCGCCGGGATTGAACGTGAAGCCTAGGCCGCGCGCCAAATTAGCAGCGAAGCGGTAGGTAATGAAAGGATCGTCGAAGCGGATGTTACGGCTGAGCGCGCCGAGCAGTAGCCCGATGGCGACCAGAAGGAGCAGCGCCGCCAAGTCGCGGCGGCGTAGTCGTGCGGTCTGCGTCGCGATCACCGATGAATCAAACGACGATCTCGCCACCGTCCACCTCGATGGACTGGCCGGTGACGTAGCTGGCATCGGGCGAAGCCAAGAAGGCCACGACGCTGGCTACCTCTTCGGGCGTCCCCAGCCGGCCCATGGGGATTTGCTCTGCCTTGCGGGCGATGTGTGTGCCGATCGGCCAGCCTTCGTTGCGACAGATCTCGGCGTCCACTCGGCGCAGCATGTCGGTGAGGATCGAGCCGGGACAGACCGCGTTCACCGTCACGCCGAACGGCGCCAAGTCCATGGCCGTCGCGCGGGTCAGGCCGATCACGGCGGCCTTGTTGCTGCAATAGGCCACGCTGTTCTTAAAGCCGGTGCGCCCAGCGATGCTGCTCATGTTGATGATGCGGCCGTAGCGCTGTCGCTTCATCACCGGCGCGATGGCCTTAGTGCACACAAAGACGCCGGTATAGTTGACCTCGATCATTAAGTTCCATTCGTCCATGTCGAGCCACTCGAGAGGGGTGCCGCGATAGATGCCGGCGTTGTTCACCCAGATGTCCACCCGGCCGAATGCGTGACAGATGCCGTCCACTGCGTGCTGCATCGCTTCCGGGTTGGCGACGTTCGCGCTAATTGCCAGCGTCTCAATCGCATACGTCTGCCTGAGCTGCGCCGCAAGCTGTTCGCATTTCTCACATTGCAGGTCAATGATCACCACTCGCGCGCCTTCGCTGGCGAATCGCCGCGCAAAGGCTTCGCCTAGTCCTTGGGCGCCGCCGGTGATCACCGCGACTTGATCCTTGAATCGCATCGGGTCCTATTCTCCCTCTAAGGCTGCGATGGCTCTCCCCAGTGCGGGATGCTCGCGCGCCGGCGTTTCGAGTGCCAGGACGATCACCAGGTCGCCGACGACGCGCGCGTGCCACCCCACAAACCGATTATCGGCTATCTGCGCGAAGCCGCTAAACGGGCGAATCGAGGCGCGCTCGGCGACAGGCGGTGCGTCCTGCCTGACGGGTGGATTGGCGATCAACGTCGGCGTCACCGGCTGCCCTGCGACCAGGCCGGCAAGGGTAGTCGCGACGCGCAGCGGCGTGACGCGCAACTGTCCCTGGCCGATGGTCTCGCTGTAGGTTGCCGTGATCGGCAGCGGCGTGGCTTCGTTCGGCAGCTCGAACGGCACCGGCTCGTGCAATTTGAGGGAAGCGAGCGTGGAGATCAACGACTGGGAAGAATGGGACGGCCGGCGCGCCGCGATGAGCCATTGCAGCAGCATGCCCGGCTGATACAAACCCTGGGTGGCGCGGTTGACCAGCGGGGCGGCCGGGTCGGCGCGCAGGTGATCCCAGTCCTGCTCCAGCCGGTGGGGATCAAACGTAGGCGCGCTGGCCAGCGCCAGCACCTCGCCGGTGCGCCAGTTCATGACGATGGCCGCGCCGCGCGCGTCGGTCAGCGCCGGGCCGGCGCGCAACGCAGCGGCGGCGCGGCGCTGCCAGTCCGCGTCGAGCGTGGAAGTGATCGCGCGGCCGATGCGCGGGCGGTGCAGGAAGTCGTCCAGCCATGTCCGGCTGCCGCGCAGCGTCGCGTCGCCGAACGCTTCTAGCCCGCCTACGCCGTAACGCTGGCTGTAATAGCCGACGACCGGCGCGGCTTCCGGCAGCACATAGCGCCGCTCATAGCGCATCACCGTTGAACGGGACGAGACACCTACCGCGACGTTCCGTGTCGCCCAGGGCTGTTCACAGGGCATCAGCGGCTGCGGCGCGCCGGCGCAGGACGAGTAAGCCAGCAGTTCCCCGTCCCGCGCAAAGATCGCTCCTCGGAAGGTGGCCAGCTCCGCTTCTACGAGGCGCGGGTTATCGGCGCGCGCGACCAGCTCGGCGCCGCGCACGAAGCTCCAGTAGCCCGTCCCCAACGCCAGCGTCCCCAGCATGACGGCGCTGAGGCGCATCGCGCGCCGTGCGGGCAGCCAGGCATGCGCATCCGGCGTGCGCCTTGTGGCGGCTGCATCGGCGGACAGGCGGATGAGCAGGCCGATGGTGAAGTAACTCACGACCAGCGAAGTGCCGCCGTAGCTGATGAAGGGCAGAGTGACGCCGGTGAGCGGCAATAGCCCGATGTTGCCGCCGACGATGACGAATACCTGAATCGTCAGGCCTGCCGCGACACCACCGGCCAGCAACAGCCCGTAGGAGTCGCCGCTGCTCAAGCCGATGCGCCAACCGCGCAGGATGAGCACGGCGAAGACGGCCAACACGGCCAGCGCGCCGGCCAGCCCCAGTTCCTCGCCGATCATCACGAACGGGAAGTCCGTATGCACGGCCGGCACATAGCCCGGCCGACCCTGGTTGATGCCTTGACCTAGGATGCCGCCGCTGGCCAAGGCAATCAACGATTGGACGATCTGGAACGCGCTGCCTTGCGGGTCGGCCCATGGGTTCAACCAGATGTTCAGCCTTTGCGCCACGCGTGCCGAGACGAAGTAACCGGCAATTGCAGCGACCGTCAATGCGCCGGCTAACCCGAACGGCAACCGCGCATCACCGGTAGCCAGATAGAGCATGAAGGCAAACGTCGCCAACAACAGCGAGGCAGCGCCCAGGTCTTGCTGGATGACGAGCATGAGCAGCGCGATCACGCTCATCACCAAGGTGGGGGCGAGTGATCGTGGGTCTAAGGCGGCAGCGCGAGGTGCTGCGCCGTATCTCCACGGCAGCGCTTCCTCCGCCGTGCGTTCGGCGAAGTAGGCGGCGAGAAAGGCAATGATCAGCAGCCGCAGCAGCTCTGAGGGCTGGATGAAGAAGCTGCCGATGTTCAACCACAGGCGCGCTCCGACGCCGGATGGATTGACGCCGAACGCCAGCGATATGAGCAGCAGCGCCAGCGCAGCGATTAGCCAGGTGTATTTGAAGCGGCGCAACCAGCGCAGCCGGTCGCGTCGGCCGGCGATGGCGAGCGCAACCGCGAACGCGATGACCAGCGCGATGGCCTGGCGCTGGAGAAAGTTGGGCGCCGTGCGCGCGATAGCCAGCAGGCCGAGGCCGGTCAGCATCACGGCCGCCGGCAGGATGAAAGGATCGCGCTCCGGCGCGACGCGATCGAGCCATAGATGGGCGATCCCGGCGAGCGCGCTCAGCACGCTCAGGGCGAGCAGCGGTGCAGGATCGCCACGCTGCAACGTGAGCGAGGTAGCGCCGATCCAGCCCGGCAGCAGCGCTAAGGCGAGCAGCGCCAACGGCGAGATCAGTCGCTCGCGCACGCGCTCATTCTATGCCTTGTCATGCCTTTCGACCGTTGCGTGCCGGGTGCGGTAGGCAGAGCGGTTGGCGGCGCTTGACACGCGTTCACCCTTCCCGTTAGCATGCGCAGCGGTATGGAGAATGATTTGGTGCTGGTTGTAGGCGCATCGGGGCGCACCGGCCAGCGCGTCGTCAAAGCGCTGCGTCGGCATGGCTTTCGGGTGCGCGCCATGATTCGCGATGCGTCGAAGCGTGACCTGGTCGCGGCTGAGGGCGTGGATGTGTTCGTCGGCGACGTGACGCGCGAAGAGGATGTGCGCCAAGCGCTGGACGGCGTAGCCTATGTGGTGAGCGCGCTGGGCAGCAAGGGCGTGACCGACGCCGCCCATATCGAGCTGATCGAGTATACGACTATAGCCGAATTGGCCCAGTTAGCGCAGGAAGCCGGCGTGCGTCATTTCGTGTTGTGCTCCTCGATGGGCGTAGAAATTCCCGACATGATTCCACCGCTGGCGCCGATTTTGCGCCAGAAGCGGCGCGGCGAACTGGCGCTGGAGAACAGCGGCGTGCCGTTCACCATCGTGCGGCCGGGCGGCTTGACCGACGAACCGGGCGGGAATGGCGTTGCCATCGCGCGGACGCTGCACGGCTTCGGTATGATCTCGCGCGACGACGTGGCCGAAGTGATGGTTCAGGCATTGCTGCAGCCGGAGGCGAAGAACAAGATCGTCGAGGTTGTGAACGCGCCGGATGCCGGACCGGCGGATCGCCCGCGCCTGTTTGCCGACGCCGGTTAGCTTCTTGGATTGTTACAGGTAGACGCGCTCAGGCGGGCGCAGCTGAAAGGCGCAGTAGCATGGGCGGTGAGCGGGCTCATCTTTTCTGCGGGAAGTCCGGAGTCCGTTGGGTTTCGGCTCGCTTGCAATCTTGTGGTCAGGTAGTAGATTTCCGGTGTGCTGCGCGCTACTGCGCAGTGCCTCAGAGGTCATTATGGGGGTAATGATCCATCTATTATGAACATCAAAAAGCAGAAAGCAACCCTTCATCCAATCGTTGCTTTAACTGTGTGTGCGTTGATCTTCAGCAACGCAGGGACGCCTGCCTCGGCGCAAACAGACAACGCTAATAAATCTGCCGTCGCAACTAAACTGCCGCCTCTGGCCAGTGCGGAGAAAGGTGTGCCACCGGCTCAATCCTCCGTAGACCCCGAAGTAGCGCTGCGGAAGATTCATCCTCGCCTGCGTGACGTAGCGCGCGCGGCAGCGCCGGCTCTGCCGGCCCGCTTGGGCGCAACGGCTGCTGCCAGCGAGCCTGTATTGATTCAAGTCATCGCACGCGAAGGAACAGACCTCAGCGCCTACTTCAAAGATGGCAAAGTGCTGGCCCGCCCACCGTTCGGCAAAGGCGAGGCGCGCAACCAGATGTTCTTCGGCTATGCCGAGCCCTGGATGCTGCTCAAGATAGCGACGCTGCCGGCAGTGCAGGCCATTCTGCCGATCGTCCTGGAGCGCACCAACGAGCCGGAACCGTATCCTGCCGATGACACGCAGCCGGCTGCGCCTAAACCAGGCCCAGAGCAATGGGCGAAATTGCGTGCGGATGCCGAGAAGGTGCGCGCCGGCAGCTTGCCCTGGCAGCAGGCACGCGCCTTCGGCGATGGCCGCCCCTCCTTTCGGCCTCAAGACTGGTTTGAAGTGAGGCCGGCCGGTCCGCACAAGGCTGAAGCTGCTTGGGCGCGCGGCTACACCGGCGAGGGCGTGACCGTTGCTGTGCTGGACGATGGGATTGATCCCGCGCATCCCGACCTGCTGGGCACGCACAAGATTTACTCCAGCACCGAGGCGCCTCAGTACAACGGCTGGCCGTATGTGTTCAGCCCGATCTCAATGCTGTTATACGCCTTCGACGATTTCTTCGGCACCACCTACATCGCCGATGGCTTCCCCGGCGCGCACTATGTGGACACCCGCACGGCGCGTACGCCCGCGCCTTGTGGGCCAGGCATCCGCTGCTTCCAATACACCCCCCTCATTGATTACGGCACGCTGAATCCGTATGCGCCGCCCGGCGGCTACACCTACGTCATCTCCAGCACGATGAGCAAGAGCGGCGTGGTGCGCGTCGGCACGCACCCGGACAACGACTTGCGCGACTTCCTGTGGGGTGAGAAGGTAGCTGTCCTGCTCACTGACCCCAATACGGCCGGCGTATATGACACGGTATATGTGGACTTGGACGCCGACTACGACTTTCGCGATGAGAAACCGCTGCGCCGCGCCAACGTCAACAACCCGGCGACCTATAACGACATGGTGGCCTACCGCGACCTGAACAACGACGGTTTGGCCGACATTTCCGGCGGCATGCTCTACTTCATTGCCGACGGCGTGACGCCGATTCCCGTCTCGGACTGGATGTATGGTGGCTTGACGCCGGGCAATGCTGACCTCGTGGCCTTCTCCGGCAGCACATTTGACCGCAGCTACAGCCACGGCACGCAGTGCGCCTCGAACATCGTGGGGCAAGGCGTATCGAAGGGTCTGTTGCCTACCTTCAGCGATTTGCCCGGCACGGGCAAACCACCTGCAGCCGTCTACGGCATGGCTCCCGACGCCAAGGTAGTCAACGTCTCGGATATCTATTACAACTTCGATTCTTCGATCCTCGACGCCTACATCTTCACTGCGATCGGCTACGACGGCCTCGACCAAACCGATCCAGACGACTCCGACGCTATCCAGATCAGCACGAACTCTTACGGCACGAGCGACGTGGACAACGACGGTTGGGAATACGAAGGCCAGGTGGCCTCGCAGGTGCAACGTCTGTACGGCCCAAATCTGCAAATGCTGTTCAGCACGGGCAACGGGGCGTCGGCCTATGGTACGGTAGCGCCGCCCACACCGGCCAGCGGCATCGGCGTCGGTGCGTCCACCGAGTTCGGTTCGACCGGCTGGGACTCGATCACGCGCACCGATCAGATCGTATACGGCGACGTCATCCCCTTCTCCAATCGCGGCCCGGGCGCGCGCGGCACGAACGGCGTGGATGTCGTGGCCGGCGGCGCGTTCGCGGCCGGGGCGGAAGAGTTGAACTACTACAGCATCTCGACTTGGGGCGCGCCGAATGGCGATCTCTCGTGGGCTTCCTGGGGCGGCACTAGCCGCTCGGCGCCGGTCGCCGGGGGCGTGCTTGCGCTGATCTATCAGGCCTATCGCGATCGCACCGGCGAATGGCCAACCTATGACGTGGCGCGGGCTTTGCTCAAAGCCTCGGCTACCGATCTGGAGTATGACACCTTGACGCAGGGCTCTGGCTCGGTCAACGCCGATCGCGGCACAGCCGTGGCATCCGGACTACAAGGCTTCTATGTCACGCCCGATGAGTGGGTGCCCGGCAACTATCGCGGCCAGGATTGGCCCGGCTTTGCGCACATCGTTTATCCGGGCAATATATTCACAACGCCGATCACCGTTACCAATCCGACCACGGCGTCGGTGAACGTGAGCATCACTGATGCCGAGCTGTTGCTGATCGGCTCGCGCGAATTGACCTACACCGTCACGCCGGCGATGATCGCCGCACAAAGCGCCTATGGTGCGGCCAATCGCGATAACTTCTACAAAGCCTTCAACTTCTTCATCCCGATCACGGCCGACATCGGCTTTGCGACGCAGTGGTACAACGTGCCGATCCCACCCGACACCGACTTGATGATCATCCGCCAGACCTTCCCCTTCACCCGCTTTGACGTGAACGGCGATTACCAGTGGGATCAACGCTTCGTGCTGAACGTCTACAACTGGAGCGACGAGAACAACGACGGCAACCTATGGGAAGACCGCGACGGCAACGGCGTGGTCAACTTCATTAACTCCGGCGTGGTCAGCCAGATTGACGGTGCAGAAGAGCTGGTCTGGAACGACCCGCGCACCGAACTAGATCGCTGGGAGTACGTGCGTTTTGCCTACCACCGCCCCGGCGGCAACCGCAACGAAGTTTGGATTCAGAATCCCGTGCAACGCATGGATGACGGCATGTTCATCGGCATCCGTCATCTATATCGGCCGAACGCTGCGACGCTGACCACTACGCTGCGCTATCGCATCGAGTTCTACAAGAAGAGCGACGTGCCTTGGCTGAGCCTGAGCAGCGGCAGCGTATCCGTGCCGGCAACCGGATCGGCGGCCGTGCAGGCCACGGTCAACGTGCCTGCCAACATGCCGCCCGGTGTGTACCAGGCCGGCCTGTATTTCAACGACGGGACGCACACTTCGGTCGTGCCCGTGGTGCTGAACGTGGCCGCCGTCTTTACCAATGGATTGACCTTCGGTGGTCAGGCCAGCTACGTCTACGACGCCAATCGCCCGTATAACAACGGCGCCGTGCGCGGCTTGTTTGACTGGACGTGGCGCGCCGAGTCCGGCGACTGGCGCTTCTTCTTCTTCGACCTGCAGAACTGTACGCTCAACACTGTCTTCACCGAGAACTTCGACTCGGTAAGCGCGCCGGCCCTGCCCCCTGGCTGGGCCACGCAGACGGTCACCGGCACAAGCGGCCTGTGGGGCACGTCAACGGCAACCGTCAACCCATCCGGCCAGCCGCCGGTCAGCGCACCTAATCTGGTGTATTTCAACTCTTACGATGCGTCCGCCGGCCACGCCACGCGCCTGTATCGCACCAGCGGCCTAGACTTCAGCACAGCCGTCGCGCCAGAGCTGCGCTTCCAGATGTATCACGACACCGAATACATCAACAATGACCGCGTGCAGGTGCAGGTGTCCACAAACGGTGGCCTGACCTGGCAGAACGTGGGCGCGCCGGTGCCGCGCTACGACGGTTCTACCGGCTGGAAGCTGCACACCGTCTCGCTGGCGGCCTTTGCCGGCCAGCCCGACGTGCGCATCGCCTTGCTCGGCATCAGTGCGTTCGGCAACGATGTCCATCTGGATGATGTCGGCGTTCACGATGTCACCTGTGCGTATCCTGTCGGCACCAAGATGCTGGTGAAGGACGAGTGGCAGGCTCCGGCGCCGAACACCGACATAGACACAATCGTGCTTGGCTCGACGCCCACCAGCCTGGGCAGTGGCTTATATGATGTGCCGGAGCCAACCTACTACGGTCCGTACGTGCTGGACACGGTGGCGAAGAGCCCCAACCGCAACACCAGCGCCGGCGTGTGGCGCTTCGACACTTCCAGCGGCGCTAACCAGGACTGGGTGGCGGCGCCCTTCCCCGATTGGCGGCCGGACCGCGGCGGTCTGCATGCCGTGCTGCAGCACAACGTGTTGTTCGAAGGCACACGGCATGACGTGGTGTTCACCAAGACGCTGGGCACGCTGCGCTCTGCGCCGGCTTCGTTCGTCATCACGACTTACGTGAATAGCGGCCTGGTCGGCACGGCCACGCTCACCGCCGGCATCGCCTTGAACGGCGTGACCACCACCGGATTCTTGGTCAGCCCGACGGTGCAGACCTGGACGAACGAACCGCTGGGCTTCGTCGGCAGCAGCACGATCGAGTGGACCTACACGTTCAACCTCTCCGGCGCATACAGCTTGCAGCTCAACACCAGCTCGGCCCTGGCCGATATTGACCTGTATCTGTTCCGTTGGACCGGCTCGGCCTGGCAGATGGTTGCTGCCTCTGCAGGCACTACCTCGAACGAGAGTATTACCCTGATTGAGCCGCCGAACGGCACATGGCTGATCGGGGTTGATAACTACTCCGGCCCGGCCGGCACGTTCAATCTAACTATGCAAGTGGGCAACAAGGTAGGTGGCTTGAGCTTTGCCGGCGCGCCGAGCAGTGCAGTGCCGGCCGGCACGCCGGTTACGTTCACCATTCACTACAGCTACCCGATGCAAGCCGGCGGCGTATACAGCGGCTTTGTGTTCGCTGGCCCCCCCGAAGCACCGCTCCTGGCGCCCATGCCGGTGACGATTTATCGCCTCGCCAACAGTGGCCGGGTCGAAAAGTCGGTCAACTACAACATCGCCTTCCCCGGCGACTCGTTGCAATACGTGATCCGGCTGTATAACTTCGACGATGTGTCGGCCACCTTCCAGCTATACGATCCGATCCCGGCCCAGACGACCTTCGTCACGGTAACCAACGCCAGCTACGACAGCCTGGCCAATGCGATCGTGTATAGCGGCACCCTGCCGCTGGGCGCAGCCCCGCCCAAGGCTGAGGGCTTTGAGGGAGGCGCCGTGCCTCCTGCCGGCTGGGGCGAACAGATCTCCAACGCTTCTTACAACTGGGCGATCAGCACGCTGTATAAGCGCACAGGCACATACGGCGCATACGTGCCGTGGAATTACAGCCAAGACGAGTGGCTGCTCAGCCCGCCACTGCTTGGCTTGAGCGGCGGCATGACCGTCAGCCTGTGGTCGCAGGGCAGCGTGTACTGGTGCCGCACGCCAAACGACAACTGTGATCTGCGCGTGTGGCTGGTGGCGAATGCCGTCGGCGGCGGCGATGATGTGTTGCTGGGCCAGCCTGATAACGAGTGGACGGCCAGCTGGACGTGGCAGCAGAGCGTCTACACGCTGCCGGCCAGCCTGCCGGCCGGCTCATTGCGCATCGGCTTCCAGTATTTCGGGGATGATGGAGCAGATGTCGGCCTGGATGACATCTTCCTGCCCGGCACACCCCAGCATTTGCCGTCTCGCCTGATCACCGTCACCGTGCAGATCACCAACACGGCCGCCGGTGCAATTACCAACACGGCTATGCTCACCGTCACTCACTCTCGGCCGCAGGGTCTGGAGGTCGAACCGATGCACCAGGCCAGCGCGGTCACCGTGATCGGCGCGCCGAACCTGAGCAGCTCGACCAAGTCGGCGCCGACCACCTTGGTCGCCGGCTCGTTGTTGACCTACACGATCCAGTTGGTGAACAGCGGCTCGCAACTGGTGAACGTCACGCTGACCGACACGATCCCAACCAGCACAACGTTCGTCAGCCTGGACAACACGCCGCCCAACCACACCTTCAGCTACAACAGCGCGCTGAACCGCGTGCAGTGGACGGGTAATCTGGCGCCCGGTCTGACGCGCACGTTCCAATTCACCGTGCAAGTCCCTGCTGGCCCATCGTTGTGGAACAAGACGATCACCAACACGGTTTATGTCACCTGGGGCAACAATGTTCTGACGCGCACGGCGACGACGTTGGTGCATGCGCCTAAGCGAGCCTTTGTCCCGATCGCGCGGCGCCCGTAGCAGGTTGAGATCGAGTGCCGGCAGCCGACCGGTGAGGCCGGCGGCTGCCGGCACCTTTGTGCCTGCTCCTCGGCATGGGCTAGGCTTCCGGCAAAGGCCGGATTCCCACTTAAGCAGCGATAATTGTGACGATGCGCTTGCTGGTCGCACTCGTCCCACTGTTGGCTGCTTTGGTGGCGCCACAGCCCGTCGCCGGCCAAGCTCCTCGTCAGCCCTCTGAGCCGTGGCGCATTCATCTGCGCGTCGGCGCGTTTGACCCGCTCAAAGAAGCGTCGCCGACCTTGCCGAAGTTGCCGAGTCGGCTCGTCGCTGCCGACCAGGCCGGCCTGCAGCTTGTTCAGTTCGGCGGCCCGATCCAAGAGGAATGGCATCAAGCCATGCTCGACGCCGGCTTGCAGGTGGTCACCTACGTGCCGGAAGGCGCGTATCTGGTGTGGGGGAACGGCGCAGCGCTGGCCCGGCTGGCGACGAAAGCGCCGCTGCGTTGGAGCGGAGCTTTTCAGCCGACCTATGCCCTCCACCCTGATTTGGCTGCGATGCTTGGCGCGAGCGAATCCGATAAAGAAGCGATTAGCGAAGTCGAAGTGATCGTTCAGGTGTTCGACCACCCGCTGGCCGACCGGACGGTTGAGCAAATCTTAAAGCACGCTACTGCCGTGGTGCGTCCGCCCTATGAGCTGCTGAGCTATCGCAACCTAGCCGTGCGGCTGCCGGCTGCGGCGCTGGCCGAGATCGCCGCCTACCCGGACGTAGTGAACATCGAGCCGCGCCCGGTGATGCGCAAGCGCGATGAACTGCAAAACCAGATCATGGCCGGCGCGCTCAACCCGTCCGGAACACAGCCGACCGGCCCGGGCTATCTGGCCTGGCTGCTATCGCGCGGCTTCTCCACCAACCCGGCCGATTATCCAATCGTGGACGTGACCGACGACGGCATTGACAACGGCGCGGCCACACCGATCCACGCCGACTTCTATTTGTTCGGCCAAATCACCCAGACCGATCGCTTGGTCTATAACACCAACTGGACCAGTGACCCGAGCGCCGACGGCCGAGGAGGGCACGGCACCATCAACGCCTCGATCGTGGCCGGCTACAACGCCCGTGCCGGTTTTCCCTACGAGGACGGCGCGGGCTATAACTACGGCCTCGGCGTCAATCCGTTCGGCCGAGTAGCCGGCTCGAAGGTCTTCAACAACGCCGGCTTCTGGGACCTGCCCGGAGACAATTTCACGGGCCTGATCAGCCGGACTTATGCCCTGGGCGGTCGCATCAGCACGAACTCGTGGGGAGCGAACACCGGCGGCGCTTACACCAGCGATGACCAAGCTTACGATGCGCTGGTGCGCGACGCGCAGCCGGGCGGCGGCGCGTTCGCCGGCAATCAGGAGATCACCATCCTGTTTGCTGCCGGCAACTCCGGCAGCGGCAGCAACACTACCGGCTCGCCGGGCAACGCCAAGAACGTGATCACCGTCGGCGCGGCGGAGAGCGTTCGCCCCACGTGGACCGACGGATGTGGGATCGGCCCCACCGGCAGCGACAACGCGCAGGACATGGCGAGCTTCTCCAGCCGAGGTCCGACCGACGATCAGCGCGTCAAGCCCGATTTGGTGGCGCCCGGCACGCACATCCAAGGAGCCGCGTCGCAGGTCAGCGGCTACGATGGCTCCGGTGTATGCGATCAGTACATGCCGACCGGTCAGACGCTGTATGCCGCGTCGTCCGGCACCAGTCACTCTACGCCGGCCGTCGCCGGCGCGGCCTCGCTGGTGCATTACTGGTATCGCACGCATTTCGGCGGCCAGCCGCCTAGCCCGGCCATGACCAAAGCCTGGCTGATCAACGCCACGCGCTATCTGACTGGCACCGGCGCCGGCGGCAATTTGCCGTCGAACAGCCAAGGTTACGGTGAGACGCTGCTCAGCCGCGCCTTCGACGATGCATCGCGCCTGGTGGTGGATCAGTCTCACCTGCTCGGCGCGACCGGCCAGGTCTTCCAGTTGCAGGGCCAAGTAGCCGATTCGTCCAAGCCGTTCCGCGTCACGCTGGCCTGGACGGACGCGCCCGGCCCGACTATCGGCAACAGCTATGTCAACAACCTCGACCTAGCCGTCGTCGTCGGTGGGCAGACCTACCGCGGCAACGTCTTCTCCGGCGCGCAGTCGGTCACCGGCGGCAGCCCCGATCCGCGCAATAACGTAGAAAGCGTCTTCCTGCCTGCCGGCCTCAGCGGGCCGTTCACTGTAATCGTCACGGCTACCAACATCGCCGGCGATGGCGTGCCGGGCAACGGTGACCCTACCGATCAAGATTTCGCGCTGCTGGTATACAACGCCGTGCAAGCGCGGGGCTACCTGGACGGCACCGTACACGACGCTACGCTGAATGTGCCGCTGGCCGGCGCGACGGTCTGGCCGAACAGTAGGCCGTCGTTGACGACTAACGCTGCCGGCTACTTCAGCGCCACCATCCCGCCGGGGGCATATACGGTCAATGCCTGGAAGTACGGCTACACGCTCCAGACGCAGTCTCCCGTGCAGGTGATCACCGATGCCGTGACCACCCTGGCGTTCACGCTGACCCAGACGGCGCTTTACACGCTGACCGGCCAGGTCACCAGCGCCTTCACCAGCGCGCCGCTCTCGGCCACCGTGCAGGTGTATGGCCCGCCCGGTGCGTGGATCACCCAGACGAGCACCGTCCTGCCCGGTGGCTTCTACACGCTGACGCTGCCAGGTGGCATATATACTGTGACGGCGCAGGCGCCGCTGCACCAGCCCGGCACGGCTTTGGTGAACCTGACCGGCAACCAGGCGCAGAACTTTGCCCTTAGTCCCCTGACGACAAACGGGCTGCTGTGGGGCTATGTGACCAGCTTGGTCAACGGCAACCCAATCGCCGGCGCACAGGTACAGGTCGCCCCCGGCCTGACCGGCACGCTGACCGACGGGGACGGCTACTACGAGCTCACACTGCCGCCCGGCGCATATGTGGTGACGGCTTCTGCCTCGCTCTATAGCCCGGCGACGGCAACTGTGGTCGTCCCGCCCAGCAACCTGGCGCGCCAGGACTTTGCGCTGGGTTCGGCCAGCATGACGCTTACCCCTGCGCATGGTCTGAGCGTGACGCTGCACCTGGGTCAGCAGGCCACGCAGACGCTAGTCATCAGCAACGCCGGCACAGGCGCACTGCAGGTCACTTTGTCGGAAGGGCAGCTCAGCTCGAGCGGCTCGGATGCCTTCGGCTACACCTATGCCGACAGCTTGACCGGCAACGCCCAGTATCAGTGGATTGACGCGACCGATGGCACGGCGCTAGCGCTGAGTGACGACGCCGAGGCGAACGTCACGCTACCGTTTGCGTTCACGTTCTACGGCATCAGCGCGACCAGCCTGCGCCTCGGCAATAATGGGGCTGCCTTGTTCAACGCCACGAGCGGGGACGTGCCCTTTGCCAATGAGCCGCTGGCGACGACAAGCATCAACAACCTGATCGCGCCGTTCTGGGACGACCTGGATGACGAGACCGGCGCGGTCTACTACAAGACGGTGGGCGTTGCTCCCAACCGCCGCTTCGTCGTGCAGTGGCACAACCGACCGCGCTACAACAACATCGGCGCGATGACGGCGCAAATGGTCTTGTATGAAGGCTCCAACAACCTGAAGTTCCAGTATCAGGACGTCTTCTTCGGCAATGCGTCCTTCGATCGCGGCGCCAGCGCCACGGTCGGTATTCGCCGGAACAACGCGAATTACTTGCAGTATTCTCACAACCAAGCGGTGCTGACCAACAGCATGGCGATCTGTTTCCGCTATCCCGGCGCGCCCGATTGCGACCCGACCGACATCCCATGGTTGACGCTCGCGCCGACGAGCGCAGCTGTCGCGCCGGGCGACGCAGCGAGCGTCACGTTCACCTTCGACGCGTCGGCAGTATCCGCAGCCGGCGTGTATACCGGCTGGGTAACCCTCCTGAACAACGACCCGGCTAATCAGCCGGTGCGCATGTATCCGGTGACGATGACCGTGCTGCCTCCGCCGCCGGCATTAAGCGGCTTGTCAAAGGCGGTCAGCGCCTTGCGCGCCGGCTTGCCGGCCACCTACACCCTGGTTGTGTCGAACAGCGGCGGGCCGGCCTCGCAGGTGAGGCTAACCGATACGTTACCGGCCAACACGACGTTTGTGACGGCCTCGCATGGCGCATCCCTGCAGGGCGATCAAGTCGTCTGGACCGGATTGAGCATCCCTGCCAATGGCGCCCTGAGCGTGACGCTGACGGTGCTGCCGGCCTGCGTCCCCTCCGGCACGCTGATTGTGAACAATGCGTATACGGTGACCGCCTCGGGTTGGCCCACGCCGCTCGTCGGCCTGCCGTTGACCGCCACGCTCAGTGAGGTGTCCGCGACGGCTGCTTTCACATATCCTGCCCCGGCGCTGGTGCAATTCCCGTTGGCATTCGTCAACCAGAGCCAGGACGCGACGACTTACCAGTGGAGCTTCGGCGATGGCGTGACCAGCACAATTGGCGCGCCGACCCACGCGTACACCACTACCGGCGCCTACACCGTGATACTCACGGCGGCGCATGCGTGCGATACGGACGTGTTCAGCCAGACAGTGGTCGTTGAAGATTACGCTGTGGCCTGGCAGCCGGTGACGGCCTCTCTATCTGCGATGCCGGGCCAAACGGCCGTTTACTCGCTCGGTCTGACCAACACTGGCACGCTCAGCGCCGCGTTTGCGCTCTCGCTCATCGGCCACAGCTGGCCGACGACCCTGAGCCTATCGAGTGTTGTGCTGCCTCCTGGACAAGGGCAGACCGTGCAGGTGACGGTCAGCGTTCCAAGCGGCGCGCCGAGCGGCAGCCAGAGCGCTGGACAGGTGCGCGCGCAGGCGCTCGGCGACCCACGCACCCCGCCGGCCTCGGCGACGGCGCGTCTCACCACCACTGCGCAAGCCTCCTATAGCGTGACGCTCTCCATCGCTCCGGCTACGCGCAGCGGCCTAGTCGGCCAGGTGCTGACCTACACTGCGCACTATACGAACACCAGCAATGTTGCCGATACCGTCACGCTCATGCGGGCCAACGCCGGCTGGCCTACGGTGATTGTGCCGGCCGGTCAAACGATCGCCCCCAACGGCGTGGGCACCTCGATCATCAGCGTGACCGTGCCTCTGACGGCGACGCCGGGCCAGACTGACGTGGCGCTGATTCAGGCGCAAGGCAGCGGTGCGCCGGCCCAGGCCGTCCTGAGCGCCCGCGCCATTGCGCCGGCAGCGTTTATGCCGATCGTTCGGAAGCACTGACGACGCTGCTCGACATTCGGCGCGGCCTGCGTACAGGCTGATTGTCCGCTTTGCACCCCGCATACAAACATCATGCGATCCTTTGACGTGTTCTATGCGCCGGCTTTGCATAGCTGTTGTGGCTACCCTGCAGTAGCTTTGTTTAGCCGACGAATGTCATGCTGGAAACATGACATACGCCTGATTGTAGGCGCTCGAATGTTAAACATACTCTAAGAATGTGATCACGCATCGGGTTCGCCGATTGCACCTGGTGATCTGGAACGCGCGATGTCTCTCCAGATATTGGTCCAGCACGGCATATCCGGATCGCTTGTTCGTGGCGCACTTCGCGGTGATCACGTTCGGCTTGGTGGCGCTGCTGGGCGACTGGCGCGACCCGTTGCAAGGCCTGCACGTGGCGTTTGCCCTGAGCGTGTTGCTGGCGCTCATATTCATCGGGCTGGCCGGCCGCGCAGGACGTCAGACTTTTCGGGTATCACCGCAGCCGGATGCGTTGATCGTTCATCTCCTGCGCCGGATGCGCCGCGCCTGGGCGTTGCGCGAGCTGCTTGAGTTCATCCGCCGCGCGCACCTATCCTGCGGTGCGCCACCGTGCCTAGAGCCAAATCACTCGTTCCCACAAGGTGAGGGTTCGATGCGCGACATTGCGTGTCGAGCCCTCGCCTTTTCAATTTCACTTTTAGGAGGTTAATTCAATGTCATCATCACCTGCTCGATCGTTCAAGGAGACGCGCCCCCGTGCGCAAGGAGCGGCAGATCGCCTGCCGGTGTTGGCCATCGCGCGCCTGACGCTGCCCAAGCTGGGTGTGGCCTATCTATTCACGATGCTGCTCAGCGTGTTCAACCGCGTGATGATCAACGAGCTGGCCATCGCCGCTGCCGTCATCGGCGGCCTGTATTTCGCCTATCGTCTGATGAACGTCTTCCAGGTGTCGGCCGGCCGCTACGCCGATCGCCGCGCGTTCTTCGGGCTGCGCCGCACGCCGGTGATGGCCTTCGGGTTGATGTTCGCGGCGATCTCGTTGGTGCCGCTGCCGTTCTTTGCCGTGCGCTACGCGGAGGGCGAGACGATCTATCTGCTGCTGATGCTGCTGAGCCTGATGGGCTTCGGCTTTGGCTTTGCAGCGAACGGCGACGCACACAACACTCTGATCGCGGAGATGACCGAGGGCAAGAAGAATCGCCCGGCCGTGGTTGCTACTGTCTGGCTGTTCCAGATCGTGTTCATCGTGATCACCGGCATTGTCAGCTCGATCATCTTGCAGATCGCCGACACGCAGGCCGGTGCGCCGCCGGCATGCACCACGGAGGCCTGCGCCGCCATTCGCGGCCAAGTGGCCGTGCAGATGATGCCCAAGTTCTTCCTGGCCGGGCCAGTTGTGTCGCTGATCGGGTTGCTCCCGCTGATCGGCCTGGAGCGGCGGCTGACGGCGGAGGAGATCGCGGCTGTAGAGAAGCGCCCGCCGTTGCGGCTCGGCGAGGCGTATGCGCGCATCTTCACCAACCCACAGGCGCGCGTGTTCTTCTTCTTCATCGTAATCGCGATCTTCGCCCTGTTTGTGCAGGATAGCATCCTTGAGCCGTTTGGGGCAGACGTGTTCAAGCTCGCCCCGCGCCAGACGGCGCAATTCCAGCCGATTATGGGCATGGGCACGATCATCGCTATGTTGGTAATGGGCATCGTGGCCAGCAAGTGGCCCATCCCTAAGCGCCGCATCGCCGACTGGGGCTTGGTCGTGTCCGGCGTCGGCTTCGCCCTGCTGTTTGTCTCGGCCATGGCGCACCTGCTGCCGCTGATGTATGCCGGCATCGCCGTTCTGGGCGTCGGCATGGGCGTGTTCAACGTAGGCGCGCTCTCGATGATGATGGATATGACCGTGCCGGGCGAGACCGGCTCATTGATGGGCGCGTGGGGCATGGCGCAAGCGCTGTCGAACGGCTTCGCGCAGTTCGCCGGCGGCGCGATGCGCGACATCGGCATCCAGGCCACCGGCAGCCATGCTGCCTCTTACGGCTTCGTCTTCATCGTGGCGATCGCGATGTGCTTCGTCGCCATGAACCTGATGGCTCGCGTGAACGTGGAGCAGTTCCGCAAGCTCACCCGCGAGCAAATGGTGATGACGATGGAAGCAGCATAAATCCGCGTCGAGTCGGTCGAGTCCTTCGGGGCTGGTCAAATCTGCCGCCTCGATAGGAGTCGGCCGACTCGGCAGACTCGGCTATGGACTACACCCCTGAGCAGCTTGAGCGCCGCAATCGGTCGTTTTGGACGCCGGTTCAGGCCGTCGGTGCGCTAGCCCAGTTCTTGACCTTTCTGGCCAGCCTCTTCTTGGTCGTTCGATTTCTGACCACTGGCCAGGGCTACGAGATCACCACCGTGGCGAACGTCGCCAAGGTGCTGATGCTCTACTTCATGACCGTCACCGGCATGGCCTGGGAAGACGAGGTGTTCGGCCGGATGTTCATGGCGAAGGAGTTCTTCTGGGAAGACGCCGGTAACCTCCTGTCGCTGGCCGGCAACACGGCCTATCTTGTCGCCTTATTTGCCGGCGCAGATCAGCGGACGCAGATGCTGGTGATGTGCGTCGCGCTGGCCACCTACGTCGTCAACTTCATCCAGTTTGCCGCGCGCGGCGTGCGGTCGGCCCGGCAGAAGCGCGCACAGGCCCTGGCGCCCGCTGCCGGCGGGAGATGATGGATGACAGCTGTTGAGGTGACTCATGCGCGCAGCTCCGAGCGCAACGGCGTCATGGCACGGACGGCGGTGAACTACCCATTCACGGCCATCGTCGGCCAGGACGAGATGAAGCTGTGCTTGCTGCTGAACGTGATTGACCCGCGCATCGGCGGCGTGATGATCATGGGTCATCGCGGCACCGGCAAGAGCACCGCCGTGCGCGCCTTGGCCGACGTTCTGCCGATGCTCACCCGCGTGAAGGGCGACCCTTTCAACCGTTCCCCCGAAGAAGTCTTGCTCGATGAGCCGAACGCGGCGAAAGCAGCAGCCAACGGCAGCGCCCAAAGCGCTAAGCTCAAGACCGAGCGCATCCCCGTGCCCGTCGTTGATCTGCCGCTCGGTGCGACCGAGGATCGGGTGTGCGGCACGATTGACATCGAGGCGGCGCTGACGCAAGGCGTGAAGCGCTTCGAGCCGGGGCTGCTGGCGCGCGCTAACCGCGGCTTCCTCTACATTGACGAGGTCAACTTGCTGGACGATCACCTGGTGGACGTGCTGTTGGACGTAGCGGCCAGTGGCTGGAACGTCGTCGAGCGCGAGGGCATCAGCGTGCGCCATCCGGCCCGCTTTGTCTTGGTCGGCTCGGGCAATCCCGAAGAGGGCGAGCTGCGTCCGCAGTTACTCGACCGTTTCGGCCTGCATGCGCGCATCACCACCATCACCGACGTTGCGCAGCGCATGGAGATCGTGCGTCGGCGGCGCGCCTTCGACGCCGACCCGCAGGCCTTCGTCGCAGCGTGGGAGCCGCAACAGAAAGCGCTGCGCCGACGCATCACTGCGGCGCAGAAACACGTCGCCGATGTGGAGATGCCGGACGACGCGCTGATGTTCGCCGCCGAGCTGTGCATGCGCCTGGGGATTGATGGCCACCGCGGCGAATTGACGCTAGCCCGCGCAGCGTGCGCCCTGGCTGCCTTCGAGGGCCGCCGATGCGCCGCGCGTGAGGATGTGAAGCGCGTGGCTCTGCCCGCGCTGCGCCACCGCCTGCGCCGCGACCCGCTGGAGACGACCGATGCTGGCGAGCGCATCGAGCGCGCGCTGGCTGAGCTGGAGGCGCGCACGTGAAACGCGCCCGCCTACCCGACGGCATATGTCCATGCTGACCTTCGCGGACATCGTGGGACTCGACACAGCTAAGCAGGCGCTGCTGCTGCTGGCGGTCAATCCTGCGCTGGCCGGGGTCACCTTCGCAGCGACGGTCGGCAGCGGCAAGTCCACCCTGGCGCGCGCGTTTGCCGCCTTGTTGCCGGACGATGCGCCCTTCGTCGAGCTGCCTGTGAACGTCACCGAGGATCGCCTGCTCGGCGGCTTGGACCTAGAAGCCACATTGGCGAGCGGCACGCGCGTGATCGAACGCGGGCTGCTGGCGCGCGCGCACGGCGGCGTGCTGTATGTGGACGGGTTGAATCTGCTTGACCACAGCGTCATGGCCTACCTGATCGAGGTGATGACGCGCGGCGCGGTGCATGTGGAACGCGAGGGCTTGAGCGCGGTTCATCCGGCGCGCTTCGTGCTGGTCGGCACGTACGATCCCAGCGATGGCGAAGTGCCGCGCGGCCTGCTCGACCGCATCGGCTTGATCGTGCCATTTGCGCTGCAGACCGACGCCGATCTGCGCGCCGAGGTCGTGCGCCGCAACCACCTGCGGCGGCGCAGCGATGCGGCCGGCTGCCTCAGTGAGGCTGCTTCGGACGAGGTGCACATGCTACGCGCGATGATCGCCGATGCGCGCGCGCGCCTATCCCAAGTGCACATTCAAGATGAGCAGGTCGAGGCGCTGATCCATGCATCGCTGAGCTTGGGGGTGGAGGGCAACCGCGCCGACGTTTTCGCCGTGCAGGCCGCGCTCGCCAAAGCAGCGCTCGACGGGCGCAATAGCGTGGACGATGACGATCTGCGATTGGCGCTGCGGCTGGTGCTGCTGCCGCGGGCGACGCGCCTGCCGGAGGCGGACGACAGGCGTAAGACCGAGGACGATGCAGCGTCTCTACCAAATCGGAGCAACCAGAATCACGAAGGACAAGAAGCGTCGAACGAGGCGCTTCAGACCCAGCCTGAACAGATCGAAGAACTGCTGCTGAGCGCGGCGAGCGCTGAATTGCCCAAGGACGTGTTGAACTTGCCCTTTGCCGTGCAGCGGCGTGGGCGCAGCGGTGGCCGAGGTGCAACGCTGAACAGCCAACGGGGTCGCTTCGTGCGCGCAGTGGAGGGCGCTCCGCAGGGCAATCGCATTGCCCTGCTGCAAACGCTCATGGCGGCGGCGCCGTGGCAGGCAGTGCGGAGGCGCGAGGCGCGCGACGGCCAATCGTCACGGGCAATTCCTCATGCTGCGCCACGGGTCTGCATCCGCAAAGAAGACCTGCGCGTCAAGCGCTTCCGCGATAAAGCCGGCATGCTTTACATCTTTGCCGTAGATGCCAGCGGTTCGATGGCTATTAACCGCATGCGCGAGGCCAAAGGCGCGGCGATTCGACTGTTGCAAGACGCATACGTGCATCGCGACCAAGTGGCGCTGGTTGCCTTTCGCGGCCGGCGCGCTCAGGTGCTGCTGCAACCTTCCCAGAGCGTGGAGCGCGCCAAACGCGAGCTGGATGTATTGCCCACCGGCGGTGGCACGCCGCTTGCTTCGGCTTTGCTCACGGCCTGGCAATTGGCGCGGCAGGCGCGCGGACGCGGCATCCCCCAGGCGACGCTCGTGCTAATGACCGACGGACGAGCGAACGTCGGGCTGGAGGGCAGTGACTCGGATCGAAGCGATGCTCAACTGCCACCTTCCGATCCACGATCGCAGAAGGCCCAGTTGCAAGCGGAGCTGCAGAGGCTGGCGGCGCTCCTGCGCGCCGATGGCATGCAGACGATCGTGATTGACACGCAGGCGAATTACCTCTCGCGCGGCGAAGCATCAAAGCTGGCCGAGTGGCTGGGTGGACGATACGTGTATCTGCCCAACGCGCGAGCAGAGCAAATTACGAAGGTGCTGACGTGAATGCATACACCGCGATGTCCTATCGCGAGATCGCCTCGCGCTACAACGCGATCAACGCGCTGCCGCCACGCGCCGCACTACAAGTGGGCAGCGCCATCGCGCGCTATGCGCGCGGCGAAATGCTGCTCGACCTAGGCGCGGGCGCGGGACGGCTGGCTATCCCGGCGGCGTTAGCCGGCTGCCGCGTCGTCGCGCTCGACTTGGAGTTGGCGATGCTGCGCGCCGGCTGGCGCGAGGCGAGCTTGCAAGCTGTGGACTTGCCCTCGGTGCAGGCCGATGCCGTGCGCTTGCCGCTGTGCGACAACAGCTTTGACGCGGTGATGATCAACAACCTGCTGCACCTTGTGCCGCAGTGGGAGGCCGTGCTGGTCGAGGCAGTGCGCGTGATGCGCCCCGGCGGGGTCTTGATCCAGGGCCGCGACTGGCTCGATCCGCAATCGTGCGCCGGCCGCATGCGCGCGAAATGGCGCGAGGTCATCGCGATGCTGCGACCGCAAATGCGCCCGACGGCCGCTGCCGGCCCGGTGCTCTTCCAGACCTTGGCGCGGATGGGCGGCCGGGTCGAGGCCGAAATCTCGGCTGCCGAGTGGACGGAATGCCTGAGTCCCGCCCGCGTCCTACACCGCATGCGCCAGCGCATGCACAACGAGACATGGGCCTTGGACGACGAATTGCTCGAAGCCGGTCTAGACCTGTTCGAGCCCTGGGTGCGCCAGACGTTCGACGACATCCATGCCGAAGAAGAAGTTGTCTGGCGTTTCATGATGACTATGACCTATGGGCTCAAGGGCGATGGGAGCTGATGCGTGATGAAGACCAAACTGCAATTCACACTCTCCAAGCTGGGCATCGCTTGGATGTTCGCTTTGGTGACGGTTAACTTCAACCGAGTGACGATCTATGAGCTGGGCATCTCGGCGCTGCTGATCGGTGTGATGATCGGGCTCTACCCCTTCTTCGGCCCGTTCCAGCCGATGTTCCGCCGATTGACCGATCGCTATCCTATCCTGGGCTACCGACGCTCGCCTTACCTCGTGATCGGCATGGTGGCCGGCAGCCTGGTCTTTCCCTTCCTGCCGACGACGGCCGAAGCGATGGCGACCGGTTCGGCGCTCGCGGTCGTCGCCGGCTTCGTGCTGTTCTTCGCCTTCGGCGCGATGATTGCGCTGATGGCCAACACGTATCTCGACTTGATCGCCGAGTGCACGCGGGAAGACGAGCGCGGGAGCGTGTTCGCAGCGGCCTGGACCGGCCAGACGGCCATCATCGTGGTCTGGGCGCTGGTGTTCCGCCTGTTCATGCCGGATTACTCGGCGGCGCAGATGCAGACGCTCTACACCCTTACGCCATTCGTCGTTGCAGCGCTGGCCGTCGCCAGCGTGTGGAAGCTGGAGCGCCGGTTGTCGCCGGAGGAGATCGCTCGCTTGCGCACGGCAACGGTGGATCCGATTGCCAATACGATGAACTCGATTCGCAGCTCGCTGTTGCTGACGCGCACGAATCCCACTGCGCGGATGTTCTTTGTCTTCATCGTCTTTACCTTCCTCGGCATCTTCACACAGGACTTAGTGCAGGAGGTGTGGGCCGGTGACGTTTTCCGCCTGAATGTGGGTGAATCCACCATCTTCCAACAGATCTTCAACGGCATGGTCACGGTGGGGATGGGCATGACGGCGGCGCTGGGTGCGCGAGCACTGCGCGCGAAGGAGGTGCGCACTGACGCGCTGCCGATGGATGCCAAGAAAAGAATTGCAGCATTTGGCGGCGCAGCGGCGACGCTTGGCTTCGTCTTGCTGGCCGCCTCGTCGCTCGTGGCACATATGGCGTTGGCCAACCTAGCCTTCGCCGTCGTGGGATTCGCCGTCGGCGTGTTCACGTTCGCCGCCGTGACCATGATGAGCGACATGACAGTAGAAGGGCAGACGGCTTCATACCTCGGCTTGTGGAGCATCGCGCAGGCGCTTGGCTTGGGCGCGTCGTTCATCGTCGGCGGCGCGCTTCGCGCGGCGATAGTTGAGATCGGCCTGCTCCCCGCACCGGCGGGCTATGCCGCGATCTTCCTGGTTGAGGCTTTATTCATGGCCGGATGCGTGTTGATGTTGCGGGGTGTGGGCGTGGAAGGGTTGCGGCGCGACGCTCATCGCTTCGCGCCGACGACGAGCGCCGTTGCGGCGTAACTTGAAGGAGCGTAGGCAGCTATGAGTGACAAACCCAATATCGTTGCCATCGTCGGCCTGGAGCACTTCAACAAGCGTGTGTGGGACGAAGTGAAGGCCGACCTGTCCGGCGAGGCCCACCTCGAGCAATTCACCGAATGGGAGCTGGAGTCGCGCTCGCCGGAGGCAGCGCGCGCCATCCGCGAGGCGGACTGTTTGTTCGTCAGCATGATCAATTTTAAAGATCAGGCGGACTGGCTGCGCGCGCAGGTGGAACAGTCGCGCGCGAGCGTCGTCTTCGCCTACGAGTCCATGCCCGAGGTGATGGCCTTGAACCGGGTGGGGGATTACGTGGTCGCCAATAAGCCCGGCGGCAAAGGGGGCATGCCTGAGCCGGTGAAGAAGATCGCGCGCATGTTGGTGCACGGCCGCGACGAGGACACGCTCTACGGCTACACCAAGCTGATGAAGCTGATGCAGACCATGATGCGCTTTATGCCGGCCAAGGCGCGCGACTTTAAAAACTGGATGCAGGTGAACATCTACTGGAACCAGCCGCTCGCCGTCAACGTGAGCAGCATGTTCAAGTTCATCCTGCGCGAGTACTTCGGGCGACCGATCGAAGTTCCGCCGGTGGTCGAAGTGCCGATGATGGGCCTGTATCACCCCGATGCAGCCGGCTTCTTCAAAGACATCAAGGCATATCGCGACTGGCGGAAACGGCGAGACAAGGCGGCACGCCAATCGGCAAGTGCCCACCGTCAACCCTACACAGTAGGCTTGCTCTTCTTCCGCAAGCACTTGATGCAGGATCGCGGATACATAGATGAGACCATCCGAGCGATGGAGGATGCCGGCCTGGACGTGCTGCCGATTTTCGTCACCGGCGTGGAAGGTCACGTAGTCGTGCGTGACTGGCTGGCCAAAGCGCATATTGACGTGCTGGTAAGCACGATCGGCTTCGCGCTGGTCGGTGGGCCGGCCGGCTCCACCTCGCCCGGCGTACACCGCGACGCTGCGATCGAAATCCTGGAGCGCATTGATGCGCCCTACATCGTTACGCAGCCGCTATACGTCCAGGATTTCGTCTCGTGGCAGAAGATCGGCGTCGGGCCGATGCAGGCGGCGGCCACCTACGCCTTGCCGGAGATGGACGGCGCGATTGATCCGGTCATCCTGGGTGCGATCAACAACGGCCGTTTCCAGACTGCGCCGGATCGCCTCCAGCGCCTGACGACGCTGGTCACGCGCTGGGCGGCGCTGCGCCACACGCCCAACCGCGAGAAAAGGATCGCCTTCGTCGTGTATGACTATCCGCCGGGCCTGGGCAAGAAGGCCACGGCGGCGCTGTTGGACGTGCCGCGCTCGCTGCTCAACATCCTGCGGCGCTTGCAGGCCGAAGGCTATGACGTCGGTCGGTTGCCGGAGACGCCGGAGGCGCTGTTGCAGCAATTAGAGGAGGCAACTACGCCAAGCGCCGACGGCCTGACTGTCTCGCAGGCGCAGTTCAAGGAGTGGACGACGCCGCGCGAGCGCGAGCGCGTCGAGGAGCGCTGGGGGCCGTGGCCGGGTGACATCGCACCGGCAGGGCGCGACGCTGTGTTCATCGGTGGATTGCGCCTTGGCAACATCTATATTGGCGTGCAGCCGCGCCTGGGCGTGACCGGCGACCCGATGCGTTTGTTGTTCGACAAGGAGAACACGCCGCACCACCAGTATTTGGCCTTCTACCGATGGATCAGCCGCGGGTTCGGCGCGCATGCCCTGGTTCACGTTGGCATGCACGGCTCGGCGGAGTGGATGCCGGGCCTACAACTCGGCATGACGCGCAGTTGTTGGCCAGACGCGCTGCTGGGTGAGCTGCCGCAGCTCTACCTCTACCCGATGAACAACCCCAGCGAGGCCAACATCGCCAAGCGCCGCGGTTATGCCGTGATGGTCTCGCACGCTGTGCCACCGATGGCGCGCGCCGGCCTATACAAGGAGCTGGCTGCGCTCAAAGATATGCTGCAGGACTACCGCGAGCGGCAGATCGAGCGGCGCGGCCAGGGCGGCGATGATGCCTTGGAGGAGGCCGTGCTGAACAAAGTTGCGCTGGCCAACCTGGACGCCGACTGTCCGCGCTTGCAAGGTGAGCCGTTTGCCGACTACGCCGCACGGCTCTACGCCTACCTACGCGACTTGGAGCAGCGCTTGATCACGACCTCGCTGCACGTCTTCGGTGAGGCGGCGCCGACCGAGTCGCAAATCGTCACGGTCACCGAAGCGCTCAAGGTGCGCGGCGGCCATCGCTCGCTGGCCGAGGTGATGTTGCGTGAGACGTTGGGTGCGGCGGCGCCGGCGGCCACCTACGGCGAGTTGGCGGCGTTGGCGCGGCATGGAGACCCACGGGCGCTGCGGGCGCGCGAGCAGGTGGATGAAGCCTGCCGCGCGTTCGTCGAGCGCGCGGTCTTTCGCAGTGAATCGCCGGCTGCGGCGCTGCACCAAGCCACCCACAACGGCGCCTCGATCGCTGCTGATGACGCTGCCGCACTCACGGAGATCGCCTGGGCGGGACGAACGATGGCGCGCTTGCTCGGCGACAATCGCGCCGAGTTAGAGGCCGTCGTGCGCGGCCTGGCCGGGCGTTACATCCCGCCTGCGCCGGGCGGCGATCTGATCCGCGACGGGCTGGGCGTGTTGCCGACCGGACGCAACATCCACGCGATAGACCCGTGGCGCATCCCAACCGAGCTGGCCTACGCCCGCGGCGCCAAGATCGCCGAGGCGTTGCTCGAAAAGCATCTGGCCGAGAACGGCGGCCAGTATCCGGAGACCATCGCTCAGGTGCTCTGGGGCCTGGACACCATCAAGACTAAAGGTGAAGCCATCGGCACGGTGCTGCGGCTGATCGGCGCGCGCCCGCACCACGATGGCCAGGGCAAGATCAGCCACTACGAGCTGATTCCGCTGGAGGAGCTAGGCCGACCGCGGATTGACGTGCTGATGAACCTGAGCCCGATCTTCCGCGACACGTTCGAGCTGCTGATGGACCACCTCGATCGGCTGGTGAAGGATGCCGCGCGCGCCGATGAGCCGGTCGAGATGAACTTCATCAAGAAGCACGTGGAGGAGGCGCTGCGCGACGGCATGACCTTTGAGCAGGCGACGGCGCGTTTGTTCACCCAGCAGCCGGGGCATTACGGCACCTACGTGGACGACATGGTGGAGGACTCGGCTTGGCAGTCGCAGGATGACCTCGACCGGTTGTTCGTGCGCCGCAACGCCTATGCCTACGGCGGTGGCCGCAACGGTCAGCACGCGCCTGAAGTCTTGCAGCGCATGCTCGGCACGGTTGGCCGCGTCGCCCAAGAGATTGACTCGGTGGAGTTCGGAGTGGCCGACATAGACCATTACTTCTCGTCGTCCGGCGCGTTGCATCTGGCCGCCCGCAAGCGCAGCCGCGCGCCGGTGAAGCTGAACTACATCGAGAGTTTCACCGCCGACACGCGCATTGACGACCTGGACCGCGTGCTGCGCGCGGAGTACCGCACCAAGCTGCTCAACCCGCGCTGGTACGAAGGGATGTTGCAACACGGCCACAGCGGCGCCGCCGAGATCAGCAATCGCTTCACCTACATGCTGGGCTGGGACGCCGTGAGCGACTGCGTGGACGACTGGGTGTATGCCGACGCGGCCAAGACCTACGCGCTCGACCCAGCGATGCGGGAGCGCCTGGCGAAAGCGAATCCCCAGGCCATGCGCAACATCGTCGGCCGGCTGCTGGAGGCCAGCGGGCGCGGCCTATGGAAGGCTGATGAGGACACGATTGAGCAACTCAAAGCGTTGTACGCCGACCTGGAGGATCGGTTGGAGGGTGTGGCATACGCATGAAGAAGGTTGAGCGTCGAAATGTGGGGTAAACGATCATGAAGACGAAGGCAATCGTCATTCCCGCGCCGCATACCGTGGAGCTGCGCGAAGTTGAGTTGAAGCCGCTTGGCGCGGACGATGTGCTGATCCGGACTACGCTGACCAGCATCAGCGCCGGCACGGAGCGCATGCTGCTGCGCGGCGTGATGCCGCACCCGATGCTGCAATTCCCGGTGGTGCCTGGCTATGAGACCGTGGGCCGCGTCATCGAGGCCGGTGCTCATGCCCGCGCGTGGCTAGGCAAGCGCGTATATGTGGGCGGCAACTACGGCTTCATCGGAGTGAACCCGGCTTTTGGCGGGCAAAGCGCCTACATCGTCGCGCCGCAGTCGCACCTCACCGATTTGCAATCGCTAACCGATGAACAGGGCGTGATGTTGGCGTTGGCGGCCACGGCGCTGCACGGGGTGGATATCGCCTTCGCTGCGCCGGTCCACGCGCAACAGGACGCTTCATCGCCTGCGCCTTCTGTGCTGATCTTGGGTCAAGGCATCGTCGGCCAGTTGGCGGCGCGCTTTGCAAAGGTGCGCGGCGCGCACGTGACGGTGACCGACAAGATAGCGTCGCGGTTAAGGTTATCGCTGGCTGATGCGAAGTTGAGGGTCGAAGATGGCGAGTTGAAGGCCGAAGATGACCCGTCTTCGGCTTCTGCGCTCAACTCGCCGTTCTCGGTCTTGATAGACGCGACCGGCAAGATGGACGCGATTGCGCCGCGCCTGATGAATGTTCAGAAAGGCGGGCGCGTCGTGCTGCTCGGCTACTACGAGAAGATTGACCTGCCTTACATGCCGGCTTTCCTGCGCGAACTGACCTTCGCCGTGAGCAAGGAGTGGGCGCCAGGCGACCTGGCGCGCGCCCGCGATGCCATCGCCGCCGGACAAATCGAGGTGCACTCGCTGATTACGCATTGCCTGCCTGCCGACGACGCTCCCAAGGCCTTCGACCTCGCTTTCAACGACCCTGACTGCGTAAAGATGATCCTGAAGTGGAACGACGGAGACGACCATGGCACCTAGGATGATCGCAATCTACGGCAAAGGCGGCATCGGGAAGAGTTTCTTCACCGCCAACCTGAGCGCCAAGATGGCGCTGAAAGGGCTGCGCGTGTTGCAACTGGGTTGTGACCCGAAGCACGATAGTTGCAACGCGCTGTTCGATGGGCGCAGCTTGCCCACCATCGGCGACCAGTGGCGGCTCTTCAAAGACGCCGGCCGCGAGAAGGAGCTGGACGTGCGCCATTTGATCTTCAAGACTGACCTGGGGCGCGGCGCGCAGCTCTTCGGCGCGGAGCTGGGCGGACCTGAGGTGGGTCGGGGATGCGGCGGGCGCGGCATCTCCTTTGGCTTCGGCCTGCTAGAGGAGCGCGGCATGGCCAACTGGGCGCTGGATTACATCATCATGGACTTCCTCGGCGACGTGGTCTGCGGCGGCTTTGCCACGCCTATTGCCAAGAGTTTGGCCGAGGAGATCATCATCGTGGCCAGCCACGATCGCATGAGCTTGTATGCGGCGAACAACATCGCGCGCGCCGTCAATTACTTCCAGTCAATGGGGGGCAGCACGCGCATGATCGGCATGGTGCTGAACCGCGACGACGGCAGCGGCGTGGCCGAGCGCTTCGCCGAGCGCGTTGGCTTGCCCATCCTGGCCAAGATTCCGTTTAGCCCGGCGGCGCGCGCGCTGAGTGACCGCTGCAAGTTGCTCTTCGAGCTGCCGGAGATGGACGCGATCTTCGACGCCTTCGTTAATAAGATCCATCGCCGCGAGTATGCGCCGCCCGAAAAGGTCACCCCGCTGGAATACGACGAGTTCCTGGCCGTGTTCGGCGCCAGCGAACCGCCGGACCTGCCCGAGGGCGCGACGCTCGATGATCTGATGGGGCGCGATGGCGCTGCCGTCGCTGGCATTGACCTGAGCAGCCCGGAATATAGCCAGGACAGCAAGATCCTGGTGCGGCGCATCATGCAGGAGATGGGGTTGAAGGTGACCCACTTGGTCGAAGATCCGGAACGTGGTGTCGTGGTGACGACCGAGGCCGGCTGGGAAGCCATCTTCGGCGACCCGTGTGAGGAGATAGACGCCAAGATTGCCATCCTGTCTGCGCTCGGCCACAGCGGTGAAAAGTTCCGCCTGGCCGACCTCCGCTATACCGCAGCGCCGTTCTACGAGTGAGAGATCACGCGCCGGCGTTCGGATGCCCGCGCTGGGCTCGTCGGACGCCGGCATTCGCATCTAACAGGTGTTGAGATGAACCATCCCGACTTCCCCCTTGTGATGGCGCTCCAGAACTACATGCCGGTAGCGCTCTCGGCGCTAGGGCTGATCTGGATCGCTCAGATGATTCGCGCGACGCATGCCGCAGCCGGACGCCTGGCGTTTGCCGGCGCGGCGCTGATCATCCTGGCCGGGACGCTCAAAGCGACTTGGAAGCTGGTCATGTCCCTCGTTCGCCAGGATCTACCGCTGCTGAGCCAATCGCTCTTCCCGCTTATCGCGCCCGGCTTCACGTGCGTCGCTTGGGCGCTCTTCCTGAGCAAGCAGATGCGCGCTCGGAACGGTCAGGGTGCCGTCGTCTGGCTGCCGCCGGTTTTGGTCGGTGCGGCGGCGCTCCTGTTTGCGCTCGCGCTGGCAGTCACCCGTCCGGATCGCACTTGGGTCTTTGTCCTGATCGGCGTCGCGACGGTGGCGAATGTCGTGCTGGCGTCCTTGCTAATCCATAGCGCGCTACAGCAACGCAATGGGCTGGCGGCCGGGCTGTTCGCGCTGAACTTGGTCATCACGTTCGCCCTGAGCGGCATCGCCGGTATGCCCAACAAGTCGCTCGAAGTACACTGGGTTGAGCAAATCATTAGCACGATCTCCAATGCCGGCTTCGCCTGGGCAGCGTGGATGCTCGGCCATCCCAGGCCGGCTGCGCTTCAACCTCGCCTGACCTAAACGAAAGGAGACCTTCGATGTCCACGATGACCGTTCCAGAGGGGAACTTGATTACCCCTGAGATCATCGAAACACGCGACCGTGCCAAACCCAGCGCCCAGAGCGCTGCCTTGCCTGCCGGGCATAGCGTCTCACCGGACCACAACCTGACGCCGCAGACGATGTGCCCGGCCTTCGGCAGCCTGCGCGTGCTCACTCGCATTGACGGCGTGCAGACGGCGATGGTGACCGATACCGGCTGCCTGTATGGGTTGACCTTCGTCACCCACTTCTATGCCTCGCGCAAAAGCATCGCTGCGCCGGCCTTCGGCACCAAGGAATTGGTAGCCGGGAACGTAGCCGAGGCGGCCATCGCGTCGTGCGTCGAGGCCAGCAAGATGCCCGGCACGAAGCTCATCGCCGCCATCTCTTTGTGCGTGGCTGAGACGGCCGGCTTGACCGAAGAGATGCTGCCCGCGCAGATCAACGGGATTGATGTGATCCTGGTGCGGGTGCCGGCTTACGCCATTCATTCGCATCCGGAGGCCAAAGATGTAGCCATCAACGCCATCTTGAAGAAGTATGCGCCGCCCCGCATGGAGGTCACGGCGGATGGGGTCGAGAAACCGCTGACCTACGACGGCAGCAATGAAGAGGAAGAAGCGCTCCGTCGCAAGGTCATCATGCTTGGCGAGGTCTTCCCGGCAGATCCGATCTCCGTAGATGCCGTGCTCAAGCGTCTGGGCAGCGGGCTGGCGGCGACGCTCCCTTCGCGCAACCTGGATGACTACAAGCTAGCGCGGCGGGTGGGTGCGATCGCGGCAGTGCATCCGTTCTATGGCGGCAGCGTGGCCACACTGCGCGCTGCCGGCGTGCCGATCATCAGCGGCGCACCGGTTGGCCCGGAGGCCAGCTACAACTGGATCAAGGCGGTCGCTGCAGCGCTCAAGCTCGATCCCGCATTGGCCGAACAGGTTGCCGCCGAGGAGCGCGATAAGTGCAAGGCCATCATTAGCCAATTCCCGCTTCGCGGCCGGATCATGGTGTGCGGCTACGAGGGCAACGAGCTGCTCTACGCGCGCTTGTTGGTGGAAGCCGGCGCTGAGGTGCCCTACATCAGCACCAGCATACAGAAGTCGCTTTACACCGCTGCCGACGAGGCATGGCTGAAAGCGCATGGGACGCGCGAGATCATCTATCAGAAGACGCTGGAGCAAGACGTGCGCGCGCTCGACGTCTACCGCCCCGATTTGGTGCTGGGCACCACGCCGCTCAGCGCCGAGGCGAAGCAGCGCGGCATCCCCGGCATGTACTACACCAACATGCTCAGCGTGCGCCCGCTGTTCCTCAGCGCCGGCCTGGCCGGCACCATCCAACTGATCCGCGATGCCCTGGAGCGCGCCCCACGCTATGAATGGATGCGCGAGTTCTTCGTGGGGCCGCGCCAAGCCCAAGCGCCCGCCGCGCCGATCAACACAATGGATTGAACGATTGCCTCGCACTGACCGATGATGACCGACGTGACCGATCTCACCAACCCTGTGCCTGCCGGCGGTAAGCCGCATGCGCCCATCGAACTGATTCGCGACCTGGAGAGCACCAGCGGCTACTGGGCCGCGGTGTGGACGATGTGTGCCCTGCCCGATGTGCATCTCATCTGCGATGCTCCCATCGGCTGTTTCAACTTGGTCGCCACCGCTGTGCCCGATTACACCGACGCCATCCCGCACATTCATAACATCACGCCGAGCGTGATGCGCGAGCAAGAGGTGACGATGCTGGGCACCGCCGGGGCGGTGCGCAAAGCCGTTGAGGCGCTGCGCCAACGACATCCCGATAAGCAGCTCATCGTCGTGAGCACGGCCGAGAGCGAGATGATCTCCGCCGATCATGGCGACTGGTTGAGCAAGCTGGATCCGCCCGTGCCGTTCTTCTGGAGCCGGTCGCTGGAAGGCGACGAATGGGAAGGCCGCGATCGGGTGCTTCTTTGGTTGTGGCAGAACTTCGGCAGGCGCGCCGACGTTCGGGCGTCCGAACGCTCGAGCGTGGCTGTCAACATCATCGGCCCGACCTACGGCTGCTTTAACTCGCCGTCCGACCTGCACGAGGTCAAGCGACTTATCGAGGGCGCTGGCGGCAAGGTCAACCTGGTGTATCCGATGGAGGCGACGCTGAAGGACACGCCGCGGTTGGCCGAGAGCGCCGTCAACGTCGTGATGTATCGTGAGTTCGGCGAAGCATTGGCGAAGGAACTGGGCAAGCCTTACCTGTTCGCGCCCATCGGCATCCGCGAGACGACCGACTTCATTCGGCAGCTGGGCGACTGGCTCGGCACATCTGAGCAGGCCGATGCGTTCATCGCGCGCGAGAAGCAAACGACGCTTGCGCCGCTGTGGGACCTATGGCGCGGCCCACAGGGGGACTGGTTTGCCACCACCGAGTTCGCCGTCGTCGCCGGCCGCACCTACACCGAGGGGTTGGTGCGCCTGCTGGCCGATGAGTTGGGCATGAAGCTGCAATTCGCCAGCGGCCGTCCGCGCTTGCCCGGCGAGATGAACAACATCCAAATCCGCGAGGCCCTGCATAAGAAGCAACCGGCCTTCATGTTCGGCAGCCTGAACGAGAAGATTTACCTGACCGAAGCGCAGGCTAAAGCGATGCATTTCGTTCCGGCGGCCTTTCCCGGCGCGGTGGTGCGCCGGGCGCTGGGCACGCCGTTTATGGGCTACAGCGGCGTCATCTATATCGTGCAAGAGATGGTCAACCGCTACTACGACCTGGTGTTCAACTTCTTGCCCTTCGACAACGTCGCGGCTGCCGGACAGCTCAAGGAGGTGGCCAACCCGCTGACATCTGCGAGTCGGCTGGTTTGGAGCGAGGCAGCACGCTCACGGCTGGATCAGCAACTGGAAAGCATCCCCTGGATCAGCCGCATTAGCGCCAGCCGCGAGCTGCGCGCACAGGTGGAGATCTACGCCGTCAAGCACAACCTGCGCGAGGTCACGCCTGAGGTGGTCGAGCGCGCGCTTGCCGGATAAGCCGCTTGCATCGCACCTACCCATGACGCTCGACGCCTACTTCATCGGTCCGGATGGCGTGTTTCCATCGCCAACCGTCGCCGCGCTGTTCCTGCTCATGCAGCTCGGCTTCATGGCGACCGAGTCGCGGCGGAGGCGCAAAGGCGACGTGCGCGCCGTGCGCGTGGTCGGCTTGTTCCCGCCGCTGTGGTTGGCGCTGTTGATCGGGCTGACCGCGCGGTTGACGTGTGGCTTCCTGAAGATCGGCGTCATTCGCGGGGAAGTGCGGGATCCCATCGTGTGGGGCGGCGTGCTCATGGTTGCGCTGGGGTGGGGGATGCGCCTGTGGTCGCAGCGCGCGCTAGGGCGCTATTTCATAGGTGAGGTGGCCGTGCAACCCGGCCAGATCGTGGTGCGCGACGGGCCCTATCGTTGGGTGCGTCATCCGGCCTATGCCGGTGGCCTGTTGAGCAGCATCGGCTTCGCCCTCATGCTCAGCACTTGGCTGGGGGCGCTCATCAGCGCGGCGATGCTCGTCTGGGCATATGCCGTGCGCGTGCCGCGTGAAGAAGCGCTGCTGGCCCAAGAGCTGGGCGATGCCTACCGCGACTACATGGCGCGCACCAAGCGCTTCGTGCCGTTCGTGTTCTAAAATTCGCCCATCAAATGCATTGGCGTTGCTGGATACCCTTCGTTGCCTTGCTGGCTACTTTGATCGGCCCGGCCAGAAGATCGTCTCCGACGGCGTTGGCCGTCGGCCGACCTTGGGCGACCGAGGACTGTTGCGGGTGTGGCCCGCTGCAGAGCGTCGCACAGGGCGACTACCGCTTGTTCATCCCATTCGCCTCGCGACCGCCGACCGCTGCACTTACGTTCGTAGAGCCGTTCACGGGCGAGCCGCTCCAGCCCCAGCCATGGGAACCGGCGCACTGGGACGTAACCGTCCACTCGCGCGACGTGAATACCTGGTATCAGCTCGAGGCGATGCCGACCAATCATGGCCCTGACTGCGCGCCGCCGCCGGCCGAACACATCATCAGCAGCTACGAGGATGCTGTTTACCTGTGTCGCAACCACCTCATGACGGCCATCCAGGCCGCCGGCTATGGCGTGATCTATCTCACGCCGAACCACATGGTTGATTTTAGCCAGGGCACGGCGACGATTCGCTTTGACGTCTCGACTTTGCGCACCAGCATGCGCGATTGGATAGACCTGTGGATTAGCCCATATGATGATCATCTCCAACTGCCGCTTGACATGGAGGTTGACCTGAGCGGTCCGCCGCGCCGCGCGGTGCAAGTGCGCATGGACTTGAGCGGCAACTACTTCGACTTGGTGATCTATCGCGACTTCCAAGCCACCGTGATTGATGGCCCGCCGATACCCTACGATCAATTCCTCACGCCGAGCCCTAGACGCCGCGATACGTTCGAGCTGCAGATTTCGCGGACGCGCATCAAGTTCGGAATGCCGGCTTACAATTTCTACTGGATAGACACCGCGATCCCCGATCTGGGATGGGGGCAGGGCGTCGTCCAGTTCGGCCATCATTCCTATAACCCCTTGAAGGATTGCACGAGCTGCCGAGCGGGCACGTGGCACTGGGATAACATCACCATCAGCCCTGCTCGCCCGTTCACGATGATCCCCGCCAGCCGGCGATTCGCAGATCGCGCCAACCCAGCCGTGACGTTGGCGGCGCCGACGCCGGCAAACGCCCGGCTGCGCTTCGCGGGCATTGGGCCAAATCTTCAGGTGCGCTTTAACGGCGGGGCTTGGCAGCCGGCTCAGCTCCAAGCGCACGATGCGCGTTACTTCAAAGATGAGCACTTTCGCAGTTTCTGGATGCCAATCCCAGCCGGCGTGACCCAGGTCGAGTTCCGCGGCGACCTTTGGTGGGGTGCGGATTGGCACGTGCGTGACATCAGCGTTTGGGCGTTGCCCTAGCGTGCCTTGTCTACAGCCCTATTTCGTCTCCGGCCGCCGAGCTCTGCCCGGTTAAGGCAGAGTTTCTGCCTGCTAGAGAATGTCCCTAACCGAGTTTTTGTTGTTCGTCCTGGCCGGCTTCATCGCGCAGATCGTAGATGGGGCGCTGGGCATGGCCTATGGGGTAACTGCCTCGTCGTTGCTGATCTCCCTGGGCGTGCCGCCGGCAGTGACGAGCGCTACCGTCCACGCAGCCGAGTGCTTCACCACCGGCGCTTCGGCGCTGTCTCATCGCACCTTCGGCAACGTGGACGGCGCGCTGGTGCGCAGGCTGCTGCTGCCGGGCGTGATCGGTGCCGTGCTCGGCGCCTATGTGCTCTCGCACTTCCCAGGCGATGCTTTGCGTCCTTATGTTGCTGCCTACTTGATGCTCATGGGCTTTATCATCGTTTTTAAGGCCTTTCGCCAGTTTCCACCCCAGCAGGTCACCAGCCACCTCATCCCGCTCGGTTTCATCGGTGCTTTCGTTGACGCCGTGGGCAGCGGTGGATGGGGACCGATCGTGGCCTCGAACCTGATCGTTCGGGGAAACGACATCCGCAAGACGATCGGCAGCGTCAATGTCGTTGAGTTTTTCGTCACTTTGGCCGCATCGGCGACCTTTCTCGTGACGCTGGGTCTATCGAACTGGCCGATCATCCTGGCGCTTGCCCTGGGCGGCGTCTTGGCCGCTCCTCTCGCGGCCTGGGTGGCGAAGCATATTCCGGTCAGACCTTTCATGGTGCTCGTCGGCGCGTTGGTGGTGCTGCTGAGCTTGCGCACCCTGCTCTTGTTCTTCGGATTGATCTGAGCGGTCGCCAGTGCGGCGTGAGCGCATAAAATTCGCCTATGTCGTCCGCCCGCGAGGACATCCTTAGCCGGCTACGCCAGGCCATCGCCCAACGGTCACCCTTTCCCGACCATCCGCCGACGCAATATCTGCCGGTCACTCGCCTGTCGCCGGATGAAGATTTGAAAGCGCGCTTCGTCGCCGAAGCCGAGCGCGTCAAAGGCAACGTGCAGGTTATGCCTGATGAGTCAGCTGCTCGGCGCGCGCTGCGCGACCTACTGATCAGTCGCAATGTGCGGCGCATCACGATGTGGGACGAGCCCCACATCCCGCTGTCGGGCGTCGTAGCGCTGCTCGATGAGTTGGGCATCGCGCGCGTCCAAGGGGATAACGCCACAGTAGCGACGGCCGAGGCAGGGCTGACTGGCGCCGACTGGGCAATCGCGGCGACCGGCACGCTGATCCTGTCGTCCGGACCGGGCAAGCCGCGCATGGCCTCGTTGCTTCCCCCCGTGCACATCGCCATCCTGACCGAGGATCGAATTCTGCCGCGTTTGGAGGACTATATTGCCGCGCAGCGCGCCCAACGGCTCGACGTCTTCCGCCGCAGCAGCAACGTTACGCTGATCACCGGCAGCAGCCGCACCAGCGACATCGAAATGCACCCGGTCTTCGGCGTGCACGGGCCATTGGAACTGCACGTGATTTTGATAGAGAATTAACGAGATGGACTACTCGAATCGCTACTGCATCGTTGGCGCCGGCACATCCGGCTTAGCTGCAGCCAAGAACCTCAAACAACATGGCATCCCCTGCGACGTGTTCGAGAAGCTCGACGACGTGGGCGGCAACTGGTATTACGGCAAACCGGGCAGCAGCGTCTATAAGTCCACCCATCTGATCTCGTCCAAGCCCGGCACGGAATACACCGACTTCCCGATGCCGAAGGAGTATCCGGACTACCCCAGCCACTGGCAGGCGCATGAGTACATCAAGAGCTACGCGCGGCACTTTGGCTTGTACGAGCTGATTACTTTCAACACCAGCGTCGAGCGCATCGTCCCGACCGATGAGAATGCGACCAGCCCGCTCTGGGATGTGACGCTGAGCACGGGTGAGACGCGACGCTACGGCGGCGTGATCATCTGCAACGGGCACAACTGGGATCCGAAGTGGCCGAACTATCCCGGCAAGTTCGACGGCCTGGTGCTGCACTCGTGCCAATACAAGACGCCCGACGTGCTGGTGGATAAGCGCGTGCTTGTGGTCGGCGCCGGCAATAGCGGCTGCGACATCGCCGTGGAGAGCGCGCAAAACGCGAAGGTCACCTTTCACAGCGTCCGCCGGGGCTACTACTACAACCCGAAATATACGTTCGGCAAGCCCTCCGATCAGGTGAACGAGCTGCTGTTGCGCTTGCGCGTGCCGCTCACCCTCCAGCGCTGGCTTTACTCGATCATCTTGAAGCTGTTGATTGGCCTGCCGCAGGACTATGGGCTGCCCAAGCCCGATCACAAGTTCTTTGAAACACACCCGATCGTCAATCAGCTGATCCTTTACTACGTCGGCCAGGGTGATATCAAAGTTAAACCTGACGTGGCCGAACTGTGCGGTGATCGCGTGCGCTTCAAGGACGGCAGCGAAGAACAGGTTGATGTGATCATCTACTCCACCGGCTTCAACATCACCTTTCCTTTCATCGAGAAGCGCTATCTGAACTGGAAAGACGGCAAACCGCTGCTCTACTGGCACATCTTCCACCCCCACTACGACAACCTATTCGTCATCGGCCTGATCCAACCGGACAGCGGGCAGTGGGGCTTGGTGGACTATCAATCGCAAGCGGTGGCCAAGTTCATCTGCGCACAGCGCAATAACCCGGCCAAGGCCGAAGTGATGCGCAGGCTGAAAGCCACGGCCGAGCAGCCGCACAATCGCGGCATCAAGTACAAAGATTCCACGCGGCACTACGTCGAGGTGGAACACTTCAGCTATCGCGAACACCTTAAGAAGCTGATCAGGAAGATGGCGTAGGAGGCGCGCGACTATGACCGCTTCGGTCGCGGAGATATTCCACACCATGGCCTACGGCCCGGCGCCGGAGAGCGCCAAGCCAGCGCTGGCCTGGCTAGACGAACGCGGGCGCACCTTCGGCCAGTTCATCGCCGGCCGATGGACGCCGCCTGACCCGCAGCGCTTGTTCGACAGCCTGAACCCGGCGACCGGCCGGCCTCTCGCTCGGGTTACCCAGGCGACGCAGGATGAAGTAGATGCCGCCGTGGCCGCGGCGCGTCGAGCTTTCGAGTCGTGGTCGCGGACGCCTGGCCACGTGCGCGCGCGCTACCTCTACGCAATGGCGCGCCAAGTTCAGAAGCATGCCCGTCTGTTCGCCGTGCTTGAATCGCTGGACAACGGCAAGCCGATTCGCGAGACGCGCGATATTGACGTGCCGCTCGTCGCGCGGCATTTTTATCATCATGCCGGCTGGGCGCAGTTGATGGAGACCGCCCTGGCCGACTATGCCCCGCTCGGTGTGATCGGGCAAATCATCCCGTGGAACTTCCCGCTGCTGATGCTGGCCTGGAAGATCGCACCGGCGCTGGCGACGGGCAACACGGTGGTGCTCAAGCCTGCCGAGTGGACGCCACTCACGGCGCTGCGCTTTGCCGAAATCTGCGAGGCGATCGGCCTGCCGCCCGGCGTCGTCAACATCGTCACCGGCGACGGTCGGGTGGGCGAGATGATCGTCAACCACCCCGATGTGGACAAGATCGCTTTCACCGGCTCGACGGAAGTCGGCAAGCAAATTCGCGCCGCGACAGCCGGCAGCGGCAAGAGGCTATCGCTGGAGCTGGGCGGCAAGTCGCCTTTCATCGTGTTTGACGATGCCGACTTGGATAGCGCTATTGAAGGGGTGGTGGACGCCATTTGGTTCAACCAGGGCCAGGTGTGCTGCGCCGGCTCGCGCTTGCTCGTGCAAGAGGGTGTCGCGCCTAAGTTCTATGACAAGCTGCGCGCGCGCATGGAGAAGCTGAGAGTCGGCGATCCGTTGGACAAAGCGATAGACATCGGGGCGATCATCGCGCCTGCGCAGTTGCAAAAAATCACCCGCCTGGTTGAGCAGGGCAAAGCCGAAGGCGCGACGATGTGGCAGCCTGCCTGGGCCTGCCCAACCGAAGGTTACTTCTATCCTCCTACGCTGTTCACCGACGTCTCGCCGGCGGCGACTATCGCGCAGGTGGAAATCTTCGGGCCGGTGTTGGTGGCGATGACCTTCCGCACGCCGCCTGAGGCCGTCGCCCTGGCCAACAACACGCGCTACGGCCTGGCGGCGAGCGTATGGAGCGAGGACATCAACTTGGCGCTGGACGTGGCCGGCAAGATCAAAGCCGGCGTGGTGTGGATCAACAGTACCAACCTGTTCGACGCTGCATCCGGCTTTGGAGGCTACCGCGAGAGTGGCTTCGGTCGCGAAGGCGGCTTAGAGGGGCTCTTCGAGTATGTGCAGCCGAGGCAGGCGGTGCAAGCGCGGATCGCCGTTTCAAATGCCAACGGCGACCGGCGAGCAGCCAGGGCATACCGTGACGCCAAGGCGCCGAGCGCCGACTTGCGGTCGTGCGACATTGATCGCACGCCTAAGCTCTACATCGGCGGCAGACAAATGCGCCCCGATTCGGGCTACAGCCAGGTGATCTACGCTGCCGATGGGCGTCCGATCGGCGAGGTGGGCGCGGGCAATCGCAAAGACATTCGGAACGCAGTCGAGGCAGCGCGTGCCGCTTCGGCCTGGGGCGAGCAAACGGCGCATAACCGTGCCCAGATCCTGTATTACATCGCGGAGAACCTGAACGCGCGGCGGGCCGAGTTTGCCGCGCGCTTGGCGCAGCAGACTGCCTGCGATGAATCTGCGGCCGAGCGCGAGGTGGACGCAGCGCTTGAGCGGCTCTTCACCTTCGCCGCGTGGGCGGACAAATACGATGGCGCTCTGCATCGCACGCCGTTCCGCGCCATCACGCTGGCGCTGCACGAACCGATCGGCGTCATCGGCATCGCCTGTCCGGACGAAGCGCCGCTGTTGGCGCCGATCACGCTCATGGCTGCCGCCATCAGCATGGGCAACACGATCGTCCTGATCCCCTCGCCCCTGCATCCGCTCTCGGCGACCGATCTGTATCAAGTGCTCGACACCAGCGACCTGCCCGGCGGCGTCGTGAACATCGTCACCGGCATGCGCGACGAGTTAGCGAAGGTATTGGCCGAGCATGCCGACGTGGATGCGATGTGGTACTTTGGAAGTGCTGACGGCAGCGCGATGGTCGAGCGCGCTTCCGTGAACAACCTGAAACGCACCTGGGTGAGCTACGGCCGGCCGCGCGACTGGTTGATGCTCGACGCAGCCGAGCAGGCCGAGATGCTGCGCCAGGCGACGCAGGTGAAGAATGTCTGGGTGCCATATGGCGCGTGAGCGGTGCGCTGCGCTGCAACTTCAAGCGATGGGCGTGCCGTGCGGTACGGCATCGAGCCGTTGCCGCGCATCCGCAGGTGAGGCGAATGTCACTCGCTGCATGAAGCATGAGGCGGTGCTAACTTCTCGCTAATGCGGGTTCGCTAGGCTCGTTCCCGATGAGGTGATCCATGATTGATTCGGTCATCCGACGCCTTGCTCTGCCTGTAGTGATGATTGCGTTGTCGGCGGGGTGTGCCGCGCCGCCGCGCGTTGTCGTGATCACGGCGACGCCGGCGCCCACGGCGACCCCCGCCGCGCTCCCGTCGCTCTCCGAGCTAGGCTCGATCGAGCTGCTGGCCGAGCAGCTCTTCGTCGAGCTCTACGAGCGCGCCAGCCCCTCGGTCGTGCACATCACGACCCGCACGCAGGTGTTCGACTTCTTCCGCGGGGTTGTGCCAAACGAGGGCACCGGTTCTGGCTTCTTCTTCGACGATCAAGGGCATATCGTCACCAACCATCACGTGGTGGAAGGCGCGGATGAGATTGAGATCGTCTTGGCCGACGGCACGCGCACCAGCGCCCGTGTGATCGGCGCGGATGCCTACTCCGACCTGGCAGTGCTGCGCGCCGATAACCTCTCGCCGGAGCAGATTAGGCCGCTGCCGATGGGCACGACGAAGAACTTGAAGGTAGGCATGCGCGTGTTGGCCATCGGCAATCCCTTCGGCCTCGATCGCACGTTGACCACCGGCGTCATCAGCGCGCTCGGCCGCACCATCGAGCGCGAAGATCAAGCCGCGCTGGGCGAAGTGATCCAGACCGACGCCGCGATCAACCCCGGCAACTCCGGCGGGCCGCTGCTCAACCTGCGCGGCGAGGTGATCGGCGTGAACACCAGCATTCGTAGCCCCACCGGTGGATCGGTCGGCATCGGTTTCGCCGTGCCCGCCGACACGGTCAAGCGCGTCGTCCCGGAGCTGATCGCCAAGGGGCGTTATGACCATCCCTGGCTAGGGCTGACCGCCTATGAGATCACGCCGGACCTGGCGCGCGCGTTGCAGTTGCCGGTGGAGCGTGGTCTGCTGATCGCACAGTTGCAGCCCGGCGCTGCTGCCGACCGCGCCGGAGTGCGCGGCGCGACCCAGCAGTTGCGGGTGCGCGGCGGCTATCTGTTGATCGGCGGCGATATCCTGGTGGCCGTAGACGACCGCCCGATCGCGACGCGCGACCAGTTGACCATCTATCTGGAGAACAATAAGCGGGTGGGTGACACGGTCAAGCTCTCGCTCATCCGTGACGGACAGCCGATCACGCTGACAGCGACGCTCACCGCTCGACCCTAGAGCGCGCTGGCTGCTGCCGGCCAAGCATCACGAAGTCAAATCATCATGAGCGACCCAAAGAAGTTCCTCATCGGCGGCCAGTGGCGCGCCGGACAAAAGACGTTCGAGGTGAGATTCCCCTACACCGGCGAGTTGGTCGCCACGATCTACGCGCCGGACGACGATGATCTTGAGTCTGCCGTGCAAGCGGCGCAGCGCGGCGCACGGGTCATGCGCAAGTTGCCGGCGCATGAGCGTTCGGCCATTCTGCGGCGGCTGCACGCGCAGATGGAGGATCGTACCGAGGAATTGGTGAACGTCCTGGTGATGGAGGGCGGTAAGACCAAGAAGGCTGCCCGCGCCGAAGTGGCACGCGCCAAACAGACTGTCTTCGTGGCGTCCGAGGAAGCCCGCCGCATTCCCGGCGAGGTCATCAACATGGACTGGACGAAGGACGGCGAGAACCGCATCGGCATCGTGCGGCGCTTTCCGCTCGGCGTCATCCTATGCATCGCGCCGTTCAACTATCCGCTCAACCTAGCCTGCCATAAGGTTGCGCCGGCGCTAGCGGCCGGCAATGCCTTCATCCTCAAGCCGGCCAGCGCCACGCCGCTCTCGGCGCTGTTGCTGGGCGAGATGCTGCTGGAGGCCGGCGCGCCACCCGAGGCCGTCAACGTGGTGACGTGCGGTGGCGCGCAGGCCGAAACCCTGGTGCGCGATGAGCGCATCGCCATGTTTTCTTTCACCGGAAGCAGCGAGGTCGGCTGGCACCTCAAGCGCATATGCGGGCGCAAGCGGAGCGCGCTGGAACTGGGCGGCAACGCGGCAGCCATCGTGCATGAAGATGCCAACATCGGCTATGCCGCCAAGCGCATCGCCTTCGGCGGCTTTACCAACGCCGGCCAGAATTGCATCAGCGTGCAGCGCGTGCTCATCCATCGCCCGATCTACAACGAAGCTCTGGAGGCGCTGCTCGATGAGATTAACGCGCTGAAAGTGGGCGACCCGCGCTTGGAAGAGACCGACGTCGGTCCGATGATCACCGAGCGCGCGGCGATGCAGGCCGAAGCCTGGGTGAACGAGGCGCTGGCGCAGGGCGCGCGCAAGCTGCTGGGCAACGGCCGCCAAGGCGCCCTGCTGCATCCTACCGTGCTGGGCGACGTGAACCGCGAGATGAAGGTGAGCTGTCAGGAGGTGTTCGCGCCGGTGCTCACCGTCAGCCCTTACGATACCTTCGAGGAAGCCATCGCGCTGGCCAACAGCACTGATTACGGTCTGCAGGGCGGCGTGTTCACCCGCGACGTGGGGCGCATCATGAAGGCCTACGACGAGATCGAGGTCGGCGGCCTACAGGTGAACGATGTATCCACCTTCCGTGTGGATCACATGCCCTACGGCGGCGTGAAGGCCAGCGGCATGGGGCGCGAGGGCGTCAAATACGCGATCGAGGAGATGACTGAGCCGAAGTTAATGGTGATCAACTTGAACGCGTGAGGCGACGTCACGTCAGCAGCGAAACCGTTGCAGTGCCTCTTCGTCCCAGGCGATCCCAAAGCCGGGGCGTTCGTTGATCGGCCACATCCCCGATCGGATGGCCGGCTGCTCGGCGCGCAGCAGGCGAAAGCCCACCGTATCCGCCTCTGCCGGCGACTCTTCAACCCATGCGCCGCCCAGCGCGGCAACCAGCGGCGCATGGATGTCGGGAAAGTAGTGCGGGAAGATCGTCGTGCGGTGCTCTAGTGCCGGCGCAGTGGCCTGCAAGTAGCCGGTCAAGCCCATCTGATGCGTCGCATCGGGCCGCAGGATGTCTACGCCGCCGGGCGAGCCAAGCGCCTGGAGCAGGTCGGGTGTGGAGAGCGATTCGCCGAAGGCGACCCGCACATCGCCGCGCCGGGCCAGCGCGACGGCCAGCCGCGCTTGACTCGCGGGGAAGGGATCTTCGAGAAATGCCACGTCGAAGCGCTCGATCTCCCGCCACGTCGCCAGCGCTTGCTTGATCGAGTCGAACGCGCCGGAAGCATCTACGCCGATCAGCGCGTCCTTGCCTACAACCTCGCGCATGGCGCGCACCCGTTGCACATCTAGGTCGCGATCTTCGCCGATGGGCAGCTTGAAGCGCGTATAACCGGCTGCGGTGAGCGCCTCGGCGTCGCGCCGCACTTTGCCGACCGGATCGTCGGGGCGATAGTAACCGGCAATGGCGATGCAAGGGATGTCGCACCGGTCTCCGCCGAGCAGCTTCCAAATCGGCGCGCCCAACAGCTTGGCGTGCAAGTCCCATAAGGCGAGATCTACGACCGACAGCGCGCGGGCGAAGGCGCCGCTTTCACCGACCATGCGCATGGCGCGCCGCGCCGCATCCCAGATCGAACGGATGGCGTGCGCCGGCCGGCTGATGACCAGTGGCTTGAGGTGACGCTCGACGATCTCGATCACCCCGGCGATGCGGCCAAGCCCATAGCCGACGCCCACCTGTCCGCCGGCGTGTGCACGGACGAAGACGAATTCGCGCTCCGTGATGCGCTTGCCCCATACCCGCAACGGTTCGGGCA
>JANWVF010000102.1 GCA_025056965.1 Thermoflexales bacterium | reverse complement strand
GCGCAGCTCAACCTGCGCCAACACGTTGGGCAACGCTGCAATCTCGTTGCTGGCTGTTTCCGCGCGCACCACGTCCTGTGCCAGCACGACGCCCGTCTGAGTGGCATACACGGTCACCATCTGCAGGGCAGCTTTGCCCGTGCGCCGCTCAGCGCTGCCGCGCAGCACCTTGCCATCGGCGGCAAGCACCTCTTCTTCGCTCAGCCGCAGACGCTTGCCGCTTGCATCGCTGCCAACCAGTCTCTGAAACAGCGCTGGATGCTGGCGAACGGCAGCAGGACGAAGATGCGTCGAAAGGTGTCGTGGGCAGGGATGCCGTAATCATGCCCGAACAGCCGCTGATGCAGGGCAGGGCGGGCTTGCCAGAAGGCAGCAATGTCCAGCCAACTGTCGGCGCCGCCGACAACGGCAATGACGGCGAGGACGACCACATACCACAACGGGTAGCGCTTGCCGAGGTCGCGGCGGAAGTCCTGGATTTGCCGAGCGTGCTCCGCGAGCAGCTTGATAGCTAGAGGGGTCTCTTCACTCATGCCCTAATTATCACCTTATGTGATGCGTAAGCCCTGGTAGCGATGACGCAGGTATAGCGCGCCGGCGGAAATCGTGTTATTAAGTTCGGCATGTTCACGCCAGAGGCACAGACCGATTCCTTCGACCCTCGCCTGCCCTTCCCGCCATTTGGCTCGTGGAAGGCCGGCCGTCCTGCCGGCTGGTTCGACCTGCCCATGACGCCTGAAAAGGTGCAGTTCTACCGGGACAACGGATTTTTGGTGATCGAGCATGGCGCCGACCCCGACGTGCTGCGCCGTCTGATCGGCGAGACGGTAGCGCTCTGCCGCGGCGATCGCGGGCCGATCAAGGGCGTCACGCCGGCCGACCCGAACGAGAGCGACGACGACGTGATGCGCCGCTACCTGTGCATCCACTTCCCGCACAAGCTGTCTCGGGTGATGTACGACGCGCTTTCGCTGCCGGCCATCGTCGAGGTGCTCACTCACGTGATTGGCCCCAACGTCAAATGCATGCAGAGCATGCTGTTCATCAAGGCCAGCGGCAAGCCTGGCCAGGCCTGGCACCAGGACGAGTTCTACATCCCTACGCGCGACCGCTCGCTCACCGGCGCGTGGATCGCCCTGGATGATGCTACGGTCGAGAACGGCTGCTTGTGGGTGATCCCCGGTTCGCACAAGCCCGGCATCCTCTGGCCGCAGCACCAGCAGCGCGACCCGCGCTTCGACTGCGCCGGCGAGGCGACGATGTTCCCCTACACCGACGCCGACGCTGTGCCGGTCGAGGTAAAAGCCGGCAGCATCGTGTTCTTCAACGGCTACCTGTTGCACCGCTCGCTGCCGAACTATGCGAAGGGCGGCTACCGGCGCGCACTGGTGAATCACTACATGAGTGCCGAGTCGCTGTTGCCCTGGCATTGGGGCGACAAACCTTCCGGCTCGATCGCCGGCCTCGACTATCGCGACATCGTGATGATCGCGGGCGTGGACCCGTATGCGTGGAAGGGAATCGAGGAGCGCGCGGCAGCCCATGTGCGGCCCAGCGGCGAAGGCGGCTGCGGCAATATTGAGCGCAACATCGAGGCGCTGAAGTTCCGCAACATGGTGCTGTTGGCCGAGGACGACGACCACGATCACTGAGCCGCAGCGATCCTGCGGCGACTCGCTATGGCCGGCTTAGGGCCGATGGAGCAACGATGGCCGCAGGCGCTGCGGCGCGACGGCGAACCACTCGGCAGCCCTGACGATTCGAGCATCGCCTCGACGACCAGGCGCCGCGTATACGCCTGCGCTTCCTCATCCCAGGCAGTGCAGGTCAGCAGCATCAACAGCCGCCCGTCCGGGCGATAGAGAGCCTTAACGTCGTTGGCGCCCAGCAGGTATTGTCGCGTGACGCGATAGCGCCACAGGCGGCCGTCGCGCGTTTGGAGCACGACCAGATCGCCTGCCCGAAGCCTGCCCAGCCCGTAGAAGGGCCCGGCCTGATCGCCTTCGAGCGTGACGTGCCCAGCGAGCACCATCGCCAGCGCGTCGCGCGGCCATCGGCCTGTCGTTTGCAACAGGCCGACCTCGCGCGTGCCGATCGCATACTCATCCCAGGCTCCGTTGACGATCGGCATGGGGACGATGGGCGCATCGGACAGCCGTAGGCGTGGGATGATCAGTCGCGTGGGGGGCATGCTCGGCTGTGCGGCCAAGGCGGCGTCGTGCGGGTGAGCGCCTAAGAAAAAGGCGGCGAGCAAGAACGATCTGAGTAACATCATCATTAATGAACGCAGGGGCGCACGGCCCGACGGCCAAAGCCTACGGTCGCCGCGCCGTGGGCAACCAGACTGCATGCGTCGCCCAGCGCGATCCGGCAGCAAGTGACGGATCGCCGAGCAGGACAAAGGTGTCGAGCAGGTCGAGATACAAGCCGCCGCTGGCCAACAGCAGTTTGCCGGCTAATGCAGCGTCGCCCAGCCGTCCGCCGCCGAGCCAGGTCTGGGTGAAGCCGCGTCCCAGCGGATCGTGCCCCGTGCTGATCGTCAGGCCGGTCGCGCCCCAGGCCGCCACGGCGCCGCGGCCGGGCGCACGAACGAGCGTCTCGTCGAGCGCATCTTGCAACTCGTGGAAGCGGCCGGTGTAGCAGGTCAATCCGATCACTACCGGCAGCGCGTCGCGCGGCGGCAGCCCGGCCACATCGTTCAGGTGAAACAAGCGCTCCGCCGCCCACTGGCGCGGCGACGAATGACCCAGATAGGCGATGAGTCGCGCGTAATTCCAGAAGGCCAGAGCCGTCGTCCGCGTCGCGGTGAAGGCTGCGGCCGTCGTCATCAGCGCCGTGGTGGTGATGTATGTCGCCGGCGCGGCGCCGGCGAGGCTGAGCGCCTTGGCCGGGAAGTTGCCACCGCTATCGGCGTTATCGCTGACCAGGAGCATCCGACGGTCGCCGGCCGTCAGCAGCGCGGATTCATAGGCGAGCGCCTTGCTGACGACGGCCTGCGCCTCGGCAAGCGTGTTTACCGGCCAACGACCGATCGCCATGTCCGGCAGCGCATCGTTGCCATCCACTGTGACGAAGCGATTGTCCGCGGCAGTTTCGCCGAGCCGCGGATCTACGTCGGCCAGAAATGCGGGCAAGAGCGTCGGCGGCGACGTGTCGCGGTAGCGTTTCGGATCGAACGTCCCGTCCCCCACCAACAACACGTAGGCCGGACGCACGGCGTCGGCGTGGTAGCGCGCTGCCAGATAGGCCCGAATGGCCCATGGATCTACGCGCCCTTCGCCGTGATGGTCATATAGGGCTTGAACGGTCTGCGTGACCACGGCGAAGCCCTGCGCTTGGCGGCGCGCCACCAACTCACCCAGCGCCGGCCACAGCTCATCCGGAGCGATCACGTGCAGATTCCCCGCCGCCGGGTTGATCGCCGCGGGCGGGCGGATGCGCTGGGGCAAGTCCGTCTGGGTGAAGACGGCATAGCGGCGCGGCAGACCGGTCGAGGGGTCGGCGAAGCGCGCGCCGGCGGATGTGTGCTCCCAGCCCTGGAGCAACACGGGCTGAGTCGGCGTCGTCACGTCCAGCAGGTAAAGCGGTGCGACGTTCAGCGCGTAGGTTCGCGCATCGTTCTCTCCGCGCAAGGGCCGGCCGACCGCACCTGTCGCGTTCACCGCCGTCGTCACGCTGAACCCGTCTATCCATGTCCCCTCAACCGTCACGCCGCTGAGGCCGGGCAGCGCCACAGAGAGGACGTTGCTCGCCATGACCGTGGCCGCAAATGTCGCCGTGATCGCCTGCCGTCCGTCCCACAAGGCCTCGCCCAGCAGCGCGCCGTTGAGCCAGATCTGCGCGCGGTGATCAGGGTTCTGGGGCGGGTCGGTGTATCCCAGCAACCAGATGGTCAGCGAAGCCGGTTGCGCCGCGCTGATCGGCAGCGTGAAGGGCAGAGACCAGCTCTGGCCTTGTTGCAAGCTTGCCCAAGCCCAACGATCGCCGTCGCGATGCATCGGCGGACGACAGCCGCATTCCGGCGTGTAGAGCGCGTTCTGCTCGAAGGTGAAGCTGCCGTAGAGCACACCGGACGGCGCGGCGCCTGGCGCCGCGTTCCGCGCGCCGATGCGCGCCGCCGGTGCGTTGGCCTCCTCGAGGATCCATGTGTCATGCGCAGCGTAGCGACTGAAGCGCGGTTGAGCGTAGAAAAGCAGGCGCTCGTCGGGCTCGAACTCTTCGTCGGCGTCGCCTTCCCAGAGCATCCGCACCTCGTGCGCGCCCTGTCGCAGGCGCAACCGTTGCGGGGACACCAGCGGCACCCCGGCGGCCTCTAGGCCGGCGCGCGTCAGCGCTACCCAGGCCGGACGCTCAACGTCAATCAGGGCGCGGATGGTTACTGACGAGTCGGCACGCAGCGGCACTATCGCCGACGATGGATCCCCGATCCACTCGGGGTTCGCTACCTGCGTCGCGATGACGCGCAGAAGGGGATCGCTATCGAATGGCTTCGCATGGCTCGCAGCGACAATTTGCGGGGACATTCGCACGCGGGCGCGCAACCGGCGCACCCATGACCAGCCGCCCGGCGCAGGTCGCACCGGGAAGAGCAACACGCGCGCCAGCGGGACGCCGCGCATGATGCCGACATACGCGACGTGCATGGGCCATGTCGCAGGCAGCGGCGGCGCTTCGACCTCAACCGAGTGAACCGGCAGCGCGAGCGCATCCGCTCCAACGAAGTCCAACTCCAGTTCCTCTATCTCTGCCGCGACGGCCTCCGCATCTTCGACGGAGGACATGGCTATCGGCCAGGCCGCGTAGGGCAATGCATATCCGTCGGCCGTGGGCCATCGCAGGGGCAAATCAAGCACCTGAGCAGGGCGCTCGAACGTGACCTCGATCCGCAGCGCGTCAGAACTCGCCGTGATGAATACGGGGCGAACTTGCGCATGGGTGACGCTGGGCACAGCGTGTCCGGTCAGCATCCCTAATGCCAGCATCAGTGCTGCGATGCGCCTGCCGGTGTTCATGTTCTGCATAAGGTTATATCAGATTGTAGATATTCTATGAGCGCTGCGTACTTTTGATATGGACGAGTGATCGCGCAGGAGAGACCGTTATCGCGACGGCCTGGACTCGACTTGCGCAGAAGCGGGCGTGCCGTGCGGGGGCGCGTCTCACGATCGGCGTTGCGCTTGAGTGTCAAGATAGTGAATCGAGAAACCGCGCTGCCTGCGCGCGGATCGCCTTCACTTCATCGGTGCTCATCCGGCGCAGCGCCATCACCGGCATGCTGGTGCGCGGGTTGGCGCCCAGGACGTCGGCATGGCGCGCCACGAAGTCCCAGTACAGCGCGTTGAACGGGCAGGCACGCTCGCCCACGCGCTGCTTGGGATCATATCGGCAGCCTTCACAATAGGTGCTCATCTTGTGGATGTAATTGGCGCTAGCGGCGTAAGGCTTGGTGCCGACGATGCCGCCATCGCCATACGTGCCCATGCCCACGACGTTGGGCGTCACCACCCAGTCGTAGGCGTCTGCGTAGGTCGCAAAGAACCACTCGTTGACTTCCTGCGGGCGGACGCCGGCGATCAGCGCAAAGTTGCTCAGCACCATCAAACGCTGGATGTGGTGGGTGTAGCCGCGCTCCCACACGCCCTGGACGCACTCGCGCAGGCAGGCCATGTCGGTTTGGCCATCCCAGTAAAACTTGGGCAGCGGCCGCATCGCGCCGAGCGCGTTCATCTCGCGCAGCTCCGGCATCTCGCGCCAATAGCAGGCGTAGACGAATTCTCGCCAGCCGATCAATTGCCGGATGAAGCCCTCGACCGAGTTCAGCGGGGCGCGGCCTTCGCGGTAGGCGCGTTCCGCTGCTGCGCATAGCTCGTCGCGCTCCAGCAGGCCGATGTTGATCAGGGGCGAGAGCATCGAGTGAAAGAGCAGCGGCTGGCCGCTCACCATCGCGTCTTCGTATGGGCCGAAGTTAGGCAAGCGATGGGCAATGAAGTCGGCGAAGTACGCCAGCGCATCCGCGCGCGTCACCGGCAAGGCAAAGCCATCCAGCGCGCCCCAGGCCGTCTCCACCTGCGCGACCTCGGCGATGACCTCGCGCGTCATGGCATCCGGCGGAAAGGTCGGCGCGACAGGGAATTGAAGCGCGGCACGCGCGACGCGCCACGCGCGCGGCGGCGGGTGACGGTTCTCGTCGTCGAAGTTCCACTTGCCGCCGACCGGGCGATCGCCGTCCATCAAATAGCCGGTGCGGCGGCGCATCTTGCGGTAGAACGTCTCCATGAGCGGCGATCTGCTCGCGCCCAGGTCTTCCGGCTTCGCCAGGAAGAAGCGCGATTCGAGGATGGATAGCTGAGCGATGGGCACGTCTGTGGCGCGCAGTCGCTCCACGAAAGTTCGGCCCTGCCAGGTGTTGGGCTGCATGACCACCACGTGCTTCGGCGCGTGCGCTGCGACGTGTGCGCGCAGGCCGGCCTCGAACGTCGCGGCCTTGCGATAGTCCACCGTCCAACCGTCTCGCCGCATCGCCTCGGCAAAGTGGCGCATCGCGCTGAGCACCAAGATGAGCTTGTGCTTGTGCCACGGCCGCGAGCGGATCTTGGCCGCGCTCTCGATGAACAGCAGCCGGGTGTTGCCGGGGTTGAGCCCTTTCTGCGCCAGCCACTCCGGCCAGCGCGGCGAAAGCTGATCGCCCGAGATCCACACCGTCGTGCACATCTGGGATTGGGGATTAGCAATTCGCTCTTGAGCGTTCACAGGCGTCGCTAACTTCACCGTCATGGATTTAGCTTACAAGGCCGGCTCGTGCGCCACAGCGGCGCGAGATCGGTCGGACGGACGGCTTCAGACGCGATGCTCCACACTTGACCGGACTGCGCCGCCGCGAGATCTGCGCCATCGAAGTCGGTCAAGATGAACGGCGCGACATCGAGCGGCCAACCGTTCGGTGTGGGGACGGCATAGACGACGTTGCTGCCGGCCAGAACTTCCCGCGGCGCACGCTGCAGCCAGTCCGGCCGATTGACGACGATCACATTGTCGGCGTTGAAACCGCGTGCTACGTCCACCATGCGCTGGTTCATCGCGCGCCACTTCGGCGTGGCGATCGGTCGGGCCAGCGGCTCGAACCACACGCCAGGGGCGTTGCGCAGATACGTCAGCGCCAATCGTAGCCAGTCCTCGGCGGCCTCGCCCTGCTTGCGCACCGTTTCATTCAGGTCGTTGCGATAGGCGAGGATGACCAACATGCCCAGCGCGTTGGCTCGCTCAACGAACGGCGACACCACTGCCGGCACAAACGTCGGCGTGATTTCCCGCTGATCCACCGGCAGCCGTACGACGCGCGCACCGGCCGCGGCCAGCTCTTCCAAGCGCTGCGCCGCGTCGCGGTCGCTCTGCGCCATCTCCGCGAGCGAGGGCAGGCTCGCCCCATGCAAAACGACGACTCTGCCGCCGGCATCCACGATCCGACGGCCTTCGACGCGCAGGGTGCAGTACTGCGGGACGACCGGCGTCGGCGTTGCCGACACGACGAGCGGACGCCCACTGCAAGCGCACAGCAGACAGCCGACGAGGGGAAGGAGCAATCGCTTCATCGAATCGTCACCTCGAAGGTGATGACATCGCCCGGCAGCCGCGCGCCGTCGCGCACGACGGCTAGCCGCGCCCCGTCGCCGGTGTAAGCCCCGATGTTGATTCGGTAGATGCCGGGCGTCGCATCAGGCGGCACGAGGATACCGCGATGATCGCGCAGCGTCGCCACGGACCTATCCCACGGGTAACCGCTGCCGAGCAGCGCGTCGTGCTGGCCGACCAGCCTGCCGTCGGGCGCGATGAGGTGGGCGAACCAGGCGATCGGTGCAGCGCTCGCGCCTTCGGCGTGCTCAGCGCGCCGCCAGGCTGCCTCGATCGCGACTGCGCCGCCGGGCGACGCAACCGGCGAGTAGCGCAAGGAAGCGAGCGTCAGATCTGCGCCGAACTGGGCCGGCGATGGGCCCAACGTCCAAACCTCAGGTGGTGAGCCGAAGGCTGCCACGCGCCAACGGCCGTAGAACTCATTTCGCGCGCGAAAGGCGTGCGCTTCCAGCCAGCGCTCGGTCGTGTTGCCGGGGTCATCTTGCGCGACATCCGTCACCAGCAGCACGCGGCGCGCGACGGCCAGCGCGCGCCGCGCCGGCCCATCTTCACCTGCGCGAATTTGATCGGGCGAGAAGCCAACGAGTTCGTTGGGCAGGCGGTAGGCGTGCAGGAAAGGTTCGGTATGCGTCGGTGCGACCAGCATCACCATGCTGCCCGGCGTCGCACGCTCGGCCACGTCGGCTAACGCGCGGCCGAGATCGGCGTCGTGCGGCGATGGCGCGGCCCACCAAGTGTCCAATTCGCCCCGAGCGATCTGTTGTGCCCCGCTCAACGCTTGAAAGAAGCGCAAGTCGCTCAGCAACGGCGAGGCATCCAGCGACGACGCTTCGACCAGCGGCGCCAGCATCCCTCGGCGCGCCAGCTCGCCTTCGCTGCGAAAGGTGTCGGCGATTCCACCGATCGTCGAGACGAAGACTGCCGCCCCGATGACTGCCCACATCGCTCCTCGGATGAGGAAGTGCGCGAGGCGTCCGGCGACGTCGCGCTGCCCGTTGGGCCATGGCGCGACGAGAGCGCCGAACGCAGGCGCGAGCGCGATCATCCATATCGGCATGATGGGCAACAGAAAGCGCGGCCCCCAGTTGAAGCCCCCCCACCACATGCTCCAAAAGCTGAAGAACAGCACGTAGGCCAGCGTGCCGGTCGCCGCCACGAACAGCGCCGGGCTGGCAGCGTTGCGGCTTCCCTCAGGAGCATCCCTTCCGCCCACCACGCGCGATCGCAGCCAGGCCAACGGCAGCAGCAGCAAGATGGGAGCGTAGCAAAGCAACCCGCGATAAGGGCTGAGCAGCAGACCATACGCGCGGATCAGCGCTGCGGCGGGTGTGAAGTAAGGCAAACTCCATTCGACGAGCGCCAAGCCGGTGACCATCGGATCGCCGAAACGGACGAAGTTGTAGGTCGCCAGGCCGGCCAGCCACGGCACGACGCCGACCAGAAAGCCGACCCACCGACGCAGCGCTTGCCGACGATCGAACCACAACGCCATCGCCAAGTAGCAGGGGAGCAAGACGAGGTTGGCATACGAGGCGGCCGCGGCTGCCCCGAAGGCAAGGCCGGCGAGGACGGCCTTCGCGCCCGGGCGCCTGGCGGAAGTTAACCCTATGAACGCCAGCGCCACGCTCAACGCCGCGACCGGCTCGGTGAACAAGCGCTTGCTGTAGGGCAGCGCCAGCGTGCCGATGGCGTAGAGCGCGCCGCAGGCAAGCGCTGCCCACTCCGAATCGGTGATCTGCCGCGCGCTGCGCGCGATGACGAAGGACGTTGCAACCGTCGCGAACACATTGAGCGTGAGCGCAGCGACGACCGGGTCTGTGCCGAGCCCCAGGCCGGCCGACAACAGCGGTGCAGCCAGCAACGACGGCAATACCCCTTTGCCGGAATAGAAGTTTGCATCTGGGCCAAAGCGACCGACGCCGGAGAACGGCGGCGCGCGCATGCCCGGTTCGCTCGAGGCCAGCACGTTGATGTCTAGCGCGCCGCGTTGCGCCAGGTTGTATGCCAGCGCATACACGGCGATCTCGTCCGCCGACTGCAAACGACCGGAGAATGCGACGACGCACGCCAGCAAGCTCAGCAGCGCCGCCCACCCCTCGGCACGCAGACGGCGGCCAATTGCAAAAGACATCGCCCGCGCAGTATAGATGGCCACGTGCTTAGGAGCGGAGCCCACGTCACACCAGGCTCGGCGCAGCGGGAGGCGCGCTTGCTCGATGTGGTATAAACCTCAGCCGTTGGATTCCAGGCTATCGCTTGCTACACCTGAAGCCGCAGCACGATCGGAGAGTCAGAACGCAACATGAGAATCGTCACTCGCACACTTGTTGCCGCCACAGTCGGTGCCTTGAGTGTTTCGGCGCTCACAATCTCGCCGCATTTCGCCACGGCACAAACCGGCACGCTCTACAGCCCTGGCTATAACCTGCTGATCAACCCAGGGCATGAGCATCCCGGAACATACTTCGCCGGGCGCGGCGAGATCAACGTCACTTGGGGTTGGATTCCCTTCTGGGAGGAAGCCCCCCCTGGAGTTGACCCGCGTGATCCGTACTATCG
>JANWVF010000085.1 GCA_025056965.1 Thermoflexales bacterium | reverse complement strand
CTTGGCCAGACCGAAGTCTGACAGGCTAGCGTAGCCTTGCGCGTCGAATAGGATGTTGGAGGGCTTGAGGTCGCGGTGGACGATTCCAGCGGCGTGGGCATGGTCGAGCGCAGCGGCGATGTTCTGCACGATGGGCACGATCTGCGAGAGGGGCAGCGGCCTGCCAGTGATGCGGTGCTCAAGCGTGCCGCCCGGCATGTAGCGCATGACGATGTAGGGGATGCTCTGCTCGCCGCTGAAGTCGTACACTGGTACGATGTTGGGATGTTTGAGCGCGGCCACGATTTTAGCCTCGCGCATGAAGCGGGTGCGGAACTGCGGGTCGCGGACGAATTGGACGTGCAGCAGCTTGAGGGCGACGGGCCGGTCGGTGACCGGGTCATGGGCGAGGTAGATGGTGGCCATGCCGCCCTGGCCGATCTCGCGGATGATTTCATAGCGCCCCACCTTGCGAAGCGTAACGGACGAGGAGTCGGCGTAGACGATGGAGCTCATAGGACAGTGGTACTGATTGTACCGACCGTGCGCCAACGTCCAAATAGGAAAACCGAGCCGGCCTAACCGTCAGCCAACGTGTTGTTTCGGGGTCATGCCCGCCGGTGACCGCGTCAACACCGCAAACACATCTTCCAACGTCACCTCCGCCGCTTCCACTTGTGGCGCGAAGGCGGCCAGCGCCCGGCCCAGGGTCTCGGTGGTGTGCGCGCCGCGTGCGGTGAGCGCGTGCAGCCGGTTGCCGAGAAGGCCGGCCTGAGTGACGCCGGGCAGCGCCTCCAGCGCCTCGAGCGCAGGCAACAGCGGCTGCGCGGCGATGTCCCAGGCCTCGCCCGGCACGGCCTCGCGCTTGAGGGCGCTCGGAGTGTCCAGCGCCAGCAACCGGCCCTGGTTCATCAGGCCCAGCCGCCCGCAATACTCGGCCTCGTCCATGTAGTGCGTGCTGACGAAGACCGTCACGCCGCGCTCGGCCAGCGTGTAGATGATGTCCCAGAACTCGCGCCGCGCTTCCGGGTCCACGCCCGAGGTCGGCTCGTCGAGGAAGAGCAGTTGCGGCTGATGGACGAGGGCGATGCCCATTGCCAGGCGCTGCCGCCAGCCTCCGGAGAGCGCGCCGGCGCACATGTTCTCACGCCCCTCCAGCCCAATCAGAGGGAATAGTTCCGCCAGCCTTGACCGCAGCTGCGCTTCCGTCAGCCCATATACGCCGCCGTAAAAGGCCAAATTCTCCCGCACCGTCAGGTCGTCGTACAGTGCGAACTTCTGGCTCATGTAGCCGACCAGCGGACGGATGCGTTCGGCGTCGCGCACGATGTCGTAGCCGAGCACCGTCGCCGAGCCGGAGGTGGGGCGCAACAGGCCGAGCAACATGCGCATGGTCGTCGTCTTGCCGCTGCCGTTCGGCCCCAGGTAGCCCACCACCTCGCCGCGCCGCACCTCGAACGAGACGGAGTCCACGGCGGTGAAGTCGCCGAACTTTTTGGTGAGTTGATGCACGACGATGACGGACTCGGCCATGGGAAACGCGGGAAAAGAAGGAAAGGATGGAAAAGAGAGGAGATCAGTTTCCCTCGTTTCCTCACTTTCCATCCGGTTGCGCCAGCAGCGAGATAAACACGTCCTCCAGCGAGGGCGGGATGGCGCGCAGGCGCGTGACGGTGACGCCGGCCTCGGCCAGCGCCGCGGGCAGACGGGCGAGCGGCCCTGCCGGCTCCGCCACGCGCAGGTGGAACCGGTCACCGAAGGTCAACACGTCCTCCACGGCGGGGTCTGCCTGCGCCACACGCCGGGCGCGATCCTTCGGCTGCGCGATCAGCTCCAGTACGCGCCCGTTCAGCATTGCCGCCAGCTCGCGCGGCGTGCCTTCCACCAGCAGCCGGCCTGAGTGCATGAAGCCGATCCGGTTGCAGCGTGCCGCCTCGTCCATATACGGCGTGCTGACCACCACCGCAGTGCCCTGCGCGAGCACGCGGATGAGCAGTTGCCAGAAGTCCTGGCGCGTCACCGGGTCCACGCCCGTCGTCGGCTCGTCCAGCAGCAGCACCTTCGGCTCGTGGATAAGGGCGCAGGCCAGGCCAAGCTTCTGCTTCATGCCACCGGAGAGCGCGTCGGCGCGGCGACTCTCGAAACCGGCCAGCCCAACGAATCTGAGCAATTCCTCGGCCCGCGCCTTCACACGTGCCTCGCCCAGGCCGCGCACCTCGCCGAAGAACCTCAGGTTCTCCAGCACCGTCAGGTCGCCGTACAAGCTGAAGCGCTGCGCCAGGTAGCCGATATGCTGGCGGGCCAACTCGGTCTGGCGCGCCACGTCGTAGCCGTTGATTTGCGCCGTGCCCGAGTCGGCATCGAGCGCGCCCACCAGCAGGCGCAGCAGCGTCGTCTTGCCCGCCCCATCCGGCCCCACCAAGCCGTAAGCCTCGCCGCCATCCACTCGAAGCGAAACGCCCGCCACCGCGCGCGTGTGGCTGAAGGATTTATGGAGGGTGAGGGCTTCGATGAGGGGCGGCATGACTGATGACTGATGATTGATGACTACAGTCGTTGCAGGTGTGTGTCTTTCCTTTTTTCCTTCTTTTCCTTCAATTAGAGCGAATTCCTGATGGATTTACGGTTCCGTAGCAGAAACTCGCTGAAAACAGGTCGAATTTTGCATGCCCTGCCGTAATTCAAGCTGGAAACCGCTCTAGTCCGCGAACGTCACATCCGCCGGCATGCCGGGCTTGAGTTTCCCATTCGGGTTCTCGATCGCCAGCCGGATGGCGAAGACGGTGGACTTGCGCCCTTCGGCGGTCTGCACGTTGCGCGGCGTGAACTCGGCGCGGTCGGCGATGTGGGCGACGGTGGCCGTGAAGGTCTCGCCGGGGAAGGAGTCCACCGTCACCTGCGCGGCCTGGCCCAGCCGGATGCGGCCATAGCGGTCTTCGGGGACATAGACGGTGATGGTGAGCGCGTCGAGGTCGCCGAGGACGAGCAGCGTCGCGCCGGGGGCAGCGAACTCGCCCGGCTCGATGGCGCGCGAGAGCACCACGCCGCCGGCCGGCGCAACGAGGGTGAGCCTGCCGAGTTGTGCGTCCAACACGCCGAGCGCCGCCTGCGCGGCTTCGACCTGGGCCTGCGCTGCCCGCCACTGCGCTTCGGCGGCGCGCGCCTGTGCCTGCGCCGCTTCAATTTGCTCAGTGCGTGCGCCGGCCCGGGTCAGTTCATATTGCGCCTGCGCGTTGGCGAGCGTCGCTCTGGCGGCATCCAACTGCTGCTTGATGTTTTTGCCGTTGGGCGTCTCGCGCGCCAGCTCGGTCAGGTTGTCGTAGGTCTCCTGCAGCGCGTCCACGGCAACTTGCGCACGGTCTACGACGGTCTGCGCCACAGCCAGCTGTTCCGGGGAGGGACCGGCCCGGAGCAGCGCCAGGTTGGCGAGGGCGGCATCACGCGCGGCGGCGGCGGCCTCGGCGTTGGCCTGCGCCGCCTTCAGAGTCGCTTCGGCCTGGGCGCGTTGGGCAGTCAGCACCGTCGCGTCAAACGTCACCAGCGTCGCGCCGGCCTCCACTGCCTCGCCCTCGGCCACGGCCACAGTTTGCACGCGCCCGCCCACCTCCGGGCTGATGCGAATCTCCCGCGCCTCGATCGTGCCCGAGGCGGTGAGCGGGCCGTTGCTGGCCGCCGCAGCGCTCCCTCCGAAATACCACCACGCCGCCGCGCCAATACCAAGGAGCAGCAGCACAATCGGAATCACACGCCTGGGATTCGGATGCATCTTCATCTCCATCTCCAATCTCCAATCATCAGTCCTAAGTCTTCAGTCTCCCTCAATCCAACCTCTTCCTGAACCTCACCACCGCTGCCGTCATGATGACCAGGCCGAAGACGGTCAGCGCCAGCACGTCGCCCTGAATCTCGGCGAAGCCCACGCCCTTGAGCAGCAGCGAGCGGATGATGGACAGGTAGTAGCGCAGAGGCATCGCGTACGACAGCCATTGCAGCACCTGCGGCATGGCCTCCAGCGGGAAGAAGAAGCCGGAGAGGAAGATGCTGGGCAGCAGCGTCATCCACACGGTCAACATCGCCTCCTGCTGGGTGTGCGCCACGGTGGAGGCAAACAGGCCGATGCCCAGGCTCGTCATCAGGAAGATGACCGAGATGCCCAGGATCAGCCAGAGGTCGCCGCGCACCGGCACGCCGAACCACCACGCGCCGATGGCCAGCACTTCCACCGTGTTGAACAGCGCCAGCGATACATACGGCAGCATCTTGCCGACGATAAGCTCCCATGGGCGGATGGGCGTGACGATGAGCTGCTCGATGGTGCCGCGCTCTCGCTCGCGCACGATGGCGGTGGCAGTAAGGAGGGAGGTGAGGGCGTACAGGATCATGCCGATGACGCCCGGCACCATGAAATGGGCGGCCTCCAGATCGGGGTTGTACCAGACCTGCGTGCGCACCTCGACCGGCGGCGTCAGGCTGAGGGCGACGCCGCGCGCGGCCAGCCGTTCCGCCAGGATCTGCGTGCCATGCGCCTGGCCGATGAGCTGCGCGGCGGCCAGCGCGGTGGAGGCCACCGTCGGATCGCTGCCGTCCAGGATGAAGGCAACCTGCGCCGCGCCGCGCTGAAGCTGCGTTCCGTAATCCGGCGGGATGATCAAACCGACGCGCGCCCGCCCCTCGCCAATCAGCCGGCGCAGCTCGGCCTCCGAGCCGGCGTCGAAGGCCAGCCGAAAATAGTCGGCGGCGCGGTAGGCGTCGAGCAGGGCGCGCGCTTCCGGGCCGCGATCCTGGTTGAAGACGGCCAGCGGCACGTTGCGCACGTCGTGGGTTGCCGCGTAGCCGAGCAGGAACAGCTGCATGACGGGGATGACGATGACCAGAACCAGCGTGCGCGGGTCGCGCGAAATCTGGATGAACTCTTTGCGGATGAGGGAGAGCAGGCGCGTGTTGAGCATCAGTCGATCTCCCGCTCGGCGAGGATGCCGTGTAGGTAGATGTCAATCAGGCCGTCGAACGTTTCGCGTGAGTTCGTGCTCAGGCGCGATTGGAGCTTCGCATTCCGATAAATCATCTCGGTGATCAGGTAACCGACCATCAGGCTCAACAGCGCGCGGAACAAAATGGGCGGCGGCATGGCGCGCAGACGGCCCGGCAGTTGCGCAAAGCGCTCGAAAAACGGCAGGAACCGAGGCAGCAGTTTGCGCGCCAGCCGTCCCATGTGCCGCCCGCGGAACTCGACCAGGTCCATAAACACCAGCGGCAGCAGCCGCGTCTCCGCGCCCTCGATGCCCCGGCGCACGTGCTCGGCAGCGTTGCGGACGAAGGCCTCCACGTTCTCGCCCTCGGTCTGTTCGAGCGCAGGGAGCAGGACATGGTACGGATGATAGGCGTCCAGCACGGCGGCGAAGATGTCTTCCTTGGTGGCGAAGTGGTTGTAGATGCCGCCGACGGCGAGGCCGGCTTCGTCGGCGATCTCGCGCATGCTGGTGCCGTGGAAGCCCTGTCTGAGAAAGAGCTTGTGGGCGGCGGCCAGCACGGCGGCGCGTGTGGCTTCGCCTTTGGTGGACGGCGGTTCGGAGGCGGCGGGGAGGGAGCGTCTAGCCGGCATAGCAAAAATGAACGAGCGTTCATTCACACGATAATCCCGATCCACTGACAAGTCAACAGACAAAACAAAAAAGCCGCCCGACTTGTTCGGGCGGCTTTGCGTTTTGGAGCGCTTTAGCGCTTTTTGCGCGCGGAGCGCTTGGCGGGCGGCGCCGAGATTTGCCGCAGGACGCCGAGCACGGCCAGGCCGATGGGCACGGCCCGCGCCAGGCTGAGACGCGGCGTCTCACCCTTCTGCGCGGCCTCCTCCTCAACCGAGGTGATGTACAGCCGCGCCGCCAGCAGACCAAGCAGCGCGCCGGCCACTGCTCCCACCACCATTGCCTGCGTGCGCCAGTCCCGTTCCATCACTCAAAACATCCTTTCTCGCCGAAACAGGTCGCGGAAGCTCTGGCCGATGCTGCGCAGGGCAGCAGCGGAGAGATGCACCTCCACCACGCGGCTGTCCACCTGGCGCGTCGCCGTTTTGGCGTTCATCGCCACCAGCCACACAAAGTCCTGCACGCGCTTGAACAGGTAAGGCAGCTCGCGCAAGCCGTACCACGCCGCCACACACAACGCGACGAGCACCGCCAGCAGCACCAGCGCGGCGCCGGCGGCCAGCAGGATGAGAAACATCAAGGACACGTCGGCCAGCGAGCGCGTGGGCGTGGGGATGAACACGCCGGCAGCGCTCAGCGCCACGAAGACCATCAGCCCCACAACCAGCAGCAGGATAACGATGAGCGGCAGAGTAATTTGCCAGAAGGTCTCGCGTGCGATGATAGCGCGGGTGCGGGCGTTGCGAATGCGCGGGAGGGCGGGTTGCAGGTCGGACATGGGGCCGCCGGAATTCTAGCACATCACGGTTTGAGAGTTTCCACCACCAGCAGCGGGATGCCGCCGACCAGACAGCCGTGTTGTGGATCGCGGCAGACGGCGCCGGGCAGCGTGAAGGTGTACGTCAGCGCGCCGGTGAAGTTCAGCGGCAGAGGCTGGCCGAGGTGGTCATAGATAACCACGCTCTGCGCGCCGCGCGTGGCCGTCAGGCTGACCGGCACCCACCGGTCGCTGCGCGCCCACAATACGCGCGTCACGGCATTCTCGCGCTCCAGGCGCACTTCGTGGTAGCGGCTGTTCACAAAGTGAGTGACGCGCCGCACGCCGGCGAAGTGGGTGGTGATGGCGCGGAAGGCCTCCACCGCCGGACGCGCCGAGCCGTCGGGCCGGTACAGGCCGTTGTAATCCGCGCCGGGGATGGGTGGATAAATCTCTGCCAGCTTGTAAACGGCGACTCGCTCCGCTCCTGCCGCCAGCCCCAGCGCAAACGACTGCACGAGGAAGGCCGCCTGCTGGTCCATCGTCAGCTGGAACATGGCGTTGCGCCACGGCATATGCGGGTCGTTGGCCGGCGCGGCGTTGGTCTCGTTCAGCCAGATGGGGTGTTGCAGGCCGGCCCGGCGCAGGATGTCGCGGAACAGGGTGATGATTTCGTAGACGGTCTCGGTGCGGAAGTAGATGTGCACCGTGACCACGTCGAAGTAGTAGTTGTTCTCGCGCGCGGTCGGGTCGCGGCCCGCCACTTCCAGGAAGCGCTCCAGATAAGGCCGGCGCTTGAAGACCACGTCATGCCAGTGCGTCAGCCCGCCCAGATGAATCTGCGCCTGCGGGTTGGTTTGTTTGGCGGCCAGGTAGGCGACCTTGACGAGTTGATAGTAGTCCTCGACGGTGCCGAGGAACTGTACGCCGTACTCGTCCGGCGCGATGTCGGGCTCGTTCCAAATGATAAAGCGGTTGACGCGCCCGGCGTACTCGCGCACCAGGCGGCGGACGAAGCCGGCCCAGACGTTGCGCGGGTCATCCACCGGCAGCCGGAGGCCGCCGGGCACGCCGGTCACCGGATGACAATTTCGCCAGGGCGCAGGGTCGGACACAACACGAATTCCACCTAGGCCTTAAAGATCGCTGTCTTCATTGCTTCTGCAAAGAGTCAGCCCAGAGCTACAATATTCGTAGAGCG
>JANWVF010000064.1 GCA_025056965.1 Thermoflexales bacterium | reverse complement strand
GCCCCCGGTTGAGCTGGAAGCTATCTGCGGAAGCTGATGCGCGCAATGTGCGCCAATCGGCGTATCAGATCGTGGTTGCCGCCGATCCCGGCGGCGAGCGCGACGTGATCTGGGACACCGGCAAGGTGCAGTCCGGCCAATCAGTACACGTGCGCTACGCCGGCCCGCCGTTGCGCTCCGGTCAGCGCTGCTACTGGCGCGTGCGCGTGTGGGATCAGGACGATCGGCCTTCGGAGTGGAGCGCGCCGGCCTGGTGGGAGATGGGACTGCTGGACGCCGCCGACTGGCAGGCACAGTGGATCACGTTGGACTGGGATGATGGGCAAGACTCGACGCAGCCGCGGCCGGCGCCGATGCTGCGCCGAGCCTTCACGCTCGACGGCCGAGTGCGCACCGCGCGCCTATATGTCACCAGCCTAGGGCTATACGAGCTGCGCCTCAACGGTCGGCGCGTGGGCGATGCCCTGCTCACACCGGGCTGGACGAGCTACAACAAGCGCTTGCAATACCAAACCTACGATGTGACCGAACTGCTCGGCGAAGGCGCCAACGCCATCGGCGCCATGCTGGCCGACGGCTGGTATCGCGGTCACATCGGATTCGACGGACAGCGACGCAATCTCTACGGCAGTCGTCTGGCCTTGTTGGCGCAGTTGCATGTGACTTACGACGACGGGCGCGAGGTGATTATCACCAGCGACGCGGACTGGCGCGCGACGACCGGTCCGATCCGCATGGCGGAGATCTACCATGGCGAGACCTACGACGCGCGGCTCGAACAACCCGGCTGGGATTGTCCCGATTTCGACGACCGCAGCTGGGCCGCGGTGCGCATCCTCGATCATCGCAAAGATCACCTCATCGCGCAGGTTGGGCCACTCGTGCGCCGCCAGGAAGCGCTGCGGCCGGTGCGCATCTTCCGCTCGCCCAAGGGCGAATGCATCGCCGATTTCGGCCAGAACATGGTAGGGTGGGTGCGCCTGCGCGTGCGCGGCGCGCCTGGCACGACCGTCACCCTCAGACACGCCGAGGTGCTCGATCGCGACGGGAACTTTTACACCGAGAACCTGCGCGCCGCGCGCCAGACGCTGGAGTACACCTTGAAGGGCGAGGGCGAAGAATGTTACGAGCCGCGCTTCACATTCATGGGCTTCCGCTACGTAAAGGTGGAGGGCTGGCCGGGCGAACCGACCGCCGATGACCTGACTGGCGTCGTCGTCCACTCCGACATCCCGCCTATCGGCGACTTCAACTGCAGCAATCCGCTGATCAACCAGCTGCAGCACAACATCGTGTGGGGGCAGAAGGGCAACTTCGTGGACGTGCCGACCGACTGCCCACAGCGCGATGAGCGGATGGGTTGGACCGGCGATGCTCAGGTGTTTGCTCGCACGGCATGTTTCAACCGACACGTCGCGGCGTTCTTCACCAAGTGGCTGGGCGATTTAGCAGCGGATCAGCTGGCGGATGGCAACGTGCCGTACGTCATCCCGAATGTGTTGGGCGAGCACGCGGCCGGCTCGGCCGCATGGGGCGATGCAGCGGTCATCGTGCCGTGGACGGTGTATCTGTGCTATGGCGACAAGGGCATCTTGGAGGCGCAGTACGAGAGCATGGCCGGCTGGGTGGACTACATGCGTCGGCAGGCCGGCGAGCGTTTTGTGTGGGCGAGCGGCTTCCACTTCGGCGATTGGCTGGACTATCGTGGCTCGAACCCGCTGTTGCCCGCGCCAGTGACGAACAGCGAGCTGATCGCTACGGCGTTCTTCGCCCACGGCGCAGACCTAATGCGGCGCGTCGCGCGCGTGCTGGGCAAGGAGGACGACGCGCGCATGTACGACGAACTCTTCGCCAAGGCGCGCGCGGCCTTCAACGCCGAATTCGTTACGCCGAACGGCCGGGTCGGGCCGGGCACGCAAACCGCCTACGTGCTGGCGCTGCACTTCGACCTGCTGCCCGAGCGGCTGCGGCCGACCGCCGCTCAGCGCCTGGCCGACGCGATCCGCAAAGCGGACTATCACCTCACTACCGGCTTCGTAGGCACGCCCTATGTGTGCCACGTGCTCAGCCGCTTCGGTTATACCGACCTGGCCTACGAGTTGCTCAACCAGGAGAGCTATCCATCATGGCTATATCCGGTGAAGCGGGGCGCCACGACGATCTGGGAGCGCTGGGATGGCATCAAGCCGGACGGCAGCTTCCAAGATCCAAGCATGAATTCGTTTAACCACTACGCATACGGCGCGATCGGCGAATGGCTGTATCGCGTCGTAGCCGGCATCGAGGTGGATGAAGACGCGGCCGGTTATGCGCATGCCCTCATTCAGCCGCAACCGGGCGGCGGCCTAAAGCACGCGCGCGCCACGCTGGAGACGCCCTACGGCAGGCTGGCCGTCGCGTGGGAGTTGACCGAAGCCGACTTTCGATTGCAGGTCACCGTTCCACCTAACGCGCGCGCCACCATCCGCATCCCTTCTGCCACGCTGCCCCAGGTGACCGAGTCGGGCCAGCCGCTGCGGGCGGGGCGAACGCCGGGCGTGCGCACGGCGCGAACGAAGGGCGATGCAGTCGTCGTTGAGGTCGGCTCCGGCCGCTATTCGTTCGTCTCGACCGGGTTGAACCTGGCGCAGGCGATGGCCAACGTGCGTCACGTCGCCGGTCGGCGAGACCGCGCCTGTGCGCTGCGCGAGTTGCTGGCCGACGAAAGGGCGCGGGCCGTGCTGGTGAAGCACCTCGGGGAGGAAGCGACGACGCAGCTGCCGCGGTTGCAATCGCCGGATCTATCGCTGGAAGCCGCTGCGCGCCGCGCGCCGCACCTCATCACGCCGGAGCAGCTGAAGGCGATCGAACAGGAGCTGTTGGCGCTGTAAGTCGGCCTCGCTCACGTCACCATGCCCAGCTTGATCGCCTCGAATATCTTGAGGCGGCGCAGCAGCAGCAGCGTGATGGACAAGGCCATGCCCAGCGCGGCGGCGACGGCCACATACATCACGATCAGATCGTCCCATGCCACGCGCACGATGAACGGTGGCACCTGGTTGACCAACGCCCCGCCTACCTGCAAGAACGGGATGAACAAGGCGCCGGCCAGCGCACCGAGCAAGCTGCCGGCCAACGCGCCCAGCAGCACCAACGCCGCTTGGGTGAGGATGAGATAGACGGCCATCTGCCGCGCAGAAAGGCCAACGGTGCGCAGCACGCCCAGCGCGATGGAACGCCGACGGAACGACACCAAGGCATACAGCACGAAGCCGATCGCCGTGAGCAGGGTCGCCGCCAAGAAGCCGGCCGTCAGCACGCCGAACAGCCCCTGCCGCGCCGGCTGCGCTTGGGCCTCGCGGATGGCCGCCTGGGCATCGAACACCTCTTTGACGAGGTACTCTCGCTCGGCGGCCTCGCGCGCGACTTCTCGGCCGCTCACGCCCGGCCGCACCGATAGCAACACGTCGTAGGGCAGGTCTTTGCCAAGCTGCTCGAAGATGTATTCCAAGTTGGCGACGTAGGCGACCGGGTCGTCCTGGCCGCGCGTGACGATGGGGAAGTAATCGAAGCTGCCGCGGATGGTCAGCGTGATCGGCGCGCTCTCGCGCCCCGGATTGGCGATTAGCACGATCGGGTCGCCGAGCGCGAGGTTGTGTCTGGCCAGGAAGCTGCGGCTGACCAGCGCGCTATCACGCGAGGTAGCCAGCAGGTTCATCAGCGCGCCGAACGGCTGCGCGCTCAGCTCGTCCCGATAGGCTTCAGCGGCGACGCGCTGGAAGGCCAGGCGATCTACGCCCAGGAGCACTTGCCGGACGCCGAAGCTGCCGTATTCACGCGCATAAGCCGGGATTTGCGCGGCGCGCGCGTAGGCGATCACGCCGGGGATGTCCAGATGGCCTTCCGGCGGCAGAAAGGTCCAGTATTCCGGCTCGTTGGGGTCGCTGATTTTCTTGTCCTGCGCCAGTTCGCCCGGCGCGAGCGTCACCTTGCTCGATTCGCCGGTCTCCACCAGGCGCACGTCGGCGCCCACGCGCAGATAGGTGACGGTGCGCAGGTGCTCATCGAGCGTCTTGGCGATTGAAGCGCCGTATACCGCGATGCCCATAGTGAGGATGAGCAGGATGAGCGGGCCCGCGCTGTCCTGGGGCGATCGCGCCAGCTCGCGCAGCGCCAGTATGACCGGCGGCGGCGCGACGCGATCGGTCGCCCTTGCCAGCAGCTCCATCAGCAGCGGGAACAGCCGCACGGCCAACAATCCTAGCGCCGTGATGAGCAGCACCGGCAGCAAGAAGCGCACCGGATCAGCGAGCGGATCACCGGCCGAACCGGCCACGCCTATTGCGATGCGGCCCTGGCCGCGGAGTTGGTAGTAGCCGTAAAGCGCCGGGATCAGCAGCAGCACGTCCAGGTACGTGCGCTGCCAGAATGGGCGGCGCGTGTTGCGCCCGCGGTCGGCGTATTGCGATACGACGTTGTAGCGCGCCGTGCCTACCGCCGGCGCAATCACCCCGAGCAACCCGCAGCCGGCCGCGACGAGCGCGAAACGGAACGACCCTGGCAGGCCGGCGAACTGGCCGTCGGCGTTGAGCAGCGACAGCGTTACCGGCTGCGGAGGGCCGAATTGTAGGAAGGTCTGGGTGCCGGCCATCAGGCTCGCCAGCCCATAGCCCAGAGGAATGCCGACCGGCAGCGCGGCGAGGCTGATCGCCAGCGATTGCGCCAGATATAGGCCAAGGATGTAGAGCGTCGAAGCACCTCGGCTGCGCAGGGTGGTGATCTCGCTTTCTTGTTGGCGCACCACCATGCCGGCCACCAGCACGACGAAGTAGAACACGATGGCGAACACCGGCGCGCTGAAGATCAGCAGCAATAGCAGCAATTCGCGCGAGGTAGTCACATAGCGGTCGAGCGCGTCGAGCAGCGCAGCGACCAGCATCACGTCGCGATTCTCTCGAAAGACCTCGCGTTGGAGCTGCCGCGCGCGGGCGATGAATGGTTCAACGCTATCGGCGCTCAGCCTCGAGGCGTCAAGGATGTATTGCCACCGCGCGGCGCGGACGGCCGTGCTCAGCAGCGGCGCGATGCGCGCCTCGAAGTCCTGAGGGGTGACGATCAACGCGTCCTTGAAAGTGTCCGGCGAGAGCCCCCAGTAGTCGTCGCGAGGGTTGCGCGGCAGCCACACACCGGCGATGCGCACGGCCACGCGCACCTCGACGGTCTCTTGGGCAGACCCGCCGAGCGAGCCGGCGCGCGTCTGCGTCATGGAGAGCAAGAATTCGTCGCCGGCCTGTGCCCCGTAGCGCTCGGCGAATGCGCGAGAGATCAGCACAGGCACCGGCGCATCGGTGGTGCCCACGGGGGCGTCCGACGCCTCGTCGGGCAGCGGCGCGCCTTCCTCAACGAGGACGTGGCGCGAGAAGTTGCTCATCGCGCTCACCGTCGGCAGCGCCAGCGCGCGCTCGTCGGCGTATTTCTCGGCGGTGGGGCTGCCCGGCAGCGCGAGCATGCGCCAAGGCGGGGTCTGTGCGAACGTGGCCGTCTCAACGATGGGCAGCATGGTGCGCGGCTGGATGCGCTCACGCATGAAGGCGTCCAGCGCACGGTAGGCATCATGGGTGAGGCTATTCTCGTCGGTCGCGGCGAAGCTGAATTGCAGCGCGAAGGGCAGGGCATTTGCTTGGCTCTGTCGGCCGGTCGCGGCGTTGAGGTTGAGCAGCTCGCTGCGCAGCACGCGCAGCTGCACGGCGTCTACGAAAACCGGGATGGACGCCGCCAGGGCTACCGCCAGCGTGATGCCCAGCCATAGGCACGCCGTCAACCCGAGCTGGCTGCGCATGCGCTGCGCCGCGAGTTGAAAGAAAGCGCCGATCATCTATGGTGCGACGACGACGTCACCCTCGCGCAGGCCGTCCAGAACCTCAACGCGATCGCTCGCCGTTAGCCCCAGCTTCACATCTGCGCGGCGCTGCGTGCCGTCCGGGTTTTGCACGACGACGAATTGGCGACCGCGATAGGTGCGCACGGTCGAGGCAGGAATCCAAAGCACGTCGTCGCGCCGACCGGTCATCGCCGTGACGATGGCCTTGACGCCGCTCTCCAGCTTCGCGTCGGCGTCTACCTCGATGCGCACCAGCCGGTCGCCGCGCAGGCCGCCCGCGGCCGGCACGCGGCGGATCACGCCGCCGAAGGTGACATCGGGGCTGTTGGCCAAGCGCACGCGCACCGGCTGGCCGACGCTCAGCTCGCGGGATAGCTCGGACGACAGCTCGGCCACCAGCTCAATGCGGCCCGGTTTCGACACCACGGCGACCTTCTCCAGTGGGGTAGATTGCATGCCGACCGCCACAGCTAACTCGGTCAGGACGCCATCGAACGGCGCAACGAGCGTCGCCCGCGACAACTTCTCCTGCAAGGCCTCGACGGTGATGCGGCTGGTCTCGACGTTCTTGATGAGCACCGGATCGAGCGCCGCGTTGACGTCTTCTAGCCTCAGCAGGGCGCGTTGAAGATCTATCTCCAGGAATTTGGCCTCGGCTTCGCGCGCCCGACGTTCGGCAGGCGAAAGCCCCGGCTGTTGGCTGCGCGCGATGGCCGCGTCGAGCTTGAGCTGCGCCTGGGCAACGTCGAGCTGCGCCAGTTGCAGCGTGCGCGTGAAGCTCTGGAGCGTGTTCGAGAGGATGGTCTGCGCCGTGCGCAGCTCGATTTCCGCCTGGCGCAGCTGGTTGCGGATGTCGCTCACATCTAGCTCGGCGATGACCTCGCCCTGTTTGACCTCGTCGCCAGGCTTTTTGAAGACTTTTTGCACCTTGCCCTCGGTGACGAAGGACAGGGCGACCGATTCAACCGGCTGCGCCTGGGCGGTGAATTCCACTTGTCGCACCACCAGACCGCGCTGCACGACGTAGGTCGGCGCAGCGGGCGCGGGCGGCTCAGGCAGCGGCGTTGGCGTCGGGGCAATGGCAGCAGGGGCGCACGCCGAGAGCATGATCGCCAGCGCAGCGCCGACGTAGCGAAGGCGTTTCACACATCGAGATTATATTGGCCTCGCAAGCCGACCCTGCGACGGGATTCTTGCGAGCGCACTGCGTGCGGCGTAATGATCGCCGCCCCGGACTCCGGGCACTTGCCGGTTGGGTTTCACGTCACCGGCTTCCTGCCGACGCGCGGATGCATGGAACTTTGGGGCGAATTGAACGTCTTCAATTCCAGAGGAGGAAGATCATGACTCAGCGGAAACACCGTATCGCCGCGCTCGCCGCAATGTTCGGTTCGATCGCCTTGTGGATATCTGCCTGCGCCGCGCCGGCTGCGCAGGGACCGGCTCCAGGGTTTGCGTCGGCGGGCGTGCCGACGCCTGCCCCGGCGATGCCCGAGAGCTTCGCCCGCGCACCGATGTCGCCGCCTGCTGATGCGTCCGCGCCGCCGGTCGCCGGTGGTGCGGCGGATCAAGCAGTCCAGTCGCGTTTGATCATCCGCACGGCCGATTTGACCATCGTCGTGCAGGACACTCAGGCGCAAATGGACGCGCTGGCGAAGCTGGCCGAGGAACTCGGCGGCTTCGTCGTGTCGTCCAGCGCGTCGCGGGTGGGCGATGACGCGCTGCAGGGCACCGTCACGCTGCGGGTGGACGCGGCTCGCTTCGATGAAGCTATGAACCGCATCCGTGCGTTGGCCGTGGAGGTGCGCAGTGAAAGTGTGCGCGGGGAGGATGTGACCGCCGAGTACGTGGACCTCGACGCGCGCTTGAAGAACCTGGAGGCGACCGAGGCGCAGCTCCAGAGGATCCTCGAGCAGGCCACCACAACCGAGGATGTCCTCGCCGTATATCGCGAGCTGACCGAGATCCGCGGGCAGATCGAGCAGATCAAGGGACGCATGAAGTATCTCTCGCAATCGGCCGCCTTGGCCACCATCTCGGTCACGCTCATCCCCGATGTGTTGGCGCAACCGATTCAGGTGGGCGGATGGCGGCTGGAAGGCGTGGTCAAACAAGCGTTCGAGGCGCTGATCGCCACGTTGCAGGGGTTGGCCTCGCTGCTCGTCTGGCTGGTCATCGTCGTTTTGCCGGTGCTGCTGATCCTGGCCCTGCCGATCGTCCTGATCATCTGGCTCATCCGGCGGGCGCAGCGGGGCAAGCAAGCCGCCGAACCGGCGAAGCCCGCGTGAGCGCGGTTACGCCGCAGCAGCCGATGTGATGAGCGCGGAGATGCGCGCTGAATTGGAAGCCATCGTTCGCGCGGCCTTGCGCGCTGCCGACCCCGCCGAAGCGATTCGCCGCCACGTCCATCGCCGGGGCGAATCGCTCGTCGTGGACGGCGCGACATACGACCTCTGCGCGTTCGATGAGGTGCGCTTGATCGCCGCGGGCAAGGCCGCTGCCCCGATGGCCGCCGAGGTCGTGCAGTTGCTTGAGAAGCAACCGTCCGTCATCGTCGTCGTCACGAAACACGGCCACCTGTCGCCCGTCCCTTCCCCCTTGTGCGCCCGCCATGCCACGCTCATCGAGGCTGGGCATCCGATTCCGGACGAGCACAGCCTGCGCGCCGGCGAGGCCGTATGCGCGGCGCTGCGCGATTGCACGTCGCGGACGCTGGTCATCGCCTGCGTAAGCGGTGGCGCGTCGGCCTTGCTCGTCGCGCCCTACGCAGGCATCTCACTCGGCACGCTGCGCGCGATCAACGATGCGCTGCTCCGCAGCGGCGCCGACATCCATGAGATGAACGCGGTGCGCGCTCGGCTCGATCGCCTGAAAGGTGGCGGCTTGGTGCGGTTGGCGCAGCCGGCGGCCGTGGTGGGTTTGATCCTCAGCGACGTGATCGGTGATCCACTCGACGTCATCGCCAGCGGACTGACGAATGACCCCCAAGCGCACAACGTGCTGGTGGGGAACAACGCGCAGGCCTGCCGGGCAGCCGCACAAATGGCGGAGCATCTCGGCTACGCGGCGCACATAGCGACCACGACGCTGCGCGGCGAAGCGCGCGAGGCCGGCGCGCAGATCGCCCGCGACCTACTCGCGCTCTCGCCCAAGACGTGCCGGATCTACGGCGGCGAGACAACCGTGACCGTGCGCGGATCGGGCCGAGGCGGACGCTGCCAAGAGTTGGCGCTGGCGGCCGCGCTCGCGCTCGATGAGGCCGGCGCAGGCGAGACGTGCTGCATCGTCGCGTGGGGCACAGACGGCAGCGATGGGCCGACGGACGTCGCCGGCGCGTGGGCGGACGGCACGACCGTTCGCCGCGCCGCTGCGCTGGGATTGGACGCGCGCGACTTCCTCGCTCGCAACGATAGTTACACCTTCTTCGGCCGCGCCGGTGGGCACATCCGCACCGGACCGACAGGGACGAACGTCGCGGATGTCGTGCTCGCCGTTCGGCTCTGAGGCCTTTGCCTCATGCGGTGGGGCAGGCAAGCCGACGGCGCGATAATCGCGCGCGATGGACACTGTCACCCTCGCCGACGTCTACGCGGCGCAGCAGACGCTGCGCGATCAGCTGATCCCCACCCCGGTTTTGCCCGAGCTGCGCCTCACGCGCACCCTAGGCGCGCGCGTGTTCCTCAAGGCCGAGTCGCTGCAACGCGCCGGCTCGTTCAAGATCCGCGGGGCATACAACAAAATCAGTCACCTCAGCGAGGCGGAGCGCACGCGCGGCGTGATCACGGCAAGCGCCGGCAACCATGCGCAAGGCGTAGCGTTGGCCGCGCGACTATTCGGCATCCCGGCGACGATCGTCATGCCGGAGTTCGCGCCGCTGACCAAGGTCGTGAGCACGCGCGACCTGGGCGCGGAGGTGATCCTGCACGGCGCCACTTTCGACGACGCGGGCGCTTTTGCCCGCGAGCAGCAACAAGCGCGCGGCCTGACGTTCGTGCATGCTTTCGATGATCCCCTTGTCATCGCCGGCCAAGGCACGATCGGGCTGGAGATCATGGCCGCCCTGCCCGAGCTGACGATGCTGCTCGTGCCGATCGGCGGCGGTGGGCTGATCAGCGGCATCGCCATCGCCGTCAAGGCGCTCAAGCCCGGCGTGCGCGTCATCGGCGTGCAATCCTCGGCGTGCGCGTCGGTGCGCGCATCGTTGTCGGCCGGCCAGCCGGTCGTGGCGACGTTGGCCAGCACTATCGCCGACGGCATCGCCGTGAAGCGGCCGGGCGAGCTGACGTTGCGCTACATCCGCGAACTGGTGGATGACGTCGTCGAGGTCAACGACGATGAGATCGCGCGCGGCATCGCGCACTGCGCGCAATATGCCCGGTTGGTCGTGGAAGGCGCCGGCGCGGCCGGCGTGGCGGCGCTGCTGGCCGGCAAGCTCGCCGTCGCGCCGAGCGACGTGATCTGCGCCGTGCTATGCGGCGGCAACATAGACGGCAACCTGTTGGCGCGGGTGATCGAGCAGGTGATGGTGCAACAAGGGCGCATCATCGTGTTGCGCTTGACCGTGCTGGACCGCCCGGGCCAGCTCGCGGCGGTGATCAACCATGTGGCGGCATGTGGGGCGAACATCATTGACGTGATCCACCGCCGCGCCGTGTGGTTAGCCCCGCTCACCCGCACTGGCCTAGAGCTGGTGTTGGAAGTCCGCGATGAGGCGCACGGCCTGGCAGTGATGCAGCGGCTGCAGGATGCCAGCTATCACGTCGAGCGCGTTCGGCTGGGCGAGTGGCCGGACTAACCCGATGCGCGCCTCGCGATTCGGCGTTTTGCGCATTCACGGGCAGGCCGAAAATCGCATGTATCATCGCAGTACCTCATTCAAACAACACAACTCGAAGCTCGAAAACTCCAATGGTTTCTCCCGACGCATTCAAACAGGTGATGCGACGCTGGGCTAGCACGGTTACCATTATCACCACGAGGGCCGGCGACACGATCTACGGGTTAACGGCGACGGCGTTCTCGTCGCTCAGCGTCAACCCGCCTGAAGTCTTCGTCAGCATCAACAAGCAAACGCGCACCCACCCGCTGATCGAGCAAGGTGGGGTGTTTTGTGTGAACTTCCTCGCGCCGGAGATGATCCACATCTCTGATCGCTTCGCCGGCCGCCATCCCCACGAGGAGCGCTTCCAGGGCGTGCGCTACCGTGCCGAGGTGACCGGCGCGCCGGTGCTCGACGACGCCATCGCTTATCTCGATTGCACCGTGGCGCGCGCGCTCGACGCCGGCGACCACACCATCTTCATCGGCCTGGTGCGCGCTTCCGGAGTACAGCGCCCCGAAGACACGCCGCTGCTCTACTTCAACGGCCGCTACTATCGCCTGGGCGACGCGGCAACCGAGTGACCGGCGACCCGATCGAACGATGACCACGCATCAGCCTTCAGCCATCGGCGACCCGCAATCCGCGACCGGCCTCGCGGCTATCGCAGCCGCGTTCGCCCGCGCCAAGGCCGAGGGGCGGCCAGCGCTCATGCCGTATTGGTCGCTCGGCTACCCCGACGTTGAAACATCGCTGCGGGTGATCGAAGCCATCGCCCGCGCCGGCGCCGACCTGATCGAGCTCGGTGTGCCGTTCAGCGACCCCTTGGCCGATGGGCCGGTGATCCAGCGCGCCAACCAGATTGCGCTGAATCGCGGGATCACGGTCAGCCGCTGCATGCAGATCGCCGCGCAGGCGCGCGCCGTCGGAGTGAACGTGCCCTTGTTGGCTATGGGCTACCTCAATCCGGTCATCGCTTATGGCGAGGCGCGCTACGTGGCCGATTGGCAGCGCGCCGGCGCCGCCGGGTTGATCGTGCCTGACCTGCCGCCAGAGGAGAGCGACGCGCTCAAGCAAGAGTGCGACGCCCGCGGAATGGCCCTCATCCAGTTCACGGCGCCCACCAGCACCGACGCGCGCATCCGGCTGGCCGCTCTGCACGCCAGCGGTTTCATCTATATCGTCTCGGTAGCCGGCGTGACCGGTGCGCGCGACCGGTTGCCCGAGGGGCTGCGCGACTACGTAGAGCGGGTGAAGGCGCAAGCAGGAAATAAGCCGGTCGTCGTCGGCTTCGGCATTAGCAAGCCGGAGCACGTGCGCGAGGTTGGCCGATTCGCCGACGGCGTCATCGTGGCCAGCGCCCTGCTCAAATACGCAGGCGATGCGCCCGACCCGGCGCAGGCGGCCTACGAGTTCGTCAGCAGCCTGCGTTACTGGGCGTGAGGTCGGGGTGGCGATCCCACGCCCGACGTTGTGCCGTTGAGGGTTCAAAGGCTCAGCGCGCGTAGAGCCGGTGATAGATGGCGTAGTTCGCGGCGAGGGCGCGAATGTAGCGCTGCGTCTCGTCGAACGTGATGGCCATGAAGAAGACGTCCGCATCCCCGCCGCTGCGCTCTCTCCAGCGCAGCGCATTGCCGGGACCGCCGTTGTATGCGGCGAGAGCAGCGTACAGATCGCCGTCGAAGAAACGGCGCTGCTTGGCTAGATAGTAGCTGCCGAAGCGGACGCTGACGTACGGCTTCTGCAAGTCGGCCGTCGTATAGTTCGGCGGCCAGTTCAAATCGTTGTAGATCTCGCGGCCGGTGCTGGGGATGACCTGCATCAGGCCGTTAGCTGCGGCGCTGGAGACGGCGAACGGCTCGAACAAGCTCTCTTGGCGGATGAGCGAGAAGAGCAGCAGCGGATCCAGCCCGAATTCCTGAGCGTGTTGCCGGACGAGGTCGCCGTAGTAGGTGGGGTAGAGCAGCCGAGCGATGAAGGCCGGCAGCGCCGACGGCGTCTTGGCCGGCGAGAGGCGCATCAGCGTGTCGGCTGCGCCGATGGATGAGCGATACAGCCCGATGTCGCGGAAGAACAGCGCGAGCTGATACTGTGCCAACCCATCGCGCGCGAACGCGGCGCGCAAACCCTCAAATTCCTCGCGCGCCTCTAGCTTGAAGCCCAGCCGCCATAGCTCGCTGCCGCGGATGAAACGAGGGTCGTTCCGCACATCGGCGCGCAGGTCGCGCACGTTAGCCGCAGCCTCCAACCCCAGCCACTCGCGCAACCAGGCCTCTGCCTCTTCTTGCCCTGCTTGTTCTGCGAAGTCGCTCGGCGCAGGGAACGGCGCCGAGAGCGGCGGCTTCTCCGGGTCGGCTGCCAATTCTGCGGCGCGCGCGCCCTCGTAGGTGTCGGGCGCTTGCTGCGCCAGCGCTTGCAGTGTCTCGATGCCGCCCGTCAGATCGCCCAGCGCGAGCTGCGCTTTGCCCAGCCACAGCCGGCCCAGCAGAGCGAAGGGCGTATCGGCGTATTCGCTCAACAGCGTCTGCGTCGCCGTCATCGCCTCGACATACTGTCCTAGGCGGTAGTGCAGCGCTGCGGCGCGCACCAGCGCTTCCGCCGCGCGTTCGGCGTCGGCGCGCAGCGTGGCGGCTGCTCGGTAGGCGCGCGCGGCCTCGGCGGCGAGGGCATTGTTGCGGGCGAACGTCTGCGCTACGTCAAACAGGACTTCCGCGTCGGTTCGTCCGCCGGGGAGGTTGGCGATCAGCCGCTCCAAGGTCGCGCGCGCGTTCGCCGCGTCGCCCATGTTCGCGTAGATCTTGGCCTTTTCGCCTAGCGCGATAGCGGTCGCCGGAGCGCCGGCCGGGTTGCCGGCGATGGTCTGGTCGAGGTTGCGAAAGGCATCGGCCGGGCTGCCCAGCTTAAGGTAGTTCAGCGCGGCCCAGTAGCGCACGTCGTTGGCGCGGTCGGGATAGAGGGCGATGGCTCGGCGGAATGCCTCGCGCGCGGCCACATGAGCGCCGTTGTGATAGCCGACGATGCCGCGCTGAAGCTCATCCACCGGCTGGCCCGCGGCGAGGAGCGCCTGTAGAGCCTGAAAGGCCGCAGGGGTCTTGGGGTAATTCGCCAGTATCTCGTTCATCCACCGGTAGGCGGCTGCGGACTGACCGGCAGCTTGCAAAGCCTGTGCTAGCTCCCATGCGATGCGCGCCCGATAGGCCGGCAGCTGCGCGCGCGCGAGGATGGTCTCGTACTGCGCGATGGCGGCCTGATAGTCGCCGGAAAGCTGGCCGGCTAGCGCCAACTTCTCACGGCGGGCGAATTCCTGCGCCGTGTTCGGCGCGGCGCTTAGGCTAGCGCGATAGTGGGCGATGGCCGCCTCAGGCCGGCGCGCTTCCAGGTACGCATCACCTAGCCACAGGTGCAACCAGGGCGAAATGACGGCGCCGGCGGCCAGCGCCGCAGAGTACTGCGCCGAGGCGTTGACGCCGTCGCCGGACAAGGCGTAGGCGCGCCCGAGCAGGACGTGCGCGCCGGGCAGCTCCGCGCTAAGGCTCGCCCCCGGAGCGCTCAAGTCGGCGACGGCCGACGACAACGTGGCCACCGCTGGAGCAGCCTCGCCGGCCTCTATGTGCCAGCGCCCGACGTTCAAGCGCATGCGCAGCGCCGCGGTGCTCTTCTCATCGCCCAGCGCCGCGACGACTTGCCGGCCCAGCGCGATGGCGCGGGCGTAATCGCCGATGAAAGCGGCATAATGCGCGCCGTCGGTAAGCGCGGCGATGTCGGGCGTAGGCTGCGGTGTCGGTGAGGGCACGGGCGTTGGCGTCGCAGTAGCCCGGGGGGTGCGCGTCGCGTAGATCGTCGGTTGCACGACCGGCGGCGCCGACTCGGCAGGTGAGTCGGCGGCGCAGGCTGTGCTGATGAGCGAGGCGAGGAAGAAGATGAAGAGAGCGAAGCCGCGCGTCTTAATGCGCGATCCGAACGGCATGCAGGCAGCAGTCTAACACGCGCGCATGCGCTGCTGCTCGACGATCGCCTGACGATCGGCAAGCCGGAAGAAGGCGTCCGTCACCTAACGAGAAAGTCCTCGCGGTGCACCGGCAGCGCCCAGTCGCCGGTCAAGTAGGGGAAGGTTGTTTCCAAGTCGTCGGCCAATTCGACGCCCAGGCCGGGCGCGTCCGGCAAATACAGGGCGCCGGCTTCGATGCGCGGCGGCCGCCTCAGGATCGCCCACTGGAGCGGTCCTTGGATCATGCACAGCTCACACCAGAGCGGATGGGGCAGAGCGGCGACGAAGTGCGCGTTGGCCATGGTCATCAGCCCGTTGTGCCAGTTGTGCGGGATGACCTTTACCCCGTAGTGTTCGGCCATGCGGGCGATGCGCATGCCCTCGCTGAGGCCACACCAACCCATGTCGGGCTGCACGATGTCGTATGCTCGCTTCTCGAAGTAAGGCATGAACTGGGCGACGGTGGTGAACTGCTCGCCGCCGGTGATCGGGATGTCAACGGCTGCCGCCAAGCGCGCGTAGCCATCCACATCGGCCTGCGGGATCGGCTCCTCGAACCAGAGGAAGCCCAGTCGTTCCAGCTCGCGGGCGATGGGCAGCGCCTGGGCCTCGGTCAGGCGCTGGTTGCCGTCCAGGGCGAGGCCGAAGGGCACGCTGGTCGCGCGCACGGCCTGCGCCAGCTCGCGCATCAACCCGAGGAAGCGATCTACCGTCACGCCATACCACGACCATTCTGTGCCGAGGCGCAGTTTCATCGCTTTGTAGCCCTGAGCGATGTAGCCCAGGGCTTCCTCGATGAGCTGGTGCGGATCGTCGCCCCAGTCATAGCGACAGCCTGAAGAAGCGTAGAGCGGAACGGGGTTGATCGGCGGTTCGGCGCGCGTGCCGATGCCGCTTTCGACGAGGAGTTGGCTGACCGGCTTGCCGGCGACCTTGCCGCGGATGTCCCACAACGCGCAGTCAATCCCGGCGACCGCGCAGTCATGGCTGCTCGATTTGAAGTGGGGGGACGGCGCTATCGCCGGATCGAGCGGGTCGCGGCCGATCAACAGCGGCGCGTAGCGCTCGACCCAGCGCCGAATTTGCAATGGGCCGCCGTAGGCACAAGCCTCGGCGATGCCGGTCACGCCGTCATCGGTCTCAATAACGACGAGGGCGCAATCGGCCTTGACGACGCGAAAACTCGAAGTGAACCATTGGCGCTCCGGCTCATGCATGCGGCTGAGGCAGAGGGTGCGCAGGGCAGTGATTTTCATGGCGAGTTCGGCCTTATGAGTCAGAGATGCGACGCAGCAAGTCTTTGCGCCAGGCGACGTCTGCGGCGGCCTCGATGCCTAGGGGATGAGCGTCAAATCTGCTCGAATCGCTCGACGTTCAGCACGAAGACCGTCGCGCCGCCGACTTCGACGTCAATGACTTGGGCATTCAATGCGCCGGGCACCTCGCGCGGCACGCTGATGTAGGACGTGCGACGGCGGGCGGTCTGCTGTAGGATGCGGAGCACGTCGTCCACGCGTTCGTCGTTCACGCCGAGCAGCAGGGTGGCGTTCTCCCGACGCAGCCATGCGCCCTGCGTGGCGATGCGCGTCACACGATGGCCGGCCTCGATCAACGCTTGGGTAACCTTGGACGCATCGTCCGCTTGCACGACGGCGAGGATCATCTTCATTTCATGCACCTCCCTGCTGTTGCATTGTTAGAGCTGTGGTATCGCATTACTCGGGCATTTTAGCCCTTGGATAGCTGCCCAGCACGCGCAGCACGGTGGTCAATTCGCGCAGGTGGTCGAGCGCGCGCCGGCAGTGCGCCTCTTCGGCATGCCCGGCGAAATCCAAATAGAACAGATACTCCCAGGGCGATCCCTGAAGCGGGCGCGACTCGATCTTGGTCAGGTCAATGTCGCGCAGCGCGAAGGCGGCCAGCGCGCGGAAGAGCGCGCCGGGCTGGTTGCGCATGGCGAAGACGATGGAGGTCTTGAATTTGCGTTCGCGCGCGGCGGCGCCCTGTGCGGCTGGGGGCAGATCGGGGGTGCGCGCGATCACCACGAACCGCGTGTAGTTATTAGGGTCATCTTCGATGCCCTCGCGCAGGATCGGTAAGCCGTAGAGCGCCTGCGCGCGCTTGCCGGCGATTGCCGCCGTGTCCCGGCGCTGCGATTCGGCCAGCATCTTCACGCTGCCGGCCGTGTCGTACACCGGCTCGCGCTCGGCGTTGGGGAGCAGCGCCGACAGCGTGCGCTCACACTGCGCCAACGCCTGCCAGTGCGAGATCACACGCCTGAGGTCGCCGAGTTGCACACCCGGCAGCGCGTAGAGGCACCAACGGATGCGCACCACGACCTCGCCGACCAAATGCAGCGCATGACGCATGAAGAGGTCGTAGTTGCGGTGCACGCTGCCGCCCAGCGAATTTTCCACCGGCACCATGCCATAGTCGCACGCGCCCTGGGCGACGCGATCGAAGACGTCGTCGAACGTCGGGGACGCAACCGGCTGAACGGCTGGACCGAAGAAGTCGAGGATGGCTTGCTCGCTGTAGGCGCCCGGCTCGCCCTGATATGCGACGCGAGTCTGCGTTGACATATGCGTCTCTTATATCATGGCAGATCACATCCACATCTCGGCTTCCTCTCATCCGCGCTCGCTACGATCCTCTCCTAGGGAGAGTGTTCTAATGAGAGGGAACGAGTGGAACGACCGAATCAATCGCCGGATTGGGATAAGCATGTTGGTCGGCGCCGCGCTTGTGCTGCAAGCGTGCGCGGCCGGGAGCGCGCCGCCATCTGCACCGACGGCTGTCGTCGCAACGGCGCCGACGATGCCGACCGCGCTTCCGCCGACGGCGCCTCCGACGGCCACCGGTTCGCCGGCCGCGACGACCGAGGCCGCGCCCACTGCCGCTCCGCCCGACTTGCAGCCGGCGCTGCAGATGATTGCCAATGGACTGGTCAAGCCGACGTATCTGACTCATTCGGGCGACGGCAGCGGCTTGCTATACATCACCGAGCAGCCCGGCCGCGTGCGCGTGTGGCGCGATGGAGAGCTGTTGCCCACGCCGTTCCTCGACCTCACCGACCGGGTCGGCGATCGTGGCAACGAACAAGGCCTGCTCAGCATCGCCTTCAGCCCAGACTACGCGCAGTCGCGCCGATTGTTCGTCAATTACACCGATACGCGGGGCGATACGGTGGTCTCCGGTTTCATCGCATCGGCCGATGGGCTCACCGCCGATCCGGCCAGCGAATGGGTCGTGATGCGGATCGAGCAGCCGTATTCCAACCACAACGGCGGCCAGATCAAGTTCGGCCCGGATGGCATGCTCTACATCGGCATGGGCGATGGGGGCGCCGCCGGCGACCCGCAGAACTTCGCGCAGAACATGCGCTCGTTGCTGGGCAAGATGCTGCGGATTGACGTGTCGCAGTCCTCGGCGACCCAGCCCTATCGCATACCCGCCGACAACCCCGACCTCGGCGACGGCGCGCGCCCGGAGATCTGGGCCTCTGGCCTGCGCAATCCCTGGCGGTTCAGCTTCGATCGCGTCACGGGCGACCTATTCATCGCCGACGTAGGCCAAAATGCCTTCGAGGAGATCAACTTCCAGCCGGCCAATCAAGGCGGCCAGAATTACGGCTGGAAGTTTCGCGAAGGGTTCGCACCCTACGCAGGCGATCCGGGGCCGTTGACGCTCACCGACCCGATCCACCAGTATGCCCACCATGAAGGTGGCTGCTCAGTCACCGGCGGCTACGTCTACCGCGGCTCGGCGCTGCCGTCGCTGGTTGGCGCATATATCTACGGCGACTTCTGCTCCGGCCTCATCTGGACGCTGCGCCCAAATGGGGACGGCCGATGGCGGAACGAGGTGCTCTTCAGCACGCCCTACAACATCAGCTCGTTCGGCGAAGACGAAGCCGGTGAGCTCTACGTGTTGGACCGCAACGGCGCGGTGTACAAGCTAGTCGGCGTGCCGTCGTCGTAGGTCGCCGCGCCGCTCTCAGGTCGCCAGCAACACGACGGAGAAGTTGTAGAAGAAGTGCACGAGCAGGCACACCGTGAGCGAGGTATGCCGGCGCAGCAGACCTAAGATCACGCTCATGGCCAGCACCAGCAGCGTGGCCGGCGTGATGCCGTACTGCACGTGGAACGACGTGAACAGCAGCGAGGTGAGCAAGATGCCCATGCGCGGCTGGTACGCGCCGCGGAAGAATGTCTCCTCGCCGATGGCTGCGGCGAAGCCAACCGCGAGCGCACCGGCTAGGCCGGTGAAGTTGCCCATCAGCGCCTTGGACAGCCCTCCCACACGCCGCAGGCCGTCCGGATCGAGGGCTTGCCAGGCGCGTTCGGTCAAGGCGGCCATGCCGATGAGCGCGATGGTCACCCCGGCCGCAATAGCCAGATCGCGTGGCGTCGGCCGTGCCAAGCCCAGCCGCGCCAACGTTTCGGCCTGGTTGCGCCGCGTGTATAGCCCGACGCCCAGCAGCGCGGCGATGACGAACGTGAGCAGCGGGAAGACCAACACGTCCAGGTAGGACACCCCGCCCATCTGCTGAATTTGTCGGACGCCTTGTTCGGTGGCGGTCAC
>JANWVF010000133.1 GCA_025056965.1 Thermoflexales bacterium | reverse complement strand
ATTGGCCGGACTGCACCTTGCCGGTGTCCCAGATCACGTCGCGCTCGCCGCCGGGATCGGCGGCAACCACGATCTGATACGCCGATTGGCGCACATTGCGCGCATCAGCTTCCGCAGATAGCTTCCAGCTCAACCGGGGGCGACGCACGCCCAAGCCGAGCGGGTTGACGAAGTATTCGCAGGTGAGGTGATTGGGGGTGAGCATGCCTCTGGGTGGGAAGCCTAGCACCATTTGGCGAATTGGCCAAACCCGGCAGCATCCCCAATCTGGTAGCATTTTGAGCTAGGCGTCATGCAGCCTCGCCGCCTCCCGGCAGCGCTCCGGCGAGTGCGGCCTCGATCCGAGCTTGGTGGCCGACGCCGTCAATAGGTGGAGAAAGTCCGATGACCGCTTCTGAGGCAGGTAGGTTAGCTCTGCACGAATCTCGGGACGCGGCCGCATCTCGCGCGTCCCAGGCCGCATTGGCGCGGAACGCGCTCTACGTCGCGCTGGCCGCGGCCTGGGTAGCGACCTGTGGCAGCCTATACATGAGCGAGGTATTGGGCTGGATCCCCTGTCTGTGGTGTTGGTATCAGCGCATCGCGATGTATCCCCTAGCGGTGATCCTAGCGGCCGGCTTGGTGCTTCGCGACCATCGCCTGCCGAAGTATGCGCTGTGCCTCGCCATCCCCGGCGCCTTGGCCTCAACCTACCACATCCTGCTACAGAAGGTTCCGGCTTTCGCGCGTTTCGAGTCGTGCGTGATCGGCGTCCCATGCTCGGCCGACTATCTGAACCTGTTCGGATTCATCACCATCCCGATGCTGGCGCTTGCGGCCTTCGTGATCGTCATCGTCGCCTGCGTCATCGCGCTGCGCGTGCCGCTGGCCGCCGGTGAGAGTTACCTAGCCCAGGCGCCTCTGCCCGCGCTATCGCCGTCCGCGACGGTCAGTCTAATCGTCGTCGCGATCGTGGCGTTGTTCACGCTGAGCGGTGCAATGACGCGCAGCCGACAGGCGCCGCCCTCAATCACCTCTACCCTGCCGGCCGCGCCCTCGGCCGTCGGCACATCGCGCGAAGCAGCTGCGGCGCTCTACGAGCAAGCCTGTGCGGGTTGCCACGGGCCGGCCAACGCTGGCATGCAGCTCATCCGCGAGGAGTATTTGCGCCAGCACAGCGACCTCGAGGTGATCGCGCTCATCCGCGCCGGCCGCAGCGCTACGGATCCCGACAACTTCAGCGGCAAGGCGATGCCGGCCAACGGCGGGCAAATCGGCCTATCCGATGAGCAACTGGTCGCGCTGGTGCGCTACCTGCGCGAAGTACGGGAGCGCTGATCCTCCGCGACTGGGTTGCGCGTTGATCCATTCGCGCGCGTGTTGCCGTTCCTCCTCAACCCACAAGACGCGACGCAGGCGCTGGGGATTGCGCTGATCCTCATCGGCGTCGTGGGCGTATTCATTCCCGTGTTGCCCGGCCCGCTGATGATCTGGATTGGGGCACTGGTGTGGGCCTACGGCGACGGGTTCAAACGCGTCGGCTGGCCGGTGTTGCTCGCGATGGGGGTGATTGTGATCGCCGCTTGGGGCAGCAACCTGGCGATGACGACTTACTTCACCCGGCGCAGCAGCGCGTCCTGGAAGACGGTCGCCGGCGCCGTCATAGGCGGCATCGTCGGCGGCGCGCTGTTGACGTTCGGCATCCCGGTCATCGGCTCGGTGATCGGCGCCGTGATAGGCGGCGTGTCGGGGGTGCTGCTTGTCGAGCTGTTGCGCCATCGCCAACTGCGCCCGGCGTTGCATTCAGGCGTTCAGTATCTGGTTGGCTGCGTCTTCGGCCAGATGGTCGAACTCATGTTTGCCCTAGCGATGTTGTTGCTGTTCGTCTGGCAAGCAACACGTTGACCCGCTGCATCCACACCTTGCTCGATCCGCTCCCCCGAGCCATTGTTGGCACACGTCGGCGAAACGCCGCTGCACCTGATCACACGTTGAACAGGAAGTGCATGATGTCGCCGTCGCGCACGACGTAGTCCTTGCCCTCCGATCGCAGCTTGCCGGCGGCGCGGATCGCGGCTTCGGTCTTGTACGTCCGCAGGTCGTCTAGCGTGTAGACCTCGGCGCGGATGAAGCCGCGCTCGAAATCGGAATGAATCACACCGGCCGCTTGCGGGGCTTTTGCGCCGACCGGGATCGTCCAGGCGCGAATTTCCTTCGGCCCGGCGGTGAAGAACGACTGCAGGCCGAGCAGCTTATAGGTTGCGCGTGCCAGCCGCGCCAGCCCCGATTCCTCCAGCCCAAGGCCGGCCAGGAACTCGCGCCGCTCCTCCTCCCGTTCGAGCGCGGCGATTTCCGCCTCGATCGCCCCGGAGATGACGACCATCTCGCCGCCGTGCGCGGCGACCCATTCCCGCAGCCGTGCGACGTGGGCGTTCGACGCGCCGGTGGGGTCGCGCTCGTCCACGTTCGCCACGTAAAGCACCGGCTTGCTGGTGATGAAGCCCAGCGACTTAGCCAGCTTTTGAGCGGCGGCGTCCATGCTGGCCAGCGCCAGGCGCGAGGGCTTGCCCTCCTTCAGCATCGCCACCATCGGCTCCAGCACGGCAACCCGCTGGATCGCCTCTGGGTCGCGTTGCGCCGCTGCGCGCTTGTTCTTCTCTAGCTGCCTTTCCGCGCTCTCCAAGTCGGCCAGCACGAGCTCCAGCTCGATGATCTCCACGTCGCGCACGGCGTCCACCGATCCATCCACGTGCACCACGTCGGGGTTCTCGAAGCAGCGCACGATGTGCAAAATCGCGTCCACCGCCCGGATGTGGCCGAGGAACTGGTTGCCCAAACCTTGGCCTTGCGATGCGCCTTTGACCAGGCCTGCGATGTCCACGACCTCGATGGTGGCCGGCACGATGCGCTCCGTCTTGACGTATCGCGCGATCTCGTTCAGCCGCGCATCGGGCACAGGCACGATGCCGGTATTCGGCTCGATGGTGGCGAAAGGGTAATTCGCAGCCAGCGCGCCGGCCGCAGTTAAGGCGTTGAAGATAGTGGACTTGCCGACGTTCGGCAGCCCCACGATGCCGGTTGAGAGTCCCATGATGCGTCGGGCGCAAGAATAGCATACCGGCTATGCTCGGTAGAATGTCGGCGCGATGGGCAAGCTACAACAGGAAGTGGGCATCCTCAACGAGGCCGACGCGCTGCGCGCGCTGATCGCGGAGTGCGAGAAGACGCTCGTCTCGGTCAATCCAGGGAATGTCCGCGCGCTGTTGACGAACGTCGCCGAAGCGCACCGCTTGCTCGACGAGCTGTGCGCGTCGGGCGCGGACATGCGCGCCGAGCAAGTGCGCATCCAGTCGGTGGAGGAGCGCATGATCGGCCAGGCGGGAGCGATCGTAGCTGCGGCCGGTGGTAGCCGGGCTTTCGCCGAGCTGCGGCGCGCCATCGCGCCCGACTTGCAGGCGCCGTGGTGGGCGCTCGAGCAAGTCGTCGCCGCTCATCGTCGCCGCCGCCTCAAACAGCTTGCCGCCGGCCTGGCCGTGCTCGCGGTGATCGGCCTGGTCGGCCTCTTGCTGCGCGACGTGCTCTTTCCGCCCAACCCGGTGGGTGATGCCTTGTTCGCCGTCCAAGCGGCGCTGCGCGACGGCGACCGGATGCGCGCGCTGCAGGCCATTGAACGCGGCCTAGAGGCGGCCCCGGCGAATCCCACGCTGCTCGTGTGGAAGGGCGCGCTGCTGGAACAGCAAAACGACCCGGCCGGCCTGGCCGCCTTTGAGTCGGCCCGCGCTGCCCTGGGCGAAAAGGACTTCCTCATTGAGCGAGCGCAGGCCTACCTCATCCTAGGCGAGAACGACCGCGTGATCGCCGACATGACGCGCCTGATCGAGTCCGAGCCGCAGCCGGCCGAAGCCTATTACATGCGCGCCACGGCATACGAAAATAAAAACCAGCTCTGGCAGGCAATCCAGGACCTGGAGGCCGCTGCGCAAATCGCGCAGCGCACCGGCAACGACACGCTATTCGCGACGGCGCGCGTGCGCATGGGCATACTGATACAGAGCGCCGGCGCAGTCGCCGCGCCGACGGCCACGCCGTGACGCCCGCGCCTATCCGGCTAGGAGGCCAGAAAAGCGTCAATCGCAGCGAAGAGCGCGCGCATGTCAGCCTCGGTTGCGTCGGCCATGTGTGCGATGCGAAAGGTCTTGCCCTTGAGGCTGCCGTAGCCGTCGGAGATATGCATGCCGCGCTCGGCCAAGAATTTGTTCAGCGCGCCCACGTCAATGCCGCGCGTGTTCGTCACGCACGTCACCGTGTCGGACTCGTAACCGCGCTCGGCGAACACGTCGAACGTAGCTTTGGCCCACGCGCGCGTCAGCTGCGCTAAGTGCGCGTGGCGCGCGAAGCGGTTCTCCAGCCCTTCGGCCAGCATGTCGTCCAATTGTCGGTCGAGCGCAAACATCAGCGAGATGGCCGGCGTGGCCGGCGTGTGATTCTTCTGTAGAAACTTCTCCAGCTCGACGAAGTCGAAGTAATAGCCGCGATGCTTGACGGTCTTTGCTTTAGCGAGCGCGCGATCGCTCACCGCGGCGAACGCCAAGCCGGGTGGCAATCCGAAGCACTTCTGCGACGAGGTCAGCAGCACGTCGAGGCCCAGCCCATCGAAGTCAATCTTCACCCCGCCCAGCGAGCTCACCGCATCCACCAGGATCAACGTGTCGGGCGAGAGCGCTTTGACCACCGCGACGATCTCGGCCAATGGGTTCATCACGCCGCAACTGGTCTCGTTGTGGACGATGGCGATCGCCTCGAAGGGCTTCTTGCTTGGGTCGGCGGCGCGGGCCAGCAGGGCGTCGCGCACCATCTCCGGCTTGATCGCCTTGCCCTCCTCGACGCGCAGCCAGGTGGTCGCTTTGCCGTTCCGCTCGAACACGTCGGCCCAGCGCTCGCTGAACGCGCCGCACACCGTCGCCAACACGCCCGCGTCGGGGTCGTCGCTCACGCAATTGCGCGCAGCCGCTTCCCACAGCCCGGTGCCCGAGGATGTGCTGAGGAAGACGCGGCTCTGGGTGAAGAACACCTGGCGCAGTTTGGCCTGCACGCGCGCGAAGAGCGTTTCAAACGGCTTGCCGCGATGGCCGATCATCCATTGCGCCTGGGCTTCCAGGATCTCCTTGCGCACCTCGACCGGCCCGGGGATAAACAGCTTCACGTGATCGCTCATGGCACCGGCTAGCATAGCAGCCCTTCCTCACTCCACGGTCACGCTCTTGGCCAGGTTGCGCGGTTGATCCACGTCACACCCTAGGCGCACGGCCATCTCGTAGGCGAGGCGCTGCATGGGAATCGCAGTGAGCGCGGGCGTGAGGAGCTCCGGCGCCGCCGGCACGTTGATCACGTAGTCCGCCTTTCTCCCGATCGCGTCGTCGCCCTCGGTGGCGATGGCGATGACGATGCCGCCGCGCGCTTTAACTTGCTCGATCTGCGAGATCATCTTCTCATACACGCCGTCCTGCACGGCGATGCACACCACAGGCATGCGCTCGTCAATCAGCGCGATCGGGCCGTGCTTCATCTCGCCGGCCGGGTAGCCTTCGGCGTGGATGTAGCTGATCTCCTTCAGCTTGAGTGCGCCTTCCAGCGCGATGGGGTAGTTGATTCCGCGGCCTAGGAAGAGGAAGTGCCGGCGGTCGTGGAAGCGGTTGGCCAGCGCCTCGTAGATCGGATCAGGCTTGAGCGTCTGGCTGATCAGGCCGGGCAGATGGGCGAGGTCGCGCGCTAAAGAAAATGAGTCAACGTTTGAACGTTCGAACGTTTGAACGTTAGCATGTTGTGCCAGCGCGCACGCCAGCAAGTACTGATCCACGATCGAGGTGAGGAACGTCTTGGTGCTGCACACGCCGATCTCCGGGCCGGCGCGCATGTGGATCACGCCCTCGGCCATGCGCTCGGCCTGCGAGCCGATCGCGTTGACGATCGCCCACAAGCGCGCGCCGCGCTCCTTGCCGGCGCTCATCGCCGCCAGTGTGTCGGCCGTCTCGCCGGATTGCGTGATGCCCAGCACGGCCATGCCCGGCTCGACGATCGGATCGCGGTAGCGGTATTCGCTGCCGTAGTCCACTTCGACCGGGATGCGCGCGATGCGCTCGATCAGGAACTTGCCGATCAGCCCCGCATGCTTGGACGTGCCGCAGGCGACGGTGGCAATCCTTGACAAGGTGACCGGGCGACCGGGTGACTGGGTGATCCCCTTGTCCCCGTGTCGCCCTGTCCCCGTGTCGGTCAACGCCAGGCTTTCGAGCGTGACTTCGCCGGTCTCGAAGTTCACGCGGCCGCGCAGCGTGTCGGTGACGGCGCGCGCCTGCTCGAAGATCTCCTTCTGCATGAAGTGGCGGTACTCGCCCTTCTCGGCGCTGACCGGATCCCAGGCGATCACGTGGCGTTGTTTACTCACCGGCGCGCCGTCCAGCCGGTACACGCCGACCTGGCCAGCTTGCGCGATGGCAACCTCTCCGTCCTCCAGGAAGATCACGTTGCGCGTGTAATCCAGGATGCCGGGGATGTCGGAGGCCACGAAGGCCTCGTCGGGGTTGATGCCGATGACGATGCCGCCGGCGTTGCCCAGCCGTGTGGCGATCAACTTGTCCGGCTCTTGCGCGCTCATCATGACCACGGCGTTTGAGCCCTGTAGCCTGGCGATGGCAGCGAAGGCAGCACGCACGAAGGGCATGCCTGCCTTCATATACAAATCCACCAAGTGAGGAATCACCTCGGTGTCCGTCTCGCTGCGGAAGCGCACGCCTTCGGCCTGGAGTTCATGCTTCAGCTCGACGAAATTCTCGATGATGCCGTTCTGGATGACGGCGACCGTGCCGGCGTCGTTCAGATGCGGATGCGCGTTGTGCTCCGTCACGCCGCCGTGCGTGGCCCAGCGCGTGTGGCCGATGCCAACTGAGAATGAAGAATTGAGAATTGAAAATTGAGAATCGTTTTCTTCATTCTTCATTCTCAATTCCAAATTCGACAGCTTGCCGACGGCGCGGGTGACGTGGATGCCGTGAGCGCCCAGGATGGCGATGCCGGCGGAGTCGTATCCGCGATACTCCAGGCGCCTCAGGCCGTTGAGGATGACCGAGGTCGCGTTTCGAGGGCCGATATAACCGATGATGCCGCACATGGTGTGATGATAGTCGCAGGCGCTGCGCCCGGGTGCGCGAAGGGTGTATCTCTGCCCGGAGCAAAATTCTCGGCGACTGAAGTCGCGGGCGATGTTCGGCTAGGCCGGCGCACGGCAGGCTTCGCTTGCGTTGCGCGCGGATTCATCCACCGCGCAAATCTGCGTGATGCCCCTGTTGGAGAGTGCGCCCTGCGCGGGGCCCGTATGTGTGAAAGGTGAGAAGCCGATGGCTGCTTCTCACCTTTCGGATTCAACTTCTTGGCTAGTTGCCTGCCTACCGCCCCATCACCGCCTTCAGCGTGGCACACGCGGGGCATGAGCCATCCGGGCGGAAGATCGAGTAGCCGGCTTGTGGATCTTCGGCATCGTACTGCCGGCGGTCCATGTTCCAGATGATCATCAGGCGCACCTTGCCGCTATCGCGCGAGAGCTGCGCGGCGCGCGCCAGCCATTGCGCCTGTTGTGCAAGCGTGATGTTGTTGCCCCATTGGAAGTTCGGCGCGATGATCGGCCCGATGCCCTCCGGTGTGACGTAGCCCAGCTCGGTCCAGCACACCGGGATCTTGCCGCCGAAGGCGTTGTAGGTGACGTTGAGCGTGCCCCAGAAGTACCACTGGTGATGGTCGTTGGCCACCGGCGCGCCGCTGGTCTGGTCGGGGCCGACCATCGTGCCGTTGTGATGCGCGCCGATGCAGTCCATCCACTGCGCGGCGCCGGTGGCGGCCAAGCGTTGTAGGAAGGGCGCGTCATCGCAGCCGGCGTTCGTGCAGTTGCCCCCGAAGTAGCCGGTGGGCGCCATCGCTGCGCCGATCACGAGGGCGTTCGGGTTGGCCGCCTTGATCGCGATGTAGGCCTCGCGCAGCATGTTGGCGTAGTTCTCCGGATTGACCTGCCCGTTGCCGGGGCCGCCGTACTCGCGGTCGAGGTTCGGCTCGTTCCACACCTCGATGCCGTCCGCGCCCTGTCTGACCAGATCAGCCAGATACGCAGCGAACTCCTTGTGGTAGTTGGGGTCGGCCGCGCGCGACCGTTCGCCGACGGCGCCGATCAGCACCTTCAGGCCGGCAGCCTTGGCCGCAGCAATTCGACCGGGGATGTCGGTATCCTGCGTCTGGAACTTCACCCAGGTCATGCCGATGTCGCGCATCTGTGGGAAGACCGCAGTACTACCCATGTGCCCGCCCAGCTCGAACGTCCAATTGCCTCGTGCTGCAGCCGGCGCCGGCGCGGCTGCGGCTGCAACGGGCGCGGCGCCACCGAATGAGGTGTATTGCGCGAAGACATACGCCTTGCCGTTGTTGTAGACGATCTCCAGCCATCTGCCGTCGGCAGTCTTGGCGGTTGCTTGCACGACATCGCCGCGCTTCAGCCGGCCGACGATCGCGCCACTCATGCTCGGTGCGCTGCGCACATTCAAGACTTCGGAGGTCACCGTGACACTGCTGCCGCCGGCCACCTGAGCCGGCGCTGCTGCCGGCGCGGGCGCCGCGTTAGCCGTCGCGCAGGTGCCGCCGGGGACGGCGAACTGTGCGAAGACGAAGCCGGTGCGTCCGTTGAAGTTGATGCGATACCAAGCGCCGTCGGCCGTCTTGGCGTCGGCGATCACTTTTTGGCCACAGGTGAGCTGTCCGATGATGCTGTCGCCGGTGCTGGGCGCGCTCCGGACGTTGAGGGTGGGCGATGTCACGACCAATTCGACGCCTTGTGACTGGGCGCGCGCACCATGCGCGCCGCCGATAGCAATCGCTGTCGCAGCAGCGAGGGCGAGGATGGAATGTCGTCTCCTGAAGTGTTGCATAGCAGAACCCTTTTGTGTGTTACGGACTCCTTTGGACTAAAGCGTAGCTGCGTAGGCGGCTAGAGATACTTCTCCACAGCCCAGCCGCCCTCACGCGCGATTCGTGGTTCGGTTGCGACCGAGTACGGCGTGAAGACAAGTTTATTGTTGCCGGTGAACGCGTCCACTACGTCACCCATCCAATCAGCCAACGCAACCGGCTTATGTAGAGCGCGGGCGATGTCTGCGGGCGAAACGTCATCCAGCGCGACGCCGTTGGGGTGATCGAACATGATGCGCGGCAAGACGACCAG
>JANWVF010000053.1 GCA_025056965.1 Thermoflexales bacterium | reverse complement strand
GCGAGATTGCCTTCGGCGCACTGCTGTTCGGAATGCACCGCGACCTGGGTTGGGGACTGCTCGGACTGGGGTCGAGCCAGTTTCGATTTGCTCAGTTTGAAGTCGTGATGGACTTGTCGCCGCTCGGGCTTAGGCAGCCCTCTGAGGCGCTTTGGAGTCTGCTGCGCAGCGCGCAAGTCACGGCCTGGTTAATGCTGCTCGTTGCCGCTGTATCAGGTGTTAGTAAGACCTTCGCGTTTGTCCAATTGCGTCGGTCATTCGCGCGGGTGATGCTCGGGGTGCCTCTGCTTGCTTGTGCGTGCATGGCGGGTGTGACGTTGTTCCTATCGCGCAACGCCGTTGTGCAAGAATTCGGCCGACAGCCGGTCAAGGACGTGCGCCTCTCGGCCAGGCAACCTGCTTTTACCCAGGTGCTCTCGCCGACGCTGCCGATGGCCAACGGGTTGTTGCTGTGGAGCACTGCGCCGCCGACGCTGTCGCTGGAAGCCTGCGCTCACACCGAAGCAGATGTATTCTGTGCACAAGGTCGCCCGATGAAGAATGCTTACTTCAGCGGCTACGCTTTCTGGTTCGGTCTGCCGAGCGGCAGAGCAAGCCATGCCCTCTCCTTCCGGCTGGTTGAACCATCTAACGAAGCGAGCCTGGTCATCCAGTTAGGTCGCCATCACCCGCGTTTTGGCGAGCAGCACCGGGTCATCCAGGATGGGATGCATGCCGAAGGCATCATACGCATGGCCTTGCTCTACCCCTTCGATCTCGTTCAAGCCGGCCGCGAGATGGTCACTTGGCTTGTCCGAGACTGGCGGGTGCCGCTGATGGGTATGTCACTGATGGCAGGCACGGCTCTTTTGCTGGCGAGAGCCGCACGCTTAGCTCGTTTCCATAGGCGACGTTCGCACGCACACTTCGGATTATCATCTGCAGCACCGACCAACGATGACCCTCACAGCTGAGATCGCAGAGTGGATTTACGTCCAAGCTGGTCGCACAGGATGGTCCAGGCAATTGGTCAACCGTTTGCTACTGCGCCTCATCCCAGAGGTCGCTACGGTAGGCAAAGCAGAACTCATCCTCAACCCGTGTGACCCTGTTGTTTCGAGTGCGATCGCCCTCGGCATCTACGAAGTGGAAGAGGTTCTCTTCTTCCGACAGGTCATCGGCACAAGTAAGGTCTTTGTGGACGTCGGGGCGAACATTGGGTTATACACGACGCTTGCCGTCCACGCTATGCCCACCGATGCGATGATTATTGCGCTCGAGCCACATCATCGCAGTTTTGAATTGTTGCAATCTAACGTTAACCGTAACCGTGTTTTGCGCGGCAGCGATGCACCACGCGTTGTGTTGATCCCGAAGGCGGCTACTGCGCGCGCCGGCAACTACGAGCTGCGCCTAAACCCGGACAACAGTGGCGACAACCGGCTATACAGAGGCACCTTTCAAGGGCGGCTAGAAAACTGGCCGACTGAACACGTCTCTGGTGTGACGCTGGATGAGGTTTGTGAGGAGCTGAGCATCGAACAGGTTGACTTTGTTAAGCTGGACGTGCAGGGCTACGAGCACCATGTCATTCAAGGGGCAAAGATGACCCTGTCTCGCTCGCAGCAAGTTGTCCTCATGACTGAGTTTTGGCCCAAGGGCCTGGTCGAAGCCGGCAGCCATCCGCACGAGTATCTGAAGCTACTCAGAACACTGGGCTTCGTGATTTACGAGATGCGAAGCAAGTTGAAGGGCAAACTCGAAATCACACACGTTCGAGACGATGATGCGCTCATCCACAAATTGCCCGGCCGAAAGTATGCTAACCTAGTCGCAGTCAAGTCGGCAGCGAAACTTGAGCAGATTCGCCAGGCCACTCATTGCAGAACGTCCCCATGAGTTACGGTCACGCTCTACCTTGTTCGGCGCGCTACGACACTTCGAGCGTGCCGCTGTAGCCGAACATCTGCCCGAAGAGCGGGTGGCTGACGACGACTTCAGTATGGATCGTGTGCTCGTCAACGGCACGTTCAACGGCGATGCTGCGAACGTGCAAGAGGCGAGGCAGCGCGACGTAGCGCGTGCCGCGGATGACAAACTGCGGACCGACGCTCATCTGGCGCAGCGCGCTTCCGTCTGCGCTCACTTCTAGCGCCAGCGTAATCGCGACGTTCGGCGGACGGTTAAAGGTGTCGAGCACGCAGGCCGGCGAGCCACCCCGGGCCGGGCGGGTGAGCGTGTAGCTGAGGACGACGCCATTGGGGTAACGGAACTCGCGCTGCCACTCGTAGCACACCTCACCGCGGTCCATCAGGCCGCGGTTGCGCACGCAGACTTGCACCCGTTCGGCCGGGATGGGCATGAACGGCGCGAAGGCGCGCGCCCAGGCGAAGCGATTCCAAGCGCGCATCGGCCCTTGGACGATGGCTTCTTGTTCCGGGGCCAAGTCGTAGTGGCGCTTCAACACCGGCGCTAACCGGTCGAAGGCTTCGCCGAGCGCCGATCGAAAGAGGGATTGCTGTGCCATGCTCATTCTCGTGCGCCGAAGATCGCCCGGCCGATGCGCACCAAGGTCGCACCCTCGGCGATGGCCGCCTCGAAGTCGTCTGTCATCCCCATGGAGAGATGATCGAGCGCCAGCCCCGGCAGGCGAGCCTGCAGCGCGTCGCGCAGGGCGCGCAGGCTGGCGAAAACCGGCCGCGCTTCATCCGGCCGTTCGACGATCGGCGCCATAGTCATGAGGCCGCGCACCCGCAGATGGGGCAGTGCGGCGATCTGGGCGACCTGATCCGCGAAGGCGGCGAATAGCGCCGAGTCGCCTTCCCAGCCGTGCAGTGGGAAGCCGTTCTTCGAGGCCTCACCGCTGACGTTGCACTCCAACAATATCGGCTGGACGATGCGCTGCGCCGCACAACGGTCGTTCAGCTTGCCGGCCAGCTTGAGCGAATCCACCGAGTGGATCAAGTGGAAGCGCCCGACCGCGTCACGCGCCTTGCGCGACTGAAGATGGCCGACTAAGTGCCAGTGCAGGTCCGCGTCGGGCGCTGTCTCGGCCAACAGCGCCTGCACGCGCGCCATCTTCTCCGTCGCCTCCTCGACGTAGTTCTCGCCGAATTCGCGCTGACCGGCGGCGACGGCCTCGACCACGGCCTCCGGCGGAAAGGTCTTGGACACCGCGACGAGCGTCACATCGTCGGGCGAGCGACCGGCGCGCAGGCAGGCTTCGGCCATGCGCTCGCGTACTCGGAAGAGCGCACGCTGCACATTCGCCATGCTCGGCATCACAGCGACTCAGGAAATGCCGGGAATAGGCTGGCGATAGACCGTGGTGGGCGTGGATTGGCCGACGGCCATCATCACCATGAAGTTAATATTGACGTGAGGCGGGCGTGTGGCGCAGAAGACGATTGCGTCGGCCACATCGTCGGCCGTCATCGGCTTCACCCCCTCATATACCTTTTTGGCCCGCTCGACATCGCCGTGAAACCGCACGATGCTGAACTCGGTCTCGACCAGGCCCGGATCCACGGACGACACTCGAATCGGCGTGCCGAGCAAGTCTTGCTTCAGGCTCTCGGTGAGTGACTTGATGGCCGCCTTGGACAGGCAATACACCGCACCGTTCTGGTAGGCATAGTGTCCGGCCACCGAGCCTAGGTTGATGATGTGGCCACGTTGGCGCTCGATCATGCCCGGCAAAATGGCGCGCGTCACGTAGAGCACGCCCTTGATGTTGGTGTTGATCATTTCCTCCCAGTCCTCAACCGAGCCCTCATGAAACTTGTTCAGGCCGCGGCTGAGTCCGGCGTTGTTGATCAGAATGTCAACGGCGCGGAATTCGTCCGGGAGCGTTGCCACGGCGGTCTCGACGGCTCGCCGATCGGTCACGTCGAGGGCGAAGATGTGGGTCGGGACGGGGAGCGCCTCGGCCAACTTCTGCAGGCGTTCGTAGCGCCGGGCACACAGCACCAGCTTCGCGCCCTGCGCAGCGAAAGCGCGCGCGCAGGCTTCGCCGATGCCGCTGCTCGCTCCGGTAATGAATACGATGCGATCTCGGAGTGAAATGCTGCTCATAGCGGGCGCAAGTGTAAATCGGGAATGGAACGTTGGGAAACCAGATCAGCTTGCGTCGTTATAATCACTTAGCCTATCCATGCGCGTGCTCATTACCGGTGGAGCCGGGTTCATCGGCTGCAACCTCGCTGCTCATCATCTAAACCAAGGCAATCACGTTATCCTGGTAGATAATCTCTCTCGACCGCGCACGCAGCACAACCTCAATTGGCTGCGCCAAAAAGTGGAAGCCGGCTGCGATGGCCGCCTGAGCTTCTACCAAGATGACATCCGCGACTTTAAGCGACTGTGCGAGATTTTGGCCGAAACCCAGCCGGACTTAGTCGTTCATTTGGCCGGCCAAGTCACCGTGACCCACAGTCTGCTCGACCCGCGCGCGGACTTCGAGATTAACGTGCTCGGCACATTTAATGTGCTGGAGGCCATCCGCTTACAGCCGCAGCCGCCGGCGATGATCTACGCCTCCACGAACAAGGTATACGGCGGATTGGAGGACGTGACCGTCGTGCTGGATGGCGCGCGTTATCGCTATCGCGACTATCCCGACGGCATTGGAGAAGACCGGCCGGTGGATCCAAAGTCGCCGTATGGGTGCTCCAAGTGCGCCGGCGACCTCTACACGCGCGACTATGCGCGCATTTACGGTTTGCGCACCGTAGTCTTCCGCCAAAGCACGATCTACGGCCCGCGCCAGTTCGGACTGGAAGACCAAGGCTGGTTAGCCTGGTTGATGATCGCAACGGTCACAGGACGGCCGATCACCATCTACGGTGACGGCCAGCAGGTGCGCGACATGTTGCACGTGGACGACTTGATTGCGGCCTATGACGCTGCCTGGGCGCGCATAGACAGCGTAGCCGGCGAGGTCTTCAACATCGGCGGAGGTCCGGCAAATACGCTCAGCATCTGGTCGGAGACCGGGCCGTTGCTCGAAGCCTGGGCCGGCCGCAAGATTCCGGTGACGTATGCCGATTGGCGTCCGGGCGACCAGCGCGTGTTCATCAGCAACAACCGTAAGGCAGAACGGTTGCTCGGCTGGACGCCAAAGGTCGGCATACAGCAAGGCGCGCGGCAGCTATGGGATTGGATTGTTGCCAATCGCGACCTGTTTGCGTAGTTGCGGGCGGCGACGTGTTCGGCAGATGAAAGCGTCGCGCGCCTTTACACAAAGAAGAAGAGGCTGCTCCAGGCTCGACACCGGGAACAGCCTCTGTGTCAACTTGGGTTGACGCGCGGCGCTAGCAGATGCCGCTGAACTCGTCTAGGTTCAGCATCCACTCGTCTGCCAGGATTACCTCGGGCAAGGGGAAGCCGTTGAACGGTGAACTGACCGAATACACGTAGGCGCCGGCCGTCTTGAGCACTAATCTGTCGCCGACGTGGAGTTCGACCGGAGAACGCATCTCAAACAGCGTATCCAGCGAATCACAGGTCGGTCCGGCCAAGCGGTATGTGCGCATGCGCAAGGGGCGCGTCTCACGGATCACCGGCCGGACGGCAGGGCGAATGCCGTCCGGGATCTCATACAAGCCGGAGAAGTAGCCGCCGTCCACATACAGCCAGGTCTGGCCGTCGGGTCGCTGCGCCAAGCCGGTGACCTCCAGCACCATGTCGGCAGCGCTGCCGCTCACGCCTCGTCCGGGCTCCAAAAACAGTCGTTTGGCACCCGGCACGCAGGTTTCGAGGACGGCGTAGACGGCATCGGCGATCTCTTGCGGCTGAGGCGTCGGGCCGGTGTAGGGCGCGGGGAAGCCGCCGCCGATGTCAATCAAGTCGAGCGACAGGCCGGCCTCGCGCGCCATCCTCCAAGCCGGTGCAATCTCGTGCAGCGCATCGGCCCACGTATCCGGACGCACGCACTGCGACCCGACATGGAAGGCCAGGCCGACCGGCCGGAGGTTGCGCGATTCGGCCAGCTTGAGCAACTGGACCGCGCGTCGTGGTTCTACGCCGAACTTGTGAGTGAGCGGCCACAGCGCCCCCCGGTGCGTCACGGTCATGCGCACGTAGACCTCCAGCGGGTCATCCGGAGGGTTGAACTGCGCCAGCTTCTCCACTTCATGCTCCGAGTCGTAGGCAAACAGACGCACGCCGGCTTGAACGGCAAACGCAATGTGGGCAGGTTGCTTGACCGGATTGCTGAAGAACATGCGACTGCCCGGCACGCCGAGATCTAAGAGCGCCTGAATCTCTGCTTTTGACGCCACCTCGAACCAGGCATCATCCACGCGCGAGAGTGCCATCAGCAGCGAAGGATGAGGGTTGGATTTCATCGCGTATCCAACCGTAGCGCCGGGAAAGGCGCGCTGGATGGACTTGAAATTTTCGACGGCGCGGGCTGGGGAGAGGATGAGCGCCGGGGTTGGGATGTGCCAGATCGGATGATCGCTGAGCGTTGCGGGATACTCTGCGAAGATCCCGATGCCGATGGCATGCGCTGAGTTCGCATGCGGAAGGGTAGAAAGGTTCGTCTCTGCGGCGCGCAGCACGTTCGCGCCTACGTCCACACGCTGCAAGAACTTGTCCATCTAATATCGAAGCTATTCCTCCTTCGCGGCCCCAGCTGCCCTGCTTGAGCAGAGCGCCGTACCGCATCGAAAACCCGGTTGCAAAATGCGCGTGATCCTATCACAAATTCGACAGCATGGGGGCGCACAACCTTAAATTTTCTGCCCCCGAACTTTCCAATCCCCAAAGGAAGCCCAGCTCGTTCTAGTCATCAGGATTCACTTGCCCCGTGCGGTCTCTGGGACGGCCGCGCGGCGCAGGCCGGGAGCATGAGCCGGAAGTTGGGGCTGCCGCGACGGGCGCGGTGCTGACAATGCGAGTTAATGGTAAAATAACAATGCCAATTCAGCCTGCGCGGCTCATCTGCGCCTTTGAGCGGATCCGCGCGTTTCAAGAAAGGAGTTTAAGCATCCGTGGCTCTCAGCAAAGGTGAGAAGGCTGCGATTATTGAGCAATTTGCGGTCAATCCTAACGATACCGGCTCATCGGAGGTGCAGATTGCCCTGCTCACGCGGCGGATTAACCAACTGAACGAACATCTCAAAGTTCATAAGCACGACGAAAGTTCAAGGCATGGCTTGCTCGTCCTGGTCGGCAAGCGGCGTGCCCATCTCAAGTATCTGGCGGCTAAGGATCCGGTTCGCTACCGGGAACTTTTGGCCAAACTCGGACTGAGGAAATAGCTTAGTTCTTGTCGTAGAGGCACAGCACATGTGCCTCTACAAGTTCAGGGCGAGAGGGTAGCGGGCGTAGATGTTAGAGGCCAGCTTCGGAAGACCGGAGAAGTCAAGCGCTGGCAAGCTATTTCGCGGCTGACCTCTAACCTCTAGCCGCTCCCCTCCCTCCCACATCTGTTCAACGATCGGCATCGGCGCATGGTGTGCGCGGTTACATGCGCAACATGACTGCCGTGCATATCGTCAATCACCTTTACAGTACCTTTACTGAGGAGAGGTTCTAACATGTCTACAGATGTGACGCGCATCGTCGAAGCGCCGATTCCGCCCAATCACATCTATGTGGCGCGAATCGGCGAGAAGGAAATCCGCATCGAGACAGGGCGTCTGGCCTTTCAGGCAGGTGGAGCGGTGACGGCGCGCATGGGCGACACGATGGTGCTCGCCACGGCGACCATGTCGAAAGCCGTGCGGCAGGGGATTGACTTCTTCCCGCTCAATGTGGAGTACGAAGAGCGACTCTATGCCGCGGGTCGCATTCCCGGCAGTTACTTCCGCCGCGAAGGTCGCCCACCCGAGGCAGCCATCCTCATCGCACGCTTGGTGGATCGGCCGTTGCGCCCGCTCTTCCCCGACGACTTGCGCAACGACGTCCAGATCATCGTGACCGCCCTGTCGCATGATCAGATCAACGACATTGACGTACTCGCCGTGAACGCTGCCAGCGCCGCGCTTATGGTCAGCGATGTGCCGTTCGACAACCCGGTCGGCGCCGTGCGCATCGGCCTCATCAACGGCGAGCTGATCGTCAATCCGACTATTCCGGAGATGCAATATAGCGACCTCGACCTACGCGTCGCCGGCACGAAGGACGCGATCGTGATGGTCGAGTGCGGCGCGAACGAAGTGGATGAGGCGACGATGGTGCGCGCGCTCAAGCTGGCGCACGATTCGATTCAGGAATTCATCGCCGTGCAACACGTGATGCGCCAAGAAGTGGGCAAGCCCAAAGCCGACTATCCCAAGTTCGGCCGCAATGAAGCCTTCAACCAGCGCGTGCGCGAGGCCTTGGGCGATCGCGTCCAACAGACGATTGACCAAGAGCTGGAGAAAGCCGAGCGCCAAGCCATCTTGGATGCGATCGAGGGCGAAGTGCTGGCACAAATGCAATCCATCGGCGATGTGAACGCCGATGAGTTGCATCAGGTGGTGAAAGACGTGACCAGCGAAGCCGTGCGCACGCGCATCCTGCGCGATGGCGTTCGACCGGATGGACGCCGCTTGAAGGAGATTCGGCCAATCTGGGTGGAGGTAGGCGATCATCTCAGCCCGCGCGCCCACGGCGCCGGCCTGTTCACCCGCGGCGAGACGCAGATTCTCTCGATCGTCACACTCGGCAGCAAGGCAGATGCCCAGCCGCTCGACGGCCTGTATCCGCAAGAAGAGAAGCGCTACATGCACCACTACAACTTCCCGCCTTTCTCGACGGGCGAGGCCAAGGTGTTGCGCGGCAGCAGCCGGCGCGAGATCGGCCACAGCGCCTTGGCCGAGCGGGCGCTCCTGCCGGTCATTCCCGATGAAGAAGAGTTCCCGTATACCCTGCGCGTGGTCAGTGAGGTGCTTTCATCTAACGGCTCGACTTCGATGGGCAGCGTGTGCGGCAGCACCCTGGCGCTGATGGACGCCGGCGTGCCGATCCGCGCGCCGGTCGCCGGCATCGCCATGGGGCTGGTCACGGCGCCGGGCGGCCTTTCGGAAGGCTATGCCATCCTTAGCGACATCCAAGGGCTAGAAGATCACATCGGCGACATGGACTTCAAAGTCGCCGGCACGAAGAAGGGCATCACCGCCCTGCAGATGGATATCAAAATCGCCGGCCTGACGACCGAGGTGCTCCAGCAGGCGCTGGAGCAGGCGCGCGAAGGGCGGCTGGCTATTCTGGAGCGCATGCTGCAGGTCATCCCCGAACCGCGCCCGACGCTGAAGCCGCATGCGCCGCGCATGTTGGTCATCAATGTTGACCCGGAGAAGCTCGGCTCGGTGATTGGGCCGGGCGGCAAGACCGTGCGCTCGATCCA